>NZ_JBHZBH010000010.1:0-195976 GCF_042754765.1 Nonomuraea sp. NPDC059194 | reverse complement strand
TCATCGCGGAACTGATGGACGAACTACGAGTACGCCACCTCGGAGCCCCGCCTATCATCCGTGACGGCCCCGGCCCCCTGGAACGGCTCGAAGCGACATACCAGGAAGTCGCGCGGCGCGAAGCCGCCCCACAGCCGACAGACGGCGAAGCAGCGCGCAGCGACTGATGGGGCAGACGACCCCTACGCGCAATGCTGGTGACTTTGGTGGTCGGCGGTTGGCGGCCGTTCCGTTGGTGGGGGTGGTGCGGCAGCGGTGGGTGACTTACATGGCGAGTGGTCTCCCGGCTTTCTGTTCGTGGGGGTGGACGTCAGAGGCTGGCTGGGAGGGGAGGCGCCCGGGGGCGGGGTCGTCCCGGTAACCGGCTGGCATCGCCGCTGGCCGGGTCCGGTGCCCCGGGGCGCGCGGATGACCGTCCGGCTGTGGCCGGGCGGTGGGTGGCCGGTTGCGGTT
Organism: Nonomuraea sp. NPDC059194; assembly: GCF_042754765.1. Lineage (NCBI taxonomy): Bacteria > Bacillati > Actinomycetota > Actinomycetes > Streptosporangiales > Streptosporangiaceae > Nonomuraea > Nonomuraea sp. NPDC059194. The sequence goes on along the minus strand of NZ_JBHZBH010000010.1, from coordinate 195,523 downwards.
GGCGCGCGGCCGCTGTCGCGTACGGGTACAGGCCGGCATGAAGCGGCTGGTGCCGCTCTCGTCCTACTCCAACTCGAACACGGACGCACCACCTGGCAAAGATCACGAACCGTCACGAGAAGTTACCGAGAAGACCTCATTAGCGCCGTTCCGTAGCACGCGCCATCATGCCGACCTGGATTTGTGTCGCACATGACCGCCGCCGAGTCCGCGCAATGCTCTGGTGTCCGGCCGAGATCCAAGTCGGTCCCCGAGCGTGATCTCCGGTTTCGCCCTCCAAGTGGCCCAGGCCGGGGTCGAAGGGGCTGGAAAGCCCCTGGGAAGAACAGTCCCGACCCCGAACGCGCGTAGCGCGCCACTGGGAGGGGCCATGCCCTTCACCATTGCAGCACGCCCGCCTTCTGGGTGCTGGGCAACGAGGCCTGTGTGACGACGTGGCAGGGGAGGGACTGACCTCGGCCCCGGACGTTGAGCCCGGCTCCCCATTCCCGACATAATCCCCAGGTGGACGGTCGGGGAGCAGCGTGGACGCGCGCCATCACGTGGAGCGTCGCCGCCGTGTCCATGGTCGCGGTCGTGGTGGCGTTCGTGCTCCAGGCGGGACTGCCCGAGGGGTGGCGGCCGCACATCCCCGCCACGCCCGACCACGCGGCCGGGCTCGCCTTCCCGCTCGTCGGCGCCTTCATCGTGGAGCGGCGGCCCCGCCTCGTCGTGGGCTGGCTGATGTGCGCGGGCGGGTTCCTCGCCGCGCTGAGCGTGCTGTTCGGGATGCTGATGTTCCGCGCGGCCGGCACCGAGGCGATGGACGCGGCCGGTCTGCTGCGCATCGCGTCGGTCGTCACGTGGGCGTTCGGCGGCGGCATCCTCGCCGTGCTGGTCCCGGCGCTCTCACCGGACGGCAGGCTGCCCTCACCCCGGTGGCGGGCTCTGGTCGTGGCGAGCATGACCGTGTTCGCCGCACTCGCCTTCCTCCTCGCGGTCCGCCCCAAACCCCACCCGGGCGGGCCCCAGCGACCTGCGGTCATCCCGAACCCGCTGAAGATCGAGGCGCTCGCCGAGATCCACGTCCAGCTCTACGCGGCGGCCTACCTGGCGATGGAGGTGTGCGTCGTCGCCGCGCTGTTCGCGCTCGCCGTCCGCTTCCGCAGGGGCGACCCTGCGACGCGCCGCCAGATCGCCTGGCCGCTCGGCGCGTTCGCGATCTACATCGTCTTCCTGCTGCTCGGCGACGACTACTGGGCGCCCGCCGTCCTCTGGACCGCTCTCATCCCCGTCGCCGTCATGGCCTCGGTGCTGCGCTACCGGCTGTTCGGCATCGACACGGTCATCAGCCGCGCGTTCGTGGCCGCGGGCCTGATCGCGGCGGTCAGCGGGGTCTACTTCGGCGTGGGCGGGGTGTCGAGCCTGCTGGTCTCCGGCTACCACCAGGTGGCGGGGCTGGCCGCGGCGCTGTTCGCCGGCGCGTTCTTCCAGCCCATGCGCCGAGCCCTGCAGCGGACGGTGGACCGGCTGATGTACGGCCCGGTCGGCGACCCCCGCCTGCTGGCCGAACGGCTCACGCACGAGGTCAGGCGCGCCGATCCGGCCGAGGCGCTGGGCGTCGTGGTCGAGGTGGTGCGGGACGGCCTCGCGGTGGACGGCGCCGCCGTCCGGGTGAGCGGGGGTTTGTCCGTCGAGAGCGGCGACATCGGGGCCGCGCCCCGTGAGATCGCCCTCGTCTGGCACGGCGAGCCGGTCGGCCACCTGCTCATCGGCCGTCCGGGGGCGCGCAGGTTCGCCGCGGCGCACGACGAGCGGGTCATCGCGACGCTGCTGCCGTACGTCGCCGACGTGGCGCACGCCGCGCGCATGGCAGCCGACCTGCAACGATCGAGGGAACGCATCCTGGCCGCCCGCGAGGAGGAGCGCCGCAGGCTGCGTCGCGACCTGCACGACGGGCTCGGCCAGACGCTGGGCGCGATGGCCATGACGATCAACATCGCCCGCATCAGCCTCCAGCGCGCCCCCGCCACCGCGGACGACCTGCTCAAGGACCTCCATTCCGGCATGCAGGCGGTCACGGGCGACATCCGCGAGCTGGTGTACGGCCTGCGCCCGCCCGCGCTCGACGACCTCGGACTGGCCGAGGCCGTACGACAGCTGGCGGAGGCGACGCTGGAGGCGGGCACGGCCGTCGAGGTGGTCGTGGACGGTGAGCTCGGCGACCTGCCGGCGGCGGTCGAGGTGGCCGCCTACCGGATCGTCCAGGAGGCGGTGACGAACGTGCGCCGGCACGCCGGGGCGTCCACGGTCAGGATCGCCCTGGTCAGGGAGGCCGCGCAGGTCGTGGTCGGCGTCGAGGACGACGGCGTGGGCCTGCGGGCCGACGGCCGGGCGGGCGTCGGCACGTCGTCGATGCGCGAGCGCGCGGCCGAGCTCGGCGGCTCCTGCGTCGTGACCTCGGGCCCGGGGGGCGGCACCCTGGTGGAGGCCCGCCTGCCCGCCACGGCCATCGCCGCCGAACCAGGCCGCGTGGCGTCAGCTCGTGACTGACGCTCGGGTGTGTGGCCGCTGCGTCAGCCCGCTCGGGTGTGTGCCTGCTGCGTCAGCCCGAGACTGACGCTCGGGTGTGTGGCCGCTGCGTCAGCTCGTGACCGACGCGAGCTCGGCGGTCAGCCACGGGCGGATGACGGGCAGGACCTGGCTGGCCTGCATGGCCTGCATGTGGTCGAGCCCGTCGAGGACGCGCACCTGCCAGCCGAGCCGTTCGAGCTCCGCGCGATGGGCGAGGACGGGCCCGGCGATGTCCACCCGCACGTTCCCCCAGGCGGGGCCGTACTCGATCGTGTCGGCCGACCCGGCGAAGCACAGCCTGGGGCAGGTGATCCGGTCCTGGGCGGCACGGTCGTCGAAGCCCCGCAGCGCCTGGTAGAGCGTCATGAACTGGCGGGCCTGGTCGTGTGACAGTGACACCGAGACGCTCGACCAGTCGCCGACCTCGCCCTTGGTGGGCGGCGTGCTCGGGGCTTCGAGGGCCATCCGGTGGGAGGCGCTGGTCACGGCGAGCATGCCGTCGTACGGCCCCCCGAGGGGCGGGTAGCCGCCGAGGGCGAGCGCGGTGAGGCGATCGGTGCGGATGGCGAGCTGGATGCCGATCACGGCCAGCCACGAGTACCCGTAGTAGGCGAACCGGTCGGCGCCCGCCACGTCGGCGATGGCGAGCAGGTCCGCGGCGACGTTGTCAGGTGTGAGCGTGTCGGCTTTCGGCACGCGCATGACGTGCCCCTCGTAGTCGAAGGCGACGACCCTGAACGCGTCGCTCAGACCGGTGAGGACGGAGTGGCCGAGAGAGGGGTCGGCGCCCCACTTGCGCATCTCCTCGGCCTGGGGACCTTCTTCGGCGGGCGCGGGGTTGAGCGGCAGCAGGACGGTCGGCCCCGAACCGTGGATCTCCATCTCGATCGTGGATCCGTCGTGGAGGGTCGCGGACGGCATGGGATCCCCTTATCTCTATACGGCATAAGCTATTTCGAACTCACACAATACATTACGCCGTAAAGAGTTGCGCTATCAGTGCGCCGTTGTTGCTCCTTGTGCTGGTTCGGTTACTAAAGTACAGCTGTGCATCAGGGGGATCAGCGACAAACCGGGCTCGACGGCCCGGTCCGCGGCGCGCCCTCGCCGGTCCCGCCCCGGGGCAGGTTCGTGCTGGTCCTGGCAGGGATGCTGATCCTGGCGGTCGTGGCAGCCGTCCTGGTACGACCGTGGGACGGCGGGGCAGGCGGCTCCGTCGACGGCGGTCCGCGCGAGGAGCGAACCGCCCAACCCTCCCCGAACCAGCGGTCCGAACTGACCGGCGAGCAGGCGTGGGCCGTTGCCGCCGCCACCGACGACCACGCGGGGCACGCGGGATCGTTCGGCTCATGGCTGGCCGACGGTCTCCTCGTCCGCGCGCACGCCACCGGCGTCGCCGCCCGCGCCGTCGCCACCGGCAGGCTGAAATGGACGCTGCCACCACCCGACGGCGGCGAGTTCTGCGGCGTCGGCCAGGAGGACAGCGACGGCCGCGCGGTCCTCGCCTACGGAGCCGTCAGGCAGCGGGAGGCGGCGCAGGGCCTGACCCACGTCGACTGTTCGGCGATCACGCTCGTCGACCTCGCCACCGGCGGGCGGGTGTGGAGCGCCGACCTCAGGGACACCGGCCACTACCGTTCGCTGCGCGAGGACGGCCTCTCCCCGCCGCACCGGGCCTCGCTGGCGATCGTGAGACAGTCCGTCGTCGTCGCCTACGGCCGCAGCGCCGTCGGCTACGACCTGGCGGACGGCGTGAAGCGCTGGGAGATCAAGAACGTTCACGGCTCCTGTGCGTTCACCGACGTGCTGGCCGCGCCCGACGGCGCCGTCATGCTCGCCTCGTGCGACAGGTCCTACCCGCTTGCGGTGTTCGGCGTGGACCCCTCGACCGGCGCGAGACGATGGCGCACCGATCTGACCGCCGCGCAGGTGGGCCGCGACTCCGGCCTGGGCACCTGGCTCGTCTCCGCCCGGCCCGTCGTGCTGGCCGCGGCCCACGGCAGGCCGCGCTACCTGGTCCTGGGCAAGGACAGGCGGCGGGTCACCACGATCCCGCAGACTGGTGAGTACGGCACGCTCGACCTGTCCCCCGTGGGCCTCAGCGGCACCGACCGCGGCCGGTTCAGGGCGCTCGTCGCGGGACGGACCATGGTGACGCTCACGACCGAGCGCAAGGTCAACGACTACCGATCCAGCAACGCCGTGGTGGCGATCGACCTCAGGAACGCGGGGCTGCTCTGGAGCAGGAGTCTGGGCGAGTCGGCCACCGCGATCCCCGCCCTGATCGACCGCGAGACGGCCATCGTGATGCGCGGCGGGACCTACGAGGAGCCGCCCCAGGCGTACCGGCTGAAGCTCGTCGACGGGTCGGGCGGGGCCATGGGCCCCGCCTACTCGCGCGACCTCATCGGGCTGGCCCCCACGGCGCTGTTCAGGTTCGGCGGCAAGCGGCTGTTCCTGGTGTCGGAGATCCACAGCAAGGTGTCCGCGGTCGCCCTGCGGTGAGCCCGCCTTGGTCGCACACCACGGGTGACAGCCGCCGACGTCACGTGGCTTCGGCGCGCGGTGGCCGAGGCAGGTGTCACGTGGCTTCGGTCGTGCGCCTGCGGTGGCCGAGGCAGGTGTCAGGCGGCCGGGAGGTCCATCACCAGCAGCGGGGTCGTGGTCGGCGCGGCAGAGCCGCCCGCCGGTTCGACGGTCAGCCCGACCGACGTGGCCCCCGATATCGGTACGGCCAGCGTCGGCGCGGTGTAGCCGGTGTCGTCCGGCCGCAGCAGTCCCGCCGGATGCGCCTGCCCCGGCGACAGCTGCCAGAGCTGGTAGGTCTTGTCCTCGGGCAGCTGCGCCAGACCCGAGGCGATGAACACCATCCGCCCCGCCGAGCGGGAAAGCACCACGGTGCCCGCCACGCCCTGCCCCTCCTTCACACTGGCCCGGCGCGCGTCGGGGGCCGCCAGCACCGCTTCCACCTGCCTGGTGGCCGTGCGCATCTGGTCGAGCTCGGTCCTGGCCTGGTAGGCGAGCACGCCCAGCGCGACCGCCGCGGCCACGCTCGCGGCGGCGACCACCTTGGCGACGCGCGCGCCCACCGTACGGCGGGCGAACCCGCGACGCGATCCCGGCCGCGTCACGACCGGAGGCAGCTGCCGTACCTGGCCGATCTCGGCCATCACCCGGCTCCGCAGCTCGGGCGGCGGCGGCGCGGCCATCGCCAGACCGAGGCGGGCGGACGTCTCGGTCAGCCCCCTGACTTCCCGCGCGCAGTCGTCGCACCCGTCCAGGTGCGCCTCGAAGCGCCTGCGCTCCACCTCGTCGTCGATGGCGTCCAGCGCGTAGGCACCCGCCAGCGTGTGCACGTCCTGCCCGCCGTTCATCTCTCCACTCCCAGGCAATCGCGCAGCCGGATGAGGCCGTCGCGCATGCGGGCCTTGATGGTCCCGAGCGGAACCTTGAGCAGTTCGGCGACCTCACGGTAGGAGAACCCGCCGAAGTAGGCGAAGGTCACCGACTCCCGTTGCAGCTCCGTCAACCCCGACAGGCACCTGCGCAGCCGTTCGCGCTCCAGGCTGTTCTCCACCGACTCGGCCACCTCGTCGAAGGGCCTGCGCACGTCCATGCGCGCGACCCTGTCCTCCCGCTCCGTGACCGCGCTGGCCGAGCGCACCCTGTCGATGGCGCGGCGATGGGCGATCGTCATGATCCATGCCATGGCCGAACCACGGCCGGGCTCGTAGCGGGCGGCGTTGCGCCACACCTCCACCAGCACCTCCTGGGCGACTTCCTCGCTCTGCGCGCGATCGCGCAGGACGCGCACCACCATGCCGAAGACTCGGGCCGCCACCAGCTCGTAGACGTGCTCGAACGAGCCGCGGTCGCCGCGGGCCACCCGGCCGAGCAGCTCTTCCAGCCCGGGATTTCGGCCGTCGCCCGACCGGTCCCGCTCCGACCCCGGTTCCGATCGCATGTGCCCTCCCGTCGCCATCCGCATGTCTCTGATTCGCGGCCACTCGGCTCGTGGACGGGTGCGATGCCCGATTCGTGGCCCGCGTGCCCCACGCTCCAGCGCGCACGGGTCGGCTGTCAATGCCCACCGGCCTGATCGTCAGGGTCGCGGCGGTCACCCTGCGGTGTCGCGCGGTCCTGGAAGCCCGCCCGCCGGTCGATGGACCTGGCCGGTGGGGGCTCACAGGAGGTCGCCGAGGCTTCGGAGGGTGAGGCCGAGGCCGAGCAGGACCACGAGGAGCGCGGTCGCTGCCGGGGCGAGGGCCGACAGGCGGGCGGGCAGGGCCCGGCCCGCGCGCGCGAGACGGTCGAGGCGGGCGGCGAACGTGACCAGCAGGAGGCCGGTGGCGGTGAGGGTCGCCGCCATGCCCAGACCGTAGGCGAGGACGAGGGCGACGCCGAACCAGGTACGGCCCAGCGCGATCGCGCCCAGCAGCACGATCAGCGCCGACGGGCTGGGTACCAGGCCGCCCGCCACACCGAGGCCGACCAGGCCGCGGCGACCAGGGGCGGGCGGGACGGGGGTGGGGCGGTCCGGCTCCGGCCGCTCTTCCACAAGGGTCGCCGTCGCCCCGGCGCGCTCATGCCCGTGCTCATGCCCGTGCCCATGCCCGTGCCCGTGCCCGTGCCCGTGCCCGTGCCCGTGCCCGTGCCCGTGCCCGTGCCCATGCCCGTGCCCATGCCCGTGCCCATGCCCGTGGCCGTGGAAGGCGGTGGTGGGGGTGCCCGTGCCGAACGATCTCCAGGCCGAGCGGGCCAGCCCCGCGCCGATGGCGGTGATCAGCAGGCCGCCCGCCGTACCCAGCCAGGCCAGCACCGTCTCTCCCGCGAGCCCGGAGAACAGGGTCAGCAGCAGCCCCACCACCAGCACCCCCGCCGTGTGGGTCACGGTCACCGTCGCGCCGACCAGCAGTGCGTCCCTCGGTCGGCCCCTGCGGCCCGCCAGGTAGGCGGCCATGACGGTCTTGCCGTGTCCAGGGATCAGCGCGTGCCCGGCCCCGAGGACCGCGGCCAGCAGCACCGCGAGGAGGCCGAGCGGCAGCGTGAGCGACGTCGCGCCGACCAGCCCGGTGAAGGTGCGGTCGAGCGTCGCGAGCGCGTCGCCGATCGGGCCTCCCACGGCGACGATGCCGGGCAGCGCGGGCACGGAAGAGTCTGATCCCGCGCCCGGCGTGACGGACAGTTCGGCCGTGCGCTGGTCGAGCGGGCTGGCCAGCAGATCGTCCGGGTAGCGGCGCAGCTCCTGGCTGACGCTGGTGGCGGGCACCGTCGAGCGGGCCAGCCGGACGCCCTCGGCCACGGCGGTGATCTCCCGCCAGCCGATGCGGTCGGTGAGGAAGCCGTTGCTGAACCCGACGGTTCCAGTCTCGCCGTCCGCTCGCAGGCGGCAGGTGAGGCGGCTGGTCCACAGCCCGCCCTGGCCCGGCATGTAGCCGTACGCCGCCGAGGCGACCCGCCATGGCCTGGCCGCGCCGTTCACGGTGAGCCGCTGGGCCGCGGCCAGCGCGGCGCACTCGGCGGTGGCGTGCGCCGCGCGTTCGGTGTCGGAGACGGTACCGTCCCCGTCGGCGTCCACCGACGGCTTGGTCTGCAGCGTCGGCAGCTCGGCGCGGTCCACGACCGCGAGGTTCTCGATCCGGTCCGGCAGGACCTTCAGGCCGTCGTAGTGGTTGACGGTGAAGTTGCCCAGGGGGTGGGCGAGCCTGCCGGTCCCGGCGGTCGCCGGCTGGGCCAGGCCCGCCGTCAGCGCGGACGCCATCGCCAGTGCGGCGCACAGACCGTGCCATTTCACGAGAACCTCGCAAGGGCGGGAAGGGCGGGCACGAACGCGGGGTTGGCCGCCACGGCGCGGGCGGTGGTGCGATCGGCTGCGGCGCCGTCGCCGAGCGCGCGCTCGATGGCGGCGCGGTGCCTGAGGACCAGCGCGTTGCGCCAGCCGGTAGAGGTGGCCTTGATCGCGTACGGTAGGGCCTCGCGGTCGCGTCCCGCGCGGTGGAGCGCCCAGGCCAGGGCGTCGGCGGCCGACAGGTTGGGGTGGCGGGCGTACTCGGCGCGGGCATGGGCCACGGCCTTGGCGGGCGAGCCGTGGTCGGCCTCGAACTCGGCCCAGGTCAGGTCGTCCTTCACGCCCGCGGCGTCCATGAGCGCGCGCTGGGCCGCCAGCAGCCGCCACTGCGGTGCAGGGTCGCGGCCCGCCGCGGCGAGGGCCTCGCCGTACTCGATGATGTACTGCGGCAGCGGCAGCCGGGCGACCAGCGTGGCGTAGTCGTCCAGCGCCTGGGGGAGCCGTCCCGACAGCGCGGCGGCTCTGGCCCGCCCGGCGAGCGCGGGGGCGAAGCCGGGGGCGCGGTCCAGGGCCCGCTGGTACTGCTCGGCGGCGGCGGGCAAATCGCCCGCGTGCAGCGACAGCTCGCCGAGCGAGTAGCGGGCGTAGGCGACGTCCTCGGGTGCGTAGGCGTCGAGCAGCGCGTAGTCGAGCAGCTTGCGGGCCTGGACGAGGTCGCCGCGCAGCTCGGCGGCGTAGGAGGCGCGGGTGTAGGAGGAGATGCCGGGGCGCAGCGCCATCATCCGGTCGGCGGCCTTCGCGGCCTCGCCGTACCTGCCGAGCTGGGTGTAGGCGTCGGCGAGCACCCCGTAGGCGGTCGCGCCGTACGGGTTGGCGGCGATCGCCCGGTCGGCCAGCCGTACCGCTCGCGCGAAGTCGTGCCGTCCCGCGGCCAGGGCCGCGCTGCCCGTCAGGGTGGCGGGGTCGTCGGGGGCCAGCGCGGCGGCGCGGTCGAGGGCCTGCTGGGCCCGCGCGTAGAGGGACGGGTCGGAGGTGATCCTGGCCTCCTGCACGTAGGCCGCGCCGAGCTGGGCCCACGCGTGGTGGTCGAGCGGGAGCCGCCGCAGCCGGGCGTTCAGCGCGCCGACGGCCGCGCGCGCGGACGTCGCGGACACGGACGTCTCCACGTGTACGGCGGGGGCGGGCGGGGCCGCGGCGGGTGGAGCGGATGAGGGGAGCAGGGTGGCGGTGACGGTCAGGGCGACGGCCAGGACCAGGCCGCCTGCGGCGAGCGTCACCCCGCGTCGTGATGGCCTCACGATGACGACCTCCAAGGGTCTCGGACGGGAGGCGGGGCCGGAGTGCCCGGCCCCGCGTGGGCTCAGCGCGCCTAACCGGCGTAGGCCGAGGTGTTGCCGGGGAGCGGGACGTAGGGGAAGGACGTGCCGAACGCCTTGTCGTTGGCGTCGACCTTGTCGCCGGAGGCCAGGGCGTCGACGAGCTTGCCGGTACGGGCGGCGCCCGCCATCGCCTGGAGCGCGATGTCCACGACGTCGTCGGTGAGGCGGCGGCCGTTCGGGAAGCCCTGCAGGTCACCGGCGAGGACGCCCAGCCTGTTGGGGGAGGCGGCGGGCGGGATGGCCATGTTCAGCCGCAGCATCTCGGCGGGACGCAGCTCGCCGGCGTCCTTGTTGAGGGTCTGCGAGTTGAGGTCGGCCTTGATCGGGCCGTTGCCCTTGGCGATGCCGGTCAGGAAGATCTCGACCAGGTCGTCGCGCGGGGTCTTGGGCGCCTTCAGGCCGTAGATCTTCTCCAGCAACTTCGGGACCTCCGGGTTGGTGACCCGCTTGACGACGGCGGGCAGGTCCGCGTCCTTGCGGGGGCTCACCGAGTTGAAGGCGTCCTTGAGCCCGGCGGGCAGGACGACCTCGTTGACCAGCGGCTGTCCCAGGCGGGATACCTGCTTGAAGCCCTGCGGGCTCCACTTGTCCACGCTCGACCACACGCCGATCACGGGGTTGCGCTTGGCGTCCCCCATGAGCGCCACGGCGTCCTTGGGCACCTGCAGGGCCAGCGTCTGCACGCCGTACCCCTTGAGGGTGTCCTGTCCGACCTCGGACAGGTTGCCGCCGTAGAGCAGGTCGAAGACCCGCAGGTCGAGGAAGAAGGAGTCGTCGGCCTGGCCCGCGAACGACCTGCCGCCCCCGCGCACGGGGGTGATCGACTGGGCCCGCAGCGTGGCGTAGGACGGCATGGACGCGGCCCCGGTGTTGCTGGGGGCGGCGACGCCGTTCCTGACCAGGGTGGTCACCCCGTGGGGGGTGATCCGCTGGAGCGTGTAGCGCTGCCTGAACAGCAGGTTCGGGTCGTTGATCGAGGTGACGGGGCCGTTGTTGTAGAGGAACGTCGAGGTGCCGCGCCGGTCGTCGTCGCGGAAGGTCCACCGGTAGGTGATGTCCGGCAGGGCGTCACCGTTGCTGTCGATCTTGATGTTGTAGCGGGACTGGGTGTCGAAGGTGTAGAAGTTGGGGCCCCCGTTCGGCTCCTCGTAGGGGAGGAAGTTCGCGAGCAGGGTGACGGTGTCCGGCTTGTCGGGGCTGACGAACGCGTAGACGTCGGTGTTGTCGTTGCGCGGGTCCCCGGCGATCAGCGGCGCCTCGCGGTGCGAGGAGGCGGTACCGGTCGTCGGCTGCAGCAGGGCGAGGGACGAGGCGGTCAGCGCCGCCGCGGCGGCCAGCCCGATCAGGGCACGCCGGTTGATCCTGGGCTTCATGTCAGTGTGATCCTTCGGATGGATGCGTGTGCCGTTGGTCGAGGGGTCCGGCCGGAGTCCTCGAGGCTTGATTCGGCGCGCGGGGGTCAGCGGACGGCTGCGATCCGGAAGAGATTTGGGGCGGGGCTCGCTCTCGGGAGATCCGATTTCGCGCAGGCCCGCTCGCGGGAATCCCGTTTCGCGCGCGGCCCGCTCGCGGGGCTCGGCGGGATCCTGGGCGCGCGGTTCGGCTGCGGGGGGGCCAGCTAGGATGCGGCAGGCGCGGCAGCACGAAGGAGCGGCGACATGAGCGAGGCAGTGGCGTGGACACGGATCTGACCGGGCAGGCCGCGATCATCACCGGCGGTACGTCAGGGCTCGGGCACGCGATCGCGCAGGCCCTCGCCGAGGCGGGCGCGGCCGTCGCCGTCGTCGGCCGGTCGCGGGAGACCGGCGAGCAGGTCGCTGCCGGGATCACGGCCGCCACCGGCCGACCGGCCATCGGGCTGGCCTGCGACGTCAGCGACGAGCACGCCGTCCACCGGGTCGTGGACGAGATCGCCGACCGCTTCGGGCGGCTGGACATCCTGGTGACCAGCGCGGGCGTCCAAGCCAGGGGAGAGCTCGGCGACCTGGACGCGGCCACCCTCCGCCGCTGCCTCGACGTCAACGTCGTCGGGACCTTCCTGGCCTGCCAGGCGGCCGTCCCGCACATGCGCACCGCCGGATACGGCCGCATCGTCACCCTCGCCAGCGCGCTCGGCCTCGTCGGCGCCGCGGGCCGGGCCGGTTACGCCGCCAGCAAGGGCGCGGTCGTCCAGCTCACCCGGAGCCTGGCGGTCGAACTGGCCGGCACCGGGATCTGCGTCAACGCGCTGGCCCCCGGACCGTTTCGCACCCCGCTCAACGCGAACGTCGACGACGATCCGCGGGTGCGCGACTTCCTCGAGCACCAGGTGCCCGCGGGACGCTGGGCGGAGACCGGCGAGCTGACCGCCGCCGCGCTCCTGCTGGCCGGGCCCGCCGCCTCCTACATCACGGGCGCGATCCTGCCGGTCGACGGCGGCTGGACCGCCCACTGACGATCCGGCCGAACGGCGCCCGCCGCACGTTCACCGGTGGCGCGCTTTGAGGGTCCCGGGCGTGCGAAGGGGGCCGGGCGGACGGTGTCCGCTCGGCCCCCAGGGTTCATCGCGACGAGTTCCCGCCTGGCGGCGGCCGGTCCGTGGTTCCTCCGGCGCCGGCCGCCGCCCCGCCGGTGCTCGTCGAGCCTCGGCGGGACTGATCACCCAGGCCAAGGCGGGTGCCGGTGGTAGGGCCGGCCCCCGTCGCCGCACAAAGTGCGCGGCTACCTTGTCCTCAGCGGGTCTTCAGTGGGTCCCTCAGTGGGGATCACATGCTGCGGTCGCCGACCATCGCGGCGGCGATCCTGCGCCTGAGCTCGAGCTCGACCTCGTTGCGCAGCTGGACCAGGAGGGCCCGCTGCTCGAGGCGGTTCTTGATCTCGTTCTCGATCCAGTTCCGCGAGTCGGCGTCGGCGTGGTTGTGGTTGGTGCTCGTGTTCGCCGCGTCATTACGTGCGTCGTTACGCGAGTCGGTCGTGTTCGTCGCGTCGTTCGTGTTCGTGCTGTTGTTCTGCGGGTCGGCCTGGCTACGCGCGGTGTTCACCGCGTCGGCCCGGTTGCGTGCGGTGTTCGTGTTCTCGTTCTCCGCGTCGGCCTCCTGCTTCTGCTTCTGCTTGGCGTCAGCGTCGGCGTCGGCCTTGTTGCTCGCGTCGGTCGTGTTGGTGTTCGTGTTCTTCGCGTCGGCGTCGGCCTTGTTGCGGGCGTCGGCGTCGGCACGCTGCTTGGCCTCGGCGTCGGCCTCCTGCTTCTGCTTCTGCGCCTGCTTGGCGTCGGCGTCCGCGTCGGCGTCGGCCTGGTTGCGCGCGTCGGTGGTGTTCTTCGCGTCGGCGTCGGCGTCGGCCTTGTTGCGGGCGTCGGCGTCGGCACGCTGCTTGGCCTCGGCGTCGGCCTCCTGCTTCTGCTTGGCCAGGGCGTCGGCCTCCTGCTTCTGCTTGGCCAGGGCGGCGGCGTCGGCGTCGGCCTCCTGCTTCTGCTTGGCGTCGGCGTCGGCCTTGTTCACCGGGTTGGCGCGCTGGTCCTGGTCGTTGCGCTGGTCAACGTCGGTCCGCGGGTTGGCGTCCTGGTGGACGTCGGTCCGCGGGTTGGCGCGCTGGTCCTGGTCGTTGCGCTGGTCGGCGTCGACCTTGTTCTTGGCGTCGGCGTCGGCGTCGACCTTATTCTTGACGTCGACCTTGTTCTTGGCGTCGGCGTCGGCGTCGGCCTTGTTGTGGGCGTCGGCGTCGGCGTCGGCCTTGTTCTTGGCGTCGACCTTGTTCTTGGCGTCGGCGTCGGCCTCCTGCTTCTGCTGCTGCTTGGCGTCGGCGTCGGCATCGGAGTCCGAGTCGGAGTCAGCCGTGTTCACCGGGTTGGCACGCTGGTCGTTGCGCTGGTCGTTGCGCTGGTCGACCATGTGGTCCTGCACTGCCTTGTTCCGCGCGTCGGCGTCGGACTTGTTCTTGGCGTCGGCGTCGGCGTCCGCGTCGGCGTCCGCGTCAGCCTTGTTCCGCGCGTCGGCGTCCGCACGCTGGTTGGCGTCGGCGTCGGACTCCGCCGTGCCCAGCGCGTCGGCGTCGGCCTTGTTCCTGGCCTCCGCGTCCGCCTTCTGCTTGGCGATGGCGTCGGCGAGGCTGTCGGAGTCCGCCGAGGTGTTCAGGTGGAAGGCGACGTTCTGGTGCAGGTTCTGCGACTGGTGCTGCATCTGCTTCTGCAGCTGCTTCTGGAACTGACGCTGTGCCTGGATCTGCCTCTTGAACCGGTGGAACAGGCCCCGGCCGCCCCAGCCCCAGCCTCCGCAGCGACCGTGCCCGCAGCCCCAGCTCTCGCTGGTGGAGGCGCTGACGGTGGCAGCGCTGGCGGCGGTCGCGGCGGTCGCGGCGCCGAGACCCACAGTGCCGGCGCTCAGAACGGAGCAGACGGCCGCTGCTGTGACGACGCGCTTGAACTTCTTCATTGCGTGATTCCCCCCTGAAAAGACTTTCTTGCACCAGCATGGCTCTACGCCATATTGCTGGAAAACGCCCCATGTAACCCTGAAGGATTATCTTGCGCGCAACGTAGATAACCCGCCGATCAGCAGATAAACGGACATTCCCGCTTCTTTGTGCAACATGCTTCTCGCTTGACTCGGCGGATTTTCCAGCCGAGTCTGCGTGCCTTCGCCGAAGCCGCGTTCGCCGCAGGTCGCCGGGCGCGTCGCCACCGCAAGCATCCACTCTCGGCGGCGGGCAATCCGTGAACATCGCTTAGTCGGCTCTTTTCCCGTACGGCCTCGCGGACTTGACGGACGGGACTGCATGGAGCGGCGAGGCGCGCTGCGCACAAAAGGGACAATTGCCTACGTAGGCATATCTGTCGGGGGTTTAATTCAGCAAGGGTGAAGAGGCTATTTATCGCACTCTTGGGGTGGAAATCGGTACGCCGATCCGCAGGAGTGTGTTTCCGAGTCGTCGTGTGGCATGGGGGTGGGGCTGGCCTGGGAAGGGCGGGAGCTGTCCGGCCACCCCACGATGGATGGCTGCTACAGGGCTGACAGGGCCTGCCGTACCAGCAGGTCGTCATGTCCGTGCGGGGAGGTGAGCCAGCGCGTCATGGCGTCGGCGTCGCCGTGGGAGCGGACCTTCCCGCGCAGGCGCTGGTGCAGCCGGTCGCGCAGCGCCTCGACGCCTTCGGCGCGTGAGGACGGCAGCAGCGGCCCCCGGTAGCGGTCGAGCAGCTCGCCCACCCCCTCGGTCGCCAGGTCGTCGTCCAGGGAGAGGAAATCGGCCACCGTCTGCCCGAGCAGCCGGTACGGGTCGGAACCCAGGCGGTAGCCGAGGATACGGCGCAGCCGGGTCATCTCCGCGCGAACGGTGACCGTCTTGCCGCCCTGCCCGTACGTCTGGCGGGCCAGCGCGTCGGCGGTCAGCCCGGCGGGATGGGCCGCCAGCAGCACGACGAGCTCGCTGTGGCGGGCGCTGAGCTCGTGGGCGGCGCCGTCCAGACGGATCCACGCGCGGTCCCGGCCGAGGGCGTGCAGCAGCAGCGCATCGCCGGTGCTGTCGAGGCCGTCGACGCAGTGCACGGCGAAGGGCCCGGCCGCCGACAGCTGCTCGAACACCACCCGGCGGCCGTCGGGGAGCGTCGCGGGGCCCTCGCGGGGCGGCCAGGGCCAACGTCGCGGCAGCCAGCCGCCAGGCGAGGCGTGCAGCACGCGGCCGTCGGCGCCGACCAGCGCGCTGTGAATCCCCTTGTGACGCATGACGTGGTCGAGGTAGCGCATGCGCAGCCGCTCGTCCTGCTGTCTGGTCTGCTCGCCGAGCTGCGCCTCGGCCAGCCGCGCCGCCGCGGCGACCAGCGACAGCGACAGCGAGTTGGCGGCGCGCGTGGGGCAGGTCACGTCGATGGCGCCGAGCAGCTCGCCGGTCACCGGGTTCCTGATGGGCGCGGCCGAACAGGTGAAGTCCACCGCGACCGACAGAAAGTGCTCGGGGCCGCGCACCCGGAACGGCCGGCCCAGCGCGAGCGCCGTACCCACGCCGCTGGTGCCCGCCTTGTCCTCGCTCCACAGGGCGCCCGGCACCAGGTTCACGCCCTCGGCCAGCGTGCGCGCCGACCGGTCGCCCATGACCCAGAGCAGGTGCCCCGCCGCGTCGCTCGCGAAGACCAGATGGCCGGGCTGGGTTGCCGCGTCGCGCAGCGTGCCGAGCAGCATGGGCCAGACCGTGGCCATCGGATGATCGCGCCGCAACCCGCGCACCCGGTCCTCGGCCAGCTCGATGGGCGGCAGCGAGCGGTCGGGATGGACTCCCTGCAGGCGCGCACGGTCCCACGACGCCCGTACCTCGGGGCGTACCTGCGCAGGTCGTCGGCCGCTCAGCGCGCTCTCGCGAGCGCGGGCCAGCCGTCGCGTCGAGTCGTCCATGATCTCCCTGCCGAGAAGCTAGTACCGAATGCAACCCCTATGCAACGCGGCCGAAACCCTTGGGCGGCCAGGGCGCATAGCGGATAGTCGTTACGGCCCGGACATTTCCACTTGCGGGAGAGACACGATGTCATATCTGGAGTTGTCAGACGGTGTTCCGCTCTACTACGAGGACCAGGGTTCTGGGCCCGCCGTCCTGCTCATCCATGGGTGGACGATGAACAGCACGTTCTGGGGACAGAACGTGGGCCCGCTCAGCGAGTCCAACCGGGTCATCACCGTGGACCTGCGCGGGCATGGCCTGTCGGGAAAAACGGATGACGGCCACACCCTGGCGCAGTACGCCCGCGATGTCCGCGAGCTGCTGGAGCATCTGCGGGTGCGCGACGTCTGCCTGGTGGGCTGGTCGATGGGCGCCTCGGTCATCCTGTCGTACGTCCGGCAGTACGGCTGCGACCTGCTGCGGTCGGCGGCCTTCGTCGACCAGTCGCCGCGCTTCCTCGACGGAGAGGGGTGGGACTTCCCGCTCCAGGGCGGCTACTCCGCGACCGACCTCGCCGTCTTCGCCCAGGGCGTCCGTCACGCCAGGCCGAGCGTGATCAAGCCGTTCATCGCCGCGTGCTTCGCCGAGACGCCGCCGGACGAGGTGATCGACGCCGTCTACGCCGAGACCACCAAGATGGCCACGTCGGCGGCGCTGTCGATCTGGTACGACATGGCCTACGCCGACCTGCGCCCGGTCCTGCCCGAGCTCACGGTGCCGACCCTGCTGGTGTACGGCGCGCACAGCAAGATCTTCCCCGGCGACCTCGACCAGTGGCTGGCCGACCGGCTGCCGAAGGCGCAGGTGGCCAGGTTCGCCAACAGCGGCCACGCCCCGTTCAGCGAGGAGCCCGGCGCGTTCAACGACACCCTGGGCGCCTTCCTGCGTTCCTGACGCGGGGCCGTGGATCCTACAGAGGAGGGGGAGGACGTGCCTCGACCGGATCGCGGGCGACCGGGGAGCGCCCGGTGACCCGGATCGCGCCCGCCGGCGCGGCCGACCTGGCGTGGCTCGACGAGCAGCACCGGCTCGTCCGGCTGCGCGACCAGCTCGTCCTGCTCGGCGTCAACGCCGAGCTGCGGGACGGCAACACCGCCCTGATGGTGCACCGGCCCGCCCCCGGCCTGCCGGTGTGGGTCTTCGTCGGGTACGGCGGAGCCAGCTACTCCTGGCAGAACGCCAACAAGCGGCACCCGGTCGACGACCCGGAGGGGGCGGCCGCCGTACTGGCGGAGTACGTCTCTCGCTAGGCCGGACGTGACGGCCATCGTCGTGCTCCTTCGAGCGTGACGATGGCCGTCGCCGTTGAATCCGGAAGGGGTGCACTAAACCGGATATCTGACCATAAAAGTGGGCACGGAACCCTTAGTCGGAATACGCGGCCTTGCGAAGGAGTGGAAGACGGGGGTCGCTCCGGGGTTCGGGTGCGACCGTCGGCCATGCCGGAGCACGCCCGTGGCGTCCGACGTCCTCGACGTGGGGAGGAACCATGGCCGTCGCCCGGTCTCGAGCGCGCCCGTCCAACGAGCTCACGCTCGACCTGCCGCTGATCAGCATCCAGGTCCGCCGCCCGGATCTGCGGATGCCGCATCTGGCGATGCCCCACGTGAACCTGCCGCACGTGAACCTGCCACACGTCGAGCTGCCGCAGATGGATCTGCCGCGCGTTTCCCGGCAGGAGGTCGGTCATGCCGTGGACGTCGCCCGGACGTTCCTGCCACCCCCCGAGCGCATCGCCTACTACGGGGCGCTGGGCGCGCTCGCGGCCTTCGGCGTACTGGAGTGGCCGGTGGCCGCGGCCATCGGCGCGGGAGCGATGATCGCGGCGCGCGGCCGGGAAGGGGACGACCGGTCACGGGAACGCAGGCAGGAGTCCCAGCCCGCCGCGGAAGCGACCCGGACGACCGCGACCGCCACCCCCAAGAGCACCCCCAAGAGCACCGCCAAGGACAGCACCGCCTCGAAGAGCGCCACCCCGGCGAAGGACAGCACCGGCTCGAAGAGCAGCACAGCCGCTGCAAAGGGCACCGCGGCCAAGAGCAGCACCCCGGCCAAGAGCAGCACCCCGGCCAAGAGCAGCACCCCGGCCAAGAGCAGCACCCCGGCCAAGAGCAGCACCCCGGCCAAGAGCAGCACCGCCTCGAAGAGCAGCACCGCCGCTGCGAAGGGCACCGCGACCAAGAGCTCCACCGCCTCGAAGAGCAGCTCCGCGAAGGGCGGTTCGGGGTCGAAGCGCGGCACCGCGGCGTCCGCCGCGTCGAAGAGCGCGACCTCAAGAGGGGCCCAGCGCAAGCCCGCCACCTCCCGGGGCTCGCGCACGAGCACCACCGGGCGTGCGCGGTCGGGCGGGTGAGATCCGGGTTGCCACGTGCGCTGAGCAACGCCCGCACGGTTCGACGAAGGGGGCGGCATGTGGTCGCTCGCCGCTGACACCGTGCTCGGGATACTCCCCGACTCGCTGCGGAGCAGGTTCCCCCGTCCTCGCCGGATCCAGAAGTGCCCGGGCGGCGTCCGCATCGCGTTAAGGCAGCTCGGCGGGCCGGGCACCGACCAGGCGGCGCGCGCCCTCGAAGATCGGCTGCGCGCGGCCGGTGTGGACAGGGCCGAGGTGAACGGCGCGCTCGGCTGCGTGTTCGTGGGCTGTGACGCGGCAACGACGGACCTGGACAAGCTCGTCGCCATCGTCGACGAGCTCGACATGGAAGACGGTCGTGCCGACCGTTCCTCGGAGCGCGACGGTCGCGCCGACGGCACCCCGGCACGCGACCGCCCTCCGGCGCTCGACGGGGTGGAGCAGCAGGCCCGCGCCGCGGTGAGTCTCGGCCTGCACCTGGCCGGTACCGGGCTCGCCCTGGCCGGGCAGGTCGCCCGCCTGCCGAAGCTGCCGCCCGCCGTACCCGCCGCCCTGGCGCTGGCCGAGCACGCCCCGAGGATCCGGCGGGAACTGGAGCGGCACCTGGGCCAGCCGGCCGCGGACCTGCTGGTGGCCTCCTCCCGCTTCGTCGCCCAGACGCTGGCGATGCGGCCGGTGTCCATGCTCATCGACTCCGTCGCCGCGGCGGGACGCTACGTCGACGCGTGCGCGGGACGCCGGGCGTGGGAGCTGCGCGAGGAGGAGTTCGCCGCCGCCGACGGGGCCTACCGCCACACCAGGGTCGCCGAGCAGCCCCGTCCTGTCCGGCTGCCGCACGGCCCCGTCGAGCGGTACGCGGACGCCGTGAGCGCCGCCGCCGTGGCCGCCCAGGCCGCCACCACCCTGGTGAGCCGCGACCATCAGCGGGGGCTCGCCGTGCTCATCACGGGCATCCCGAAGGCCGCGCACGTCGGCAGGGACGCCTTCACCAGCGTCCTGGTGCGCGCGCTCGCCGATCGCGGCGCGATGGTCCTGCGTCGCGCCGCGCTGCGCGGGGTGGACCGCCTCGACACGGTCGTCCTCGACGCCGCCGCGCTCACCACGGGCGCGTGGACGATCGACGGCGTCGTCCCGCTCGTCGCGGACGAGAACCTGGACGAGCTGCACGCGCGGCTCTACACGCTGCTCGACCTCACCGATCCCGCGGCACGGCGCGAGCGCGACGGGTGGGAGGCGCGGCCGTACGCGGGGGCTCGCGAGCCGGCGCAGGTGCGCAGGTGGCGGCGTCAAGGGGTACGGCCGGTCAGCGTCTCGCGCGAGGGGACCCCGATCGCCCTGGTAGGGCTGGCCCCCGAACTCCACCCGCTGGCCGAGGCCGTGGTCGCCGCCGCGAAGGGCGTGGGCGCCGTATCGCTCGCCGGCGGGGAGGCGGGCCTCGGCCTGCGGCTCGGCGTCGACCAGGTCGTCGACGGCGGCTCCCGGCTGGCCGCCTCGGTGCGGACGCTGCAGGCCGCAGGCCACGTCGTGGCCGTGGTGTCCGGCACCGCGCGGCGCGGCCTGCGCCAGGCCGACCTGGGCATCGGCGTGCTCAGGGAAGCGCGGCGGGTGCCGTGGGACGCCGACGTGATCGGTGATCTCGACGGGGTCCACCTGCTGCTGGCATGCGTGCCGTACGCGAAGAGGGCCGGCCGGGCCAGCGTGCGGGTGGCCACCGCCGCCGGGGTCATCGGCGCGGGCCTGGCCGTTCTCGGCCCGGCGAGGACGGCGCTCCCACGGGCGCACCTGATCCGCGACTGCGCCACGGTGGCCGCGCTGATCACAGGGGAGTGGGTGGGGCGCGACGTCAGGCGGACGGCGCCGCCGGTGCGCGCGGACCGCACACCGTGGCACGCGATGGCGGTGCCCGACGTCCTCACGATGTTGCGCACCTCGCCGCACGGGCTGGCGGAGAAGGAGGCCGCGCGCCGCAGGACGAAGGGCGCCAGGCCGGACTCCGCCGGGCGGGCGTCGCTGGCCATGGCGTCGGTGGAAGAGCTCGCCAACCCGCTGACGCCGATCCTCGCCGCTGGCGCGGGCGTGTCGGCCGCGGTCGGTTCGGTGCTGGACGCCGTGCTGATCGGCGGCGTGATGGTGGTCGACGCCGTCATCGGCGGCGCCCAGCGGCGCGGCGCCGACAGGGAGCTGCACCGCCTCACCGAGATCACCGCCGAGCGGGTACGGCTGCGCAGGCCCGGCGGCGGTGTCTCAGGCGTCGTCTCAGGCGTCGTCGACGACCTGGTCAAGGGGGACGTGATCGAGTTGCGCGCCGGCGACGCCGTACCGGCCGACGGCAGACTGATCGAGGCGGTCGGCCTGGAGGTCGACGAGTCCACCCTGACCGGCGAGTCGCAGCTCGTGGCCAAGACGTCGGAGCCCGCCGCCGCGGCCGCCATCGCGGAGCGCCGGTCGATGGTCTACGAGGGCACCACCGTCGCGGCCGGTCACGCGCTAGCCGTGGTCGTGGCCACGGGGGAGGAGACCGAGGCGGGCAGGACCGCCCGGCTGGTCCCGAACGGGCCGCTGGTCAGCGGCGTGGAGTCGCGGCTGCGCAGGCTGAGCCGGACGATCCTGCCTTCCGCGGTCGGGTCGGGCCTGGTCCTGTTGGCGACGAACCTGCTGCGCGGCTCCCCGCTGTCGACGGCCCTCGCCCCCGCGGTGAGCCTGGCCGTCGCCGCTGTTCCCGAGGGCCTGCCGTTCATCGCCACCGCGGCCGAACTCGCCTCCAGCAAGCGGCTTTCCCAGCGCGACACGCTGGTCCGCAACCCGTCGACGATCGAGGCGCTGGGCCGGGTCGACGTGCTCTGCTTCGACAAGACGGGAACGCTGACCGAGGGCCGCATCAGCCTGCGCCAGGTCTCGAACGGACGGTACGCCCGCTCACTGGAGACGGTGACGTCAGAGCTGAAGGCGGTCGTCGGCGCGGCACTGCGCGCGGGCCCCCGCTTCGACGGCGGGCGCGCCATCCCCCATCCCACGGACCGCGCCGTCGTGGAGGGCGCAGCCAAGCTGCACGTCGCGCCCAAGGACGGCCTGCGGGAGTGGCACCGGGTCGACGAGCTGCCCTTCGAGCCCGCGCGCGGCTACCACGCGGTCCTCGGCCTGTCCGAGTCCGGCCATCTGCTGAGCGTCAAGGGCGCCCCCGAGGTCGTCCTCGACCGCTGCACCCACCTGGTACGCGGCGGCCGGCGGGTGCCCATGGGCGCGAAGGTCAGGCGCGAGCTGGAGAAGGACGTCGACCGGCTCGCGCTGCGGGGCTACCGCGTGCTCGCCGTAGCCGAGCGTACGGCCTCCAGCCGCGCCGATCTCGACGAGTCGCGCATCGAGCGCCTGTGCTTCCTGGGGTTCCTCTGCCTGGCCGACCCCGTCCGCCCGACGGCCAAGCGCAGCGTGGACGGGCTGATGCGAGCAGGCGTGCGGGTCATCATGATCACCGGTGATCATCCGAGCACGGCCGAGGCGATCGCCGCCGAGATCCACGTCCTGAACGGCCAGCGGGTGATGACGGGACCCGAGCTCGACCTGCTCGACGACGACGCCCTGACCGCGGTGCTGCCCGAGGTGGCGGTGTTCGCGCGCACCACGCCCGAACACAAGGCCCGCATCATCTCCAGCCTGCGGCGGGCGGGAAAGGTGGTGGCCGTCACCGGTGACGGCGCCAACGACGTCCCCGCGATCCGGCTGGCCGACGTCGGCGTCGCCCTCGGACCGCGCGCGGCCCCGGCGGCCAGGGCGGCGGCCGACATCGTGGTCGTCGACGACCGGATCGAGACGATCATCGACGCGATCTCCGAGGGCCGGGCGATGTGGGGCTCGGTCCGCGACGCGCTCGGCATCCTGCTCGGCGGCAACATCGGGGAGATCGCGTTCACGGTCGGATCGAGCCTGCTGTCCAGGAGCAGCGCGCTGAACGCCCGCCAGCTGCTCCTGGTCAACCTGCTCACCGACATGCTGCCCGCCATGGCGGTCGCCGTCCGCCCGCCGAGCGCGGCCAGTCCTGAGCGGCTGCTGGCCGAGGGGCCGGAGGTCTCGCTCGGCACCGCCCTGACCCGCGACATCTACGTGCGCGCCCTCACCACCGCCGCCGCGGCGGGCTCGGCGTGGCTGCTCGCCCGGATGACCGGCACGCGCAGCCGTGCGTCCACGGTCGGGCTCATCGGCCTGGTGGGGGGCCAACTCGTGCAGACGCTGCTGGTGGGCGGCCAGGACCGGACGGTGTTCGTCGCATCGATGGCGTCGCTGGCCGCCCTGATGGCGATCGTCTCCGTTCCCGGCCTCAGCCAGGTCTTCGGCTGCCGCCCGATCGGCCCGTTCGGCTGGGCCATCGGGCTGGGGTGCGCCGTCGCGGCCGCCCTGGTGGCCCAGCTGAAGGAGCGGGCGGGTACGGCATAGCCCTGGGGCTGAGCCCGGACGCCCGCCGTCCCCTGCAGGAAGCGGTGTGGTCAGGAAGCGCTGTGCGCCTGCGCCCCGATGGTGTCGGTGATCCAGGCGCGGTAGTGGGTCACGTCGGTCCAGATGCCGACGCCGGGCCCGCCGTACGGGCTGGTGGAGCAGCCCGCGCTGCCGTCCATGCGGTCCTCGATGTCGTCGCCGTCGCGCGAGGTGGCGCCGATCAGCTCCCACCGGCCGGCCACCATGCGGATCTGCGGCCCTCCTGAGTCGCCGCTGCAGGCGCTGGCCGCACGCCCCTCGCGCTCGCCGGTGCACAGCTCGGCGCCGCGGGTCAGGAACGCGCACCTGCCGTCTGCCACGCGGACGGTGTCGAGCTCCTGCAGCCGCTGGGGCTTGCAGGCCGGATCGTTCATGTCCTCGCACACCAGGCCCCAGCCGATGACGCGGCTCGGCTCGCCCACCGCGCCGGGGGTCTCGGCGATGCGGATGGGCTCGAGGGGCACCCGCTGGTCGAGCTGGACCAGCATGATGTCGGCCCTGGGCCCGCCGTCCCTGCCGCGGTTGTTGCGGTCGGGACGGGTGACCACGCGCTTGACGCCGGTGACGACGCCGCCGTTGTCGCGGTCGAGGGAGCCGACCCGTACCAGCGTCTTGCCCGGCTTCATGAGCCCCTTGCAGTGGGCGGCGGTGACGACCCAGTCCGCGGCGACGAGGGAGCCGCCACAGTGGTTGTCGGGCAGCTCCCGCAGCTGGAAGGACACCATGAACGAGTACGGCGTCGGGGCGGGCCGCCCGCCGATGATGGCGGGGCGCCCTCCGGTCGCCGCGGCGGCCGAGGTGGCGGTCGTGATCAGAGCCAGCCCGGCGGCCATGAGGGCGGCCAGCACCGCTGATCGTCTGCGAGTTGCCTTGAACACACACATCTCCATCAGTTGAGGGCGTGGCTGGGGAGACGCCTGGAACGTTCCGCGGCCCGGCTGATGGCGGCCACATGAGTCCAGCTACCCACCGGTTCGCACCCCGAACGTCGCCCGGAAAGCAACTCCAGGCGGCCACTCGCGTCAGGCTACCTGCGACTTTGGGCGGATTTGACCCGTCGGGACTTTAGTCCCGGGTCATCGTGGATCGATGGATCTTCTGGCCGGAACGCCCGTCCAGCAGCGTGGAGGCATGCGAATCCTTCTCGCGGCGCTCGCCGCCGCCGGGCTGCTCACCGGCCAGGCCACCGAGCGCGGGCCGGCCGATCCCGCCGTCGTCACCACGGACACCGGGGCCGTGCGCGGCCTGGTGACCGACCGGCACCGCCTCTTCCAGGGCATCCCCTACGCCACCGCCGGCCGGTGGGAGAGCCCCGGGCCGGCCCCGAGCTGGACCGGCGTCAAGGACGCGACCAGGCCGGGCCCGATGTGCCCGCAGGTCGGCTCGGTCTACGCCCCGATCTCCAGCACGAACGAGGACTGCCTGGTCCTCAACGTCACCACCCCGCGCGAGCCGGGCGGGAAGCACCCGGTCATGGTGTGGATCCACGGCGACGGGGCGGTCGGCGCGGGCCACTTCTCCGACGCGCGCAAGCTCGCCTCCCGCGGCGTGGTGGTCGTGACGATCAACTACCGGCTCGGCGTCTTCAGCGGGTTCGGATATCCGGGCCTGAAGAACTCCGGCACGTACGGCCTGCAGGACCAGCAGGAGGCGCTGCGCTGGGTCCGGCGCAACGCGGCGGCCTTCGGCGGCGACCCGTCCAACGTCACCGCGTTCGGCGTCTCCTTCGGCGCTCTGGCCATCGGCGGCCACC
Organism: Nonomuraea sp. NPDC059194; assembly: GCF_042754765.1. Lineage (NCBI taxonomy): Bacteria > Bacillati > Actinomycetota > Actinomycetes > Streptosporangiales > Streptosporangiaceae > Nonomuraea > Nonomuraea sp. NPDC059194. The sequence goes on along the minus strand of NZ_JBHZBH010000010.1, from coordinate 170,831 downwards.
TCATCTCGCCCGGCGCGAGAGGGCTGTTCCACCGCGTCGCCATGCAGAGCGGCGAGACGATGATGGACATGCCGGCCGGCAGCATGATTCCCGGCCTGCCGGCCGCCCCGACGTTCGCCTGGCGCGCCGCCAAGGACGCCGAGGCGGTGGGAAAGGTGTACGCCGAGCAGCTCGGCTGCCGTGACCTGGCGTGCCTGCGCGCGCTGCCGGTCAAGAAGATCCTCGACGTGCCGCAGATCATGAACGCCTTCCAGATGTACGCCTACGGCAACGACGTCCTGCCCGAGCTGCCCTCCCAGGCGATCAGGAAAGGACGCTTCCACCGGGTGCCCGTGCTGGCCGGCGCCACGCGTGACGAGCACCGGATCTTCGTCGGCATGACCTACGACGTGGCGGGCAAACCCGTCACCGCCGAGCAGTACGGCAAGCTGGTCAAGGAAGCGTTCGGCGACGACGCCAGGCGGGTCATGCGCGGGTATCCGCTGTCGTCCTACGCCTCTCCCAGCCAGGCGTGGGCGGCGGTGATGACGGACCGGCTCTGGGCGAGGGGCACGCACGAGCAGAACACCTTGCTGGCCAGGCGCACTCCCGTCTACGGCTACGAGTTCGCCGACCGCGAGGCGCCGATGTTCCTGCCGCTGGAGGCGGACTTCGACTGGGGCGCCTTCCACGCCGGCGACCTGCCGTACCTCTTCCCCGAGAAGAAAGCCCTGCTGAGCCCCGCCCAACGGAAGCTGTCGGACCAGATGGTGGGCTACTGGACGAACTTCGCCCGCACCGGCTCGCCCAACGGCCCCGGGCTGCCGACGTGGCGCAGGCTCGCGCACGGCACCCAGTCGCTCGCGCCGGGCGCGATCCGGCCGATCGACTACGCCGCCGCACACCGGTTGAGCTTCTGGCGGTAAGGGAGCCACCCGCGTTCCGCCGTGGCCATCTCCCGCCGCTCCTCGCGGGTGGCGATGAGCCCGGCGGGGCGCGACGAGCCTCGACTCCTCGAACAGCGCCTCGGCGTTGGGCAGCGGCCCTTGGCCCTGATCGCCGCCCTTGAAAAGGGTTACGGCAGGGTGGTGAGCAGTCTGGTGACGGCGTCGACGGCCCATGCCTGCCATCTGGCGTGCTCCCAGCCCCGTTGGCGGACGAGCAGGGTGTAGGTCTCGGGCGACAGGAGCGTCAGGGCGGTGTCGGCCGCGTCGTCGACGCTCATGCCGTCGCGCAGCAGGGTCTTGCGGGCCAGCGCTTCGGCGAAGACGCGCTGGACGGCGAGCCGTCGCCGGGTGTTGTCGGCCCAGAGCTCTGCCAGGTCGGCGTCGGCCGTCGCGGCGCTGCGCACGACGTCCAGCAGCGGCGCGGCGCGCAGGTAGATGTCTGCGGCGCCGGCGACCTGGCGGCGGATCTGCTCCCGTGGATCGGGGTCGGCCAGCGCCGCCAGGACCCAGGACCGCTCCAGCGTCGGAACGGGTTCGTCGTCTCCGGCGATGGCCTGGTCGATGGCGGTGGTGAGAATGGCCTTCTTGGTGCCGAAGGCGTAGTAGATGGTCTGTTCGCCCACCCGGGCCTCGGCGGCGATGGCGTTGATGCTCGTGGCGGAGTATCCGGCGGTGGTGAAGAGCTCGGTGGCGGCGGCGACGATGCGGGCACGCGTGGCCCGTGACCGCGCGGTCCGGCCGTCCTGTGGCGATCTCACGGGATCATGGTAGCTGCACTACAAAAAGCTCAGCGGTCGAGCCGGTAGAAGCGGAAGAAGTCGTTCTCGACGGGCAGCACGGTGCACGCGCCGAAGCCCGCCTCCCTGGCGTACCGGTCCACGGTGGCGGCCCGCATCACGGTGCCGATGGCCGCCGAGGGCTGCTCGACGAGCTGGGTGGGCAGGCAGTGCGTGACGCTCCAGCCGTACATCATCCGCTCCACCTCGTCGCCCGGAGCGGTGAAGCGTTCGGCCACCCGCTCGTCGGCGACGAGCACGACGCCGCCCTCCGCCAGGGCGTCGCGCACCGCCCGCAGCGTCTCCACCGGCCGGGACAGGTCGTGCAGGACCTCCATGATGAGCACGAGGTCGTACGGCCCGCTGTCGCGCAGGGTCGTCGCGTCGGCGCGCACCAGCCGGACCCGGTCGCCGAGACCGGCCTGTTCGGCGTGGGCACGCGCGTCGGCGATCGAGGACTCGTCCGCGTCCAGGCCGTCCACCTGCGCGTTCGGGAAGGCGCGGGCGACCGCGAGCGCCGACCAGCCCTGCCCGCAGCCGAGGTCGGCGATGCGCGGGCGCGGCGCGGCCTGCAGCCGGGCCAGGACGTCGGGCATGGCGGCGATCCAGTTGCCTGCCAGCTCATGGGTGAAGGCGGGCCGGTTGATGTGGCCCTGACCGTGGCGAAATGCCCTGCCGTACGACTCGTACGGCACGCCGCCGCCGGTGCGGTAGGCCTGCGCGACCTGCGAGATGACGCCGCCGATCCCGGCCAGCATGTAGGCGAAGGGCGCGGCGTGCGCGGGATCGTCGGCGTCGACCAGCACCCGGGCGTAGGCGGGATCGAGGCGGTAGCGGCGCTCCTGCGCGGGCACGTCAGGGTCGGTGTCCAGCAGTCCGGCGACGGCCTGCTGCTCCAGCCACTCGGCGGCGTAGCGCGGCGCGATCCCGGCCCGCTCGCTCAACTGCTCCGCCGTCAACGGGCCGTGCTCCTGGAGGGCGCGGTAGAGGCCGAGCTCGCCGCCCAGGTAGACAGCGAACAGTTCGAGAGCGCCGAGGGTGCTCGCGAACAGGCGCTCGGCGAGCTGATCGGTGCGATCGGTATCCAAGGCATTCATGATGACTCGTCTCCAGCGCGGATGCCGTGGCGGTATGGAGAAGGGGGGTCGGGCGCCATGTCGGGCGCTCTCCTCTCCAACCCACGGTAGCCGAAGCACACCCGGCATCTGGTAAGCCAACGTTCCATCATGACCCGCGGCGAAGGAAAGTTTCTAGAGGGTAACCGCAAGGAAAATTTTCTTCCTCGATCTTCTTGACCTTCCGCCTTACCACTCGGAAAGCTCTTGGATATGACGCTCACAGTCCGCGCGTTCGCGCCCGGGGACGAGCACTCCCTGATCGAATCCTGGAACCTGAGCCTGCCGGGGGACCCGACGACCGCGACGTGGTTTCGCGACTGCGTCCTGCTCGACCCGAACTTCGATCCCCAGGGCCTGTGGGTGGCCGTGGCGGACGGGCGCGTCGTCGGGTGCGCCTACGCCGTCCGCCGGTTGACGCCGCTCGCGCCCGGCACTGACCTGGAGCCGGAGACCGGCTGGATCCCGTTCTTCTTCGTCGCACCCGGACATCGGGGCGGCGGCCTTGGACGGCGGTTGCTCACCGAGGCGCTCGACTTCCTGCGGGCCGACGGGCGCACCCGGGTCGACTTCGCCTCCTACACCCCCAACTACGTGCTGCCCGGCGCCGACCCCGAGCTCTATCCCGAGGGGGTCGCCCTGCTGGCCGGCATGGGGTTCACCACGCTCTACTCGCCGGTCGCGATGGACCGCACGCTGGTCGGCTACCTGACGCCGCAGGAGGTGCACGAGCTGCGCGCCAAGCGGGAGAGCGAGGGGTATGCCTTCCGCAGCCCGGCCGACGGCGAACTGCCCGAGCTGATCAGGTTCGCGGCCGAGAGGTTCAACCCCGACTGGGGCGAGGCGATCCGCCACCACAGGGACACCACGCGCATGGTCATCGCCAGGAAGGGCGACCGGCTGGTGGGGTTCGCCCTCTACGCCGCCTACCGCGGCATCCCCGAACGGTTCGGGCCGTTCGGCGTGGACGCCGGTGAGCGGGGCACCGGGCTCGGCAAGATCCTGCTCCACCTCACGATGACGCGGATGCGGGCCGAGGGCCTGCACTCCTCGTGGTTCCTCTGGACCGGGGAGGCCAGCCCGGCCGGACACCTGTACGCCAAGGCGGGCTACCAGGTCACCCGCCGCTTCCACGTCATGCGGTGGGCCGTCCGTGAACGAGCGTAGCGAGGGAACCAGTGAACACAGCCGTCTGAATTTCACGGCCGACGAAGGAGGTCGTGGAATTCTGGCGATCGGGGCGCATGCCGGGGACATGGACCTGACGGCGGGAGCCGTACTCGCGCAGCACGTCCTGGAGGGACACCGCGCCACGCTCCTGCACCTCACGCTCGGCGAGCGCGGCCACCCGCGGCTGCCCGTCGCCGACTACGCCAAGCAGAAGCACGACGAGGCGCTGGCGTTCGCGCAGGCGATCGGCGCCGAGGCCAGGTTCCTCGACTACGAGGACGGTCTGCTGCCCGAGGACGAGGACGTCAAGCTGCGCGTCGGCGACCTGATCAGGGAGCTGCGGCCGGACGTGATCCTGACCCACTGGAGCCGGTCGATCCACAAGGACCACGCCCGCACGCACCGCATCGTCGAGGACGCCCGCTTCTACGGCGGGCTGAAGACGCTGGAGCGGGAGCGGCTCGCGCACTGGGCGGGGCAGCTGTTCTATGCCGACAACTGGGAGGACGCCGAGGGCTACCGGCCCGACGTCTTCGTCGAGCTGACCGACGAGGCCTACCAGGTCTGGTCGGAGGCGATCACCGGCTACGCCTTCGCCAGGGGCGAGACCTACGGATTCCCTTACGTCGACTACTACCGTGCCCTCACCGTCGTGCGCGGCGCTCCGGCCGGTTTCGGCCGCGCCCAGGCCTTCGCCGCGCCGGTCGGCTCCCGTGACCTCCGCGTGAGAGGAACCTTCTGATGAGACGCTTGACCGCCGTCGTCTTAGCACTCGCCCTGGCCGGTTGTTCCAGCTCCGGCGCCCCCAAGCAGGCCGACGAGGCGCCGCCGCTGGTCGTGCACGCCATCGACTCCGGCACCTTCCAGGAGAACTTCAACCCGTTCCACCTCGAAGGCGTCAACTTCGGCACGACCGGGATGATCTACGAGACGCTCGAGTACTTCAACAAGCTCAAACCCGGTGAGGTCAAGCCGTGGCTGGCGCTGGGCCACGAGTGGGGCGACGACGGCAAGTCGCTCACCTTCACCCTGCGCCAGGGCGTGAAGTGGACCGACGGCAAGCCGTTCACCGCCGACGACGTGGCCTTCACCTTCGACACGATGACCAAGCACCCCGAGCTCAACAAGGGCGCGCTGGAGATCTCCGGCACCGAGGTGCTCGCGCCCGACAAGGTGCGCATCGACTTCAAGACCACGTCGTACGCCAAGCTGTTCAACATCTCCGGCAACACGGGCATCGTGCCGAAGCACGTGTTCGAGAAGGAGAACCCGGTCACCTTCACCAACCCCAAGCCGGTCGGCACCGGGCCGTACCAGCTCTCGAAGTTCTCCGCCCAGCTCTACGAGATGACGAAGAATCCGGCGTACTGGCAGCCGGGCAAGCCGGTCGTGCCCACGATCAGGTTCCCCGCCTACACCGCCAACGCCGTGCAGACCGGGCTCCAGCAGGGCGAGATCGACTGGGCGGGCGCGTTCGTCCCCGACATCGACAAGATCTACGTCCAGGGCCAGCCGGAGGTCAACAAGTACTTCTTCCCGCCCGAGGGCGTGGTCTCGCTGCTGCCGAACCTGACCCACCCCGTCCTGTCCAAGCCGGAGGTACGGCAGGCCATCAGCCTGGCCATCGACCGCGACAAGATCGTCAAGGTGGCGGAGCGCGGCTACACCAAGGTCGCCCACCCGACGAGCATCCCGATGCCCGGCGGCGAGGCGTTCCTGCCGCCGGAGTACAAGGACGCGGCCTACCAGGTGGACGTCGAGAAGGCCAAGGAACTGCTGAAAGGCCAGGGCCCGCTCACGTTCACGCTGCTGGTGCCCTCGCCGTTCACCGACTGGGTGAACGCCGCCCAGCTCATCAGGGAAGACCTGGCCAAGGTCGGCATCACGGTCGAGACCCGAGGGGTGGCCTTCCAGGACTGGGTGTCGAAGGTCGGCAAGGGCGACTTCGAGCTGTCGATCAGGGCCACGCCCGCCGGGGTCTCGCCGTACTTCCAGATGCGGTCGCTGCTGTTCGGTGAGCTGGCCAAGCCCGTCGGCACCGCCGCCACCGGCAACTACCAGCGGTGGAAGGACCCCGAGACGGACCGGCTGATCAACGCCTACGCCGCCACCGAGGACCTGGCCGAGCAGCAGCGGGCCACCCAGGCGCTCGGCAAGATCATGGTGGAGCGGCTGCCGGTGCTGCCGCTGTTCTACAGCCCGGCGTGGGCGCAGTTCAGGACCAACAAGTACGTGGGCTGGCCGTCGGAGCAGGACCCGTACGCGATGCCCTCGCCGTACACCTCGCCCGACGCCGCCGTGGTGCTGCTCAACCTGAGGCCCGCGGGCACGTGAGGTTCCTGGCCAGGCGGCTCGGGTTCTACCTCCTCACGGCCTGGGCCGCCGTCACGCTCAACTTCCTGATCCCCCGGATGATGCCGGGGGATCCGGTGGACCTGCTGGTCGCCAGGCTCAAGGGCAACGTGGACCCGGCGGCCATCGAGGCGATGAAGAAGGCGTTCGGGATCAGCGACGCGGGTCTGTGGACGCAGTACCTCGACTACCTGGGCAACCTGTTCCGGGGCGAGCTGGGCCGCTCGATCACCTTCTTCCCGACGCAGGTGTCCACGGTCATCGCCGACAGCCTGCCGTGGACGATCGGGCTCGTCGGCATCGCCACGCTGATCAGCTACGCGGCCGGCACCTCGCTCGGGGTGCTGATGGCCTGGAAGCGCGGCACCTGGCTCGACGGGGTGCTGCCCGCCGCGACCTTCCTGCACGCGGTGCCGTACTTCTGGGTGGCGCTGGTGCTGGTCTTCGTCTTCGGCTCGACGCTGGGCTGGTTTCCCGGCTCGCGCGCGTACGGGCTGGAGGTGACGCCCGGCCTCACCGGGGAGTTCCTGGCCAGCGTGGCCTACCACGCGACGCTGCCGGCGGTCACGATCGTGCTGGCCTCGATGGCCGACCGCATCCTCGGCATGCGCAACGTCATGGTCACCACGCTCGGCGAGGACTACGTGGTCATGGCCGAGGCCAAGGGGCTGACCAGCCGCCGCGTCATGTGGGCCTACGCCGCCCGCAACGCGATCCTGCCCAACATCACCAGCTTCGCGCTGTCGCTCGGGTTCGTGGTCGGCGGCTCGGTGCTGACCGAGATCGTCTTCTCCTATCCGGGCATCGGCTCGATGCTGCTGAAGGGCGTGGAGAACGAGGACTTCCCGCTCATGCAGGGCATCTTCCTGGTGATCTCGCTGGCCGTCCTCGTCGCGAACCTGCTGGCCGACCTCGCCTACGTGGTCCTCGACCCAAGGACGCGGCAATGAAGATCCGCATCGGCATCGCCATCCTGGCCTTCTTCACGCTGATGGCGCTCGTCGGCCCGCTGCTGCTGCCCGCCGACCCGGCCGCGACCAGCGACGCCGGGCTCCAGGGGCCCTCCGTCGAGCACTGGCTCGGCACCACGCAGACCGGTCAGGACGTGCTCACCCAGATCGTGTACGGCTCGCGCGTCTCGATGGGCGTCGGCCTGCTCTCGGCGATCATCGCCACCGTGCTCGCCGTCGCCGTGGGCCTGGTCGGCGGCTACGTCGGCGGCGCGGTCGACGAGGTGCTGTCGGTGCTCACCAACATCTTCCTGGTGCTGCCCGCGCTGCCGCTGATCATCGTGCTGGCGGGCTACCTGCCCCAGCGCGGCGTCGCCTCGGTCGCGGTGGTGATCGCCGTGACCGGCTGGGCCTGGGGCGCCCGCGTGCTGCGCGCCCAGACCCTGTCGGTACGGCGGCGCGACTTCGTCGAGGCGGCCAGGGCCGGTGGCGAGGGCCCGTTCCGCATCGTCTTCTTCGAGATCCTGCCCGTGCTGCTGCCGGTGATCGCCACCAGCTTCCTGGCCACCGTGGTCGGCGCGATCCTGGCCGAGGCGGGGCTGTCCTTCCTCGGTCTGGCCGACCTGTCCACGGTGAGCTGGGGCAGCATGCTCTACTTCGCGCAGAACGGCCAGGCGCTGCTGATCGGCGCCTGGTGGTGGTTCGTGCCGCCGGGGCTGTGCATCGCGCTCATCGGCACCGGGCTGGCGCTGGTCAACTTCGGCCTGGACGAGATCGCCAACCCCCGGCTGCGCACGGTCAAGCTCCCCAAGGAGGCGAAGGCGTGAACGTCCTGGAAGTCCGCGGGCTCGGCGTCGACTACCTGTCGAACACCGGCGCGGTCCACGCGGTCGCCGACGTCACACTCGACCTGCGGCGCGGCGAGATCCTCGGGCTGGCGGGGGAGAGCGGCAGCGGCAAGTCCACCCTCGCGCACGCGATCGGCAGGCTGCTGCGGCCACCGGCCGTGATCACCGGCGGCTCGGTGACCTACCGCAGGCCAGACGGCTCCGGCGTGGACGTGCTGGAGCTGAAACGCGAACGGCTTCGCGCCTTCCGGTGGCGGGAGCTGGCGGTCGTCTTCCAGAGCGCCATGAACTCCCTCAACCCGGTCAGCACCGTCGGAGCCCAGATCGACGACGTGCTCCGCATCCACGTGCCCGGCATGTCGCGCAAGGAACGCCTCGAACGCTCGGTGGAACTGCTCCGTCGAGTGGGAATCAGCGCCGACCGCCGCCGCAGCTACCCGCACGAGCTATCCGGCGGCATGCGCCAGCGCGCGGCGATCGCCATCGCGCTGGCGCTCAACCCCGAGATCATCATCATGGACGAGCCCACCACCGCGCTCGACGTGGTGGTGCAGCGCGACATCCTGCACGAGATCAGGGCGCTGCGGGAGGAGTACGGCTTCGCCGTCGTGTTCATCACCCACGACCTGTCCCTGCTGATGGAGATCTCCGACCGGATCGCCATCATGTACGCGGGCCGGGTCGTCGAGACAGGCACCGCCCGAGCCCTGCGCCAGGCGCCGCGTCATCCGTACACGCTGGGGCTGCTGCGCTCCTTCCCGCGCCTGCACGGGCCGCGCGAGGAGTTGCTCGGCATCCCCGGCACCCCGCCCGACCTGCGTTCGCTGCCGCCCGGCTGCGCCTTCCACCCGCGCTGCCGCTTCGCCTTCGACGCCTGCGACTCGACGCTGCCGCGGCTCGACCCCGACGTGGCCTGCCTGCTCAACGAGGGGAAGGGGATCCGATGAGCGAGATCGTGCTCGAAGGCAGGAACCTCACCAAGCACTTCAAAGCCGCCCGCGGCCGGGGTACCGTCCATGCGGTCGAGGACGTGTCGCTGGCGCTGCGCGCCGGGTCGGTGACGGCGCTGGTGGGGGAGAGCGGCTGCGGCAAGAGCACCGTGGCCAGGCTGCTGGCCCAGGTGTACCCGCCGACGTCCGGCGAGGTGCTGCTGCGCGGCGAGAAGGTGACGGGCTTCAGGGAGTACCGGCGGCAGGTGCAGCTGATCTTCCAGGACCCGTTCGCCTCGCTCAACCCCTTCCACCGGGTCCGCTACCACCTGGCCAGGCCGATGCGCGTCCACGGGCACGTGCGCTCGGCCGCGCACGAGCGGGAACGGGTGGCCGAACTGCTGGAACGGGTCAGCCTCACACCCGTCGAGCAGTTCATGGACAAGCTGCCGCACGAGCTGTCGGGCGGGCAGCGGCAGCGGGTGGCGATCGCCCGCGCGCTCGCAGTGCAGCCGATCGCGCTGATCGCCGACGAGCCCGTCTCCATGCTCGACGTGTCGATCAGGCTCGGGGTGCTGCGGCTGCTGGAGCAACTGGCCGCCGACAGCGGGCTGGCGCTGCTGTACATCACTCACGACATCGCCAGTGCCCGCTACTTCGCCGAGGACATCACCGTCATGTACGCCGGCCGGCTGATCGAGAGCGGCCCCGGCGAGGCGCTCACCCAGACGGCCCGCCACCCCTACACGCGGCTGCTGCTGGACTCGGCCCCCGACCCCGACCGGGTCACGCCGCCCGACCGCACCAGGCACGGTGAGCCGCCCAGCCTGATCTCGCCGCCGAGCGGGTGCCGCTTCCACCCGCGCTGCCCCGTCGCGCTGCCGATCTGCGCCGCAGAGGTGCCCGGCCGTACCGATCTCGGTGACGGCCGGTGGACACACTGCTGGCATGCCGCGAGCGGTTAACGTGTACCTGGTCGACAGACTTCGGCCCAGGAGGTTCGATCGCCATGCGGGATCTGGAAGGGGACGAACAGGGCCGCAGGACGGCCCTGTTCGACGCGGTCGAACGCGGTGACCTGGCGCTGGCCAGGATGCTGGTCGAGCACGGGGCCACCCGCGACGAGGACGCGTTCTACCACGCCTGCGAGCAGGCCGACACCGCGTTTCTCGACCTGCTCTACCAGCCAGGCTACGAACGCATGGTGGCCCACAAGCTCGACTTCGAGGACGCCGCGGGGCTGGCCTGGTTCCTGGACCACGGCGCCGACGTCAACGCCTGCCGAGCCCTGCACCACGCGATCGCCCGTGGGCGCGGGACGACCATCCTGACGATGCTGCTGGAGGCGGGTGCCGACGTGAACCTGCCATGGGACCGCTGGGACGTCGGCCGCCTGCCGCTGGCGCTGGCCGCGCGCTGTGGCCATCTGGCCGCCTACGAGCTGCTGGCCGCGCGTGGCGCGAGCGCCGAGCTCGATCCGGTCGACACCGCCGTTCTGGCCGTCGCGCGTGGCCAGTCGGTACGGTTGCCCACCGCACCGCCACCGGCGCTGGGCAACCCCGACGGCGACGACTACGGCTGGATCCTCGGCCAGTTCGCGCTGCTCGGCCGTACCGAGGTGGTGCGGGTGCTGCTCGACAGCGGCCTGGCCGTCGACACCCGCGGCTGGAGCAACTTCACGCCGCTGGAGCAGGCCGCCATGCACGGCCGTACCGCGACCGTGCGGTTGCTGGTCGAGCGCGGCGCGGACCTGCACGACCGCGCCTTCGACGACGACGGGCCCACCCCGCTCGACTGCGCGCTGTGGGGGCTGCGCAACAACCGGGCAGAGACGGAGACTACCTGGGCACGGTCGAGACGCTGCTGGCCGCGGGCGCTCCCACCCGCCTCGGCCCGCCGACCGGCGACGCGGCGATCGACGCCCTGCTGAGTCTCAGAGCTTGAGGACTCAGAGCTTGAGGACGAAGTCGCGCAGCGCGGCGCCGATCTCGTCCGGTGAGTCCTCCTGGATGTAGTGGCTGCCGGACACGGTCACCTCGTGCTGGTTCGGCCAGGTGCGGGCGAACTCCAGGGCGCGGCCGACCAGCAGGGCGCCGGGTTCGGCGCTGATGAGGAGCTTGGGCAGCTCGCTGCCGGCCAGCCACCGGCCGTACGTCTCGATGATCGCGGCGACGTCCTCGGGGGTGCCGTCGATGGGCAGTTCGCGGGGGAAGACCAGCGTCGGGACCCTCGACTCGGGTGTGGGGAACGGCGCGCGGTAGGCGTCCATCTCGGCCTCGCTCAGCGGGCGCAGGATGCTCTTGGGCAGCACGGTCTCGACGAAGAAGTTCTCCTGCAGGATGAGCCGCTCGCCCTCGGGGCCGCGCATCGTTCGGAAGAGCGCGTCGCGTCCGGGCGGGAAGTCGCTCCACAGGCGGGGCTGGACGATGGCCTCCATGTACGCGATCGCCCTGACCCGCTCGCGGTGCCGCTCGGCCCAGTGGAACCCGAGGGCCGAGCCCCAGTCGTGCAGCACGAGGGTCACCTCGCCGTCGAGCCCCAGGGCGTCGAACCAGGCGTCGAGGCGGCGGGCGTGGTCGGCGAAGCGGTAGGCCCCGTCGGGCGCGGGGCCGGAGGCGCCCATCCCCGCCAGGTCGGGGGCCAGGCAACGGCCGAGGTCGGCGACGTGGGGGATGACGTTGCGCCACAGGTAGGAGGAGGTGGGATTGCCGTGCAGGAAGACGATCGGGTCGCCGGAGCCGGTGTCGACGTAGCTGAACTCGGTACCGGCCGCGGCGACGCGCCTGCGGGGGTGGGGGTCGTGGGCGTTCATATCGTTCTCCGGAGGACGGTGGAAAAGATGATCTCTTGGAACCGCTGGAGCGGCTGGGCACTGTGGTCGACCTTCATCCGCAGGATCGCGCCCTGCCAGGAGGCCAGCAGGAAGTCGGCCAGGTCGAGGGCCGGCACGTCCAGCCGGATCTCCCCGGCCGCCGCGGCCTCCTCCAGGCAGTCGGCGAACGGCTCGCGCCACTGCGCGAAGATCTCCGACAGCCGCCGGCGCAGGGCCTCGCTCGTCTCGGCCGACTCCAGGCTCAGGTTGCCGATCAGGCATCCGTCGCGCCACTCACGCGCCTCGAACCGGGCGGTGATGGCGTCGAAGTAGGCCCGCAGCCGCTCGATCGGCGGCAGCTCGGGGTCACGCAGCGTCGCGTCGATCGCCGACCCGACGTCGTCGGTGAAGTACCGGTCGAGGATCTCCAGCCCGAACGCCTCCTTCGAGGCGAAATGGTTGGTGAACGAGCCCTGCGGTACGCCGGCGGCGGCGGTGATGTCCCGCACCCCGGCCGCGTTGAACCCGCGCCTGCGCACGACCTGGAGTCCTTCGCGGAGGATCTGCTCTTTGTTGGAAGCTCGCGCCATGCCTTCAATATGTACGACCGTATTACTTCTGTCAACCAGCTCCCGCTCATCGGACCGTCACGAAAGTAGCCCGCTGGTGGGCGGGTCGGGCGCCGCGCTGAAGGGCCATGCCGACGACATCCGCGCCGTCGCCGCCGATGCGACCGGCGGCGTTCCCATCGCGGTCAGCGGGGGCAGCGACGGGACCATGAGGCTGTGGAGTCTGGCGACGCCGTACCCGACGGGCCGCTGAGCCGGCGTCTCCTCCACCGGCGTGTCGGTTGGGAACGCGAGCGTAGGACCGCGATGACAACGATGTCAACAGGTGTCCTCCGTTAAACCCATAAGGCTTGACATGGTCGGATCTGTGGCACTACTAAATGCATTTAGCAGTCACCGACGAGCGGAGCAGACATGGGCTGGCCTGGAGACAGAGACCCGGAGACCCCGGGCACTCATCCGACGATCGCCGATGTCGCCCGGCTGGCCGGAGTGTCGAAGGGCGCCGTTTCGCTCGCGCTCAACGACAAGCCGGGCGTGAGCGATGAGACCAGGCGGCGGATCAAGCAGGCCGCCGAACAGCTCAACTGGCGGCCGAGCATCCACGCCAGGGCGATGCTCAGATCGCGGGCCTTCGCCGTCGGCCTGGTGCTGGCGCGCGACACCCGCCACCTGGCCGTGGACCCGTTCTTCGCCGGGTTCCTCGGCGGTGTGGAAAGCGTGCTGGCCGGCAGCGGCTCGGTGCTGCTGCTGCAGGTCGTGGGCGAGGACGCGGAGGTGGAGGCGGAAAGCTACCGGCGGCTGGTGCGCGAACGCCGCATCGACGGAGCCTTCTTACTCGACATCCGTGCCGACGACCAACGGCCAGAGCTGCTGCGGGAGCTGGGACTGCCCGCCGCGGCGGTCGGCCCGGCCGGGACCGACTGCGGGCACGTGCCCGTGGTGGGCATCCGTGACGGCGACGGGATCGCCGCCGCGGTCGACCATCTCGTACGGCTCGGCCACCGCGAGATCGCGTTCGTCGAAGGGGCGCCCGCCTACCGGCACTCCGCCTCCCGCCTGGACGCCTGGCGCCAGTCCATGCGATCCCACGGGCTATCCGCCGTCCTGCATGAGCCCGGGCACTTCACCGGCGGCGGCGGCGCGGCCGCGACCAGGCGGCTGCTGGAGCACCACCCGACCGCGATCATCTACGCCAGCGACCTGATGGCCATCGCGGGCATGTCGGTGGCCCGCGAGGCGGGCCTGGACATTCCCGGCGACCTGTCCGTCACCGGGTTCGACGACAACCCGGAGGCGGCGCATCTGCATCCGCCGCTGACCACCGTCCGGCAGGACCCGGTGTCGGTCGGGGCCATGGCGGCCGAGGTGCTGCTGGCCCAGATCGACGGCCGCAGGGCCCGGTCGGAGTCCCTCTCACCCCAGCTGATCGTGCGTGCCTCCACCGCGCCCCCACCATCGGCGCGTTAAACCCCCACCCCCCAATCCCACGAGCGGTAAGGAACGACCATGTCCGAACCCCGTAACCTGTCCAGGCGCGGACTGCTGTCCGGCCTCGCCGGCATCGGCGGCCTCGCGGCGCTGTCTGCCTGTGGCGGCGGCTCCGGCAGCCCCAGCGGCTCGGCCAGCCCGGCCGCGAACGGCGGCAAGTCGGCCGCCATCACCCACTGGGACAAGTGGGCCTCCCAGGAGCCCTGGGTGAAGAAGGAGATCGAACTCTTCCAGGCGGCCCATCCCGGCGTCACCGTCAACCGGACCCTCCAGGCGAGCGGCAACCTCGAGAACCTGCTCGGCCTGGCCGCGCGCGGCGACAACATGCCCGACGTGTTCATGGTGGCGCAGGACCGGCTGGACGAGCACATCAAGGAGGGATGGGTGCTGCCGCTGGACAAGTACGCCACGCCGGACTGGCAGAAGACCTTCCCCGCCTACTCCTTCGTCGAGGGCGTCAACGCCGCCGACGGCAAGATCTACTCGGCGCCCTTCGAGGGTAACGGGCCGTCCATGCAGCTCTACATCAACAACCAGGTCTTCAAGGACGCCGGGCTGGTCGAGGCCGACGGCACCGTCAAGATCCCCAAGACCTGGGACGACGTCACGCTGTTCGCCGAGCAGATCACCAAGAAGGGCAACGGCAGCGTCCACGGGCTCGGCTTCGGCAACAGCGCCTTCCCCATCATTCCCTGGTGGATCGGCTTCTTCCTGGGCGGCTCCGGCACCCCCACCCAGATGGCGTCGAGTGTCCCCGGCGGCATGGACATGCGCACCGGCAAGTTCACGGCGTACGCCGAGCGCGCCTACACCGACTTCCTCACGCTGTTCCTGGAGTGGAAGAACCGCGGCTACATCTTCCCCAACTCGCTCAGCATCGACGACGAGATCGCTCGCCAGCAGTTCGCCCGCGGCAAGTTCGGCATGACCGTCGGCGGCGTCTGGAACCAGCCGGGCTGGACCGATCTCGGCTTCACCGACTACACGACCGTCGTGATGGTCAGCCCCGACGGGCAGCAGAAGAGCTTCTTCTACCACGGCGCCGGCTCGGTCCACCTGGCGATCTCCGCCAAGGCCAAGAACCCCGATGCGGCGTGGGAGTGGTTCAAGTGGTGGTACAGCAAGGACGCGGCCGCACGCTTCGTGCAGGAGCTGAAGGGCGGCCTGTCGGTGTACCCGGAGGCCAACGACGCCAGCAAGATTGACTTCGCGCCGTTCGCGTCGTACGTCGCGGGGTCGAAGCTGGTCCTGCCCGGGCCGCAGCCCTCGCTGCGCAACCCGGCGACCATCCACGTCGTCCCCGAGGCCGCCAAACCCAGCTTCGACGACATCTGCACCGGCATCTACACCGGCCAGGTCAAGGACATCCGGGCGGCACTGGACAAGCTGTCGGAGAACCTCGAGAAGAACTTCGAGGACGCCCTGGACAAGGCGAAGAAGGAGGGCCACAGGGTCAGCAGGGACGACTACGTCTTCGCCGACTGGGACCTCACCAAGCCCTACAAGTGGGACATCCCCGAGTATCTCGGGGCCTGAGCAACCGAAGGGAGGTTCCCCGATGTCGACCACTCAGCTCACCACAGCGCGAACGCCCGGCCCCGCCGCCACCGCGCGCCACGAGCCGTCACGGTGGCGCCGCATCCGCGACAACCGCTGGTCCTACGCCTACCTGCTGCCGTTCGTGGTGCTCACCGCGGTGTTCACGATCTACCCGATCTTCGCCTCGCTCGGCTACACGCTGTACGACTGGGACGGCATCGGGGAACCGACCAGCTTCGTCGGACTCGACAACTTCCGTGACGTGATCACGGACGGCTTCTTCTGGAACGCCTTCAAGAACTCGGCCGTCTACACGGTCGTCCTGGTGCCGGTGCAGCTCATCCTGGCGCTCGCCCTGGCGCTGGTGCTGAACAACCCCAAGCTGCGCGGCTCCACGTTCTACCGGGCGGTCTACTTCCTGCCCGCCGTCACCTCGATCGCGATCGTCGGCATCGTGCTGAAGCTGATGCTGGCCAACTTCAGCGACACGCTCAGCGCGCCGCTCATCTCCCTCGGCCTCATCGACCAGCCCCTGCAGTTCCTCGGCGACCCCGACGCCGTGCTCTGGACGGTCATCGCCATCGGCATCTGGAACACGCTCGGCTACAACCTCATCTACTTCCTGGCCGGACTGCAGACGATCCCCAAGGACCTGTACGAGGCCGCCCAGCTCGACGGCGCGGGACGCCTCGCCCAGCTCGTCCACGTCACCATTCCCGGCCTGCGCAACGTCGGCCTGGTCATCCTGTTCCTGGCGATCATCGGCAGCCTGCAGGTCTTCGACCTGATCATGGTGCTGACCGGCGGCGGGCCGTTCTTCGCCTCCGAGGTCGTCAACACCTACATCTACCACCAGGCGTTCGGCCAGGTCGGCACGGGGACCGTGACGGAGCCCAACATCGGGTTCGCCTCGGCCGCCTCGTTCTTCTTCGGCCTGGTCCTGCTGGCCCTCACGGCGGGACAGATGCTGGCGATCAAGAAGATGCGGGCCCGCAAGGAGCACAAGTGAACCAGTTGAAGACGGCGGGCGCCCGCCGTGCCATGACCCACATCGTGCTGCTCGGCTTCGGGTTCGCCTATGTCTACCCGTTCCTGTGGGCGGTCGGCAGCTCGCTGAAGACCAAGCTCGACTTCCTGGACACCGGCCTGAGTCTGGTGCCGCCCACCCCGCGATGGGAGAACTACGCCGAGGCGTGGGACCAGGCCAGCTTCGGCACCTACTTCCTCAACTCGCTGATCATCTCGGTGACCAGCGTGGCCTTCACGCTGCTGTTCACCGCGATGGCCGGCTTCGCCCTGGCCAGGACCACCTTCCCCGGCAAGAAGGCGCTGCTCGGCGTCATCCTGATCACGTTCCTGCTGCCCACCGGCTACACCATCATCCCGGTCTTCGACATCGTGAAGGCGCTCGGGCTGCTCAACACGCTGTGGTCGGTCATCCTGGTGCAGGTCGGCGGCGGCCTGGTGTTCGGCACGTTCATGTTCATGGCCTACTTCACCACGATGCCCCGCGAGCTGGAGGAGGCGGCCAGAGTCGACGGCGCGGGCTTCAACACGCTGTTCTTCCGGGTGATGCTGCCGCTGTCCAAGCCGATGGCCGCCACGCTCGGCCTGTTCACGTTCATCAGCTCGTGGAACAACTTCTTCCTGCCGCTGGTGTTCACCCTCGGCAGACCGGAGCTGCGCACGGTCGGCGTGGGCCTGTACGCCTTCACCAACCAGACGTCCACGAACTGGACCCTGCTGTGCGCGGGCGCCATCATCTCGCTCGCCCCGATCGTGGTGGTGTTCGTCATCGCGCAGCGCTACATCGTCGAGGCCATCGCCGGGGCGGTGAAGGCATGATCACCGACCACGTCATCGTCTTCGGCGTCGACGGCGTCCGCTACGACACTCTGGGCGCCGCCCGCACCCCGGCGGTGGACGCTGTCGCGGCGGCGGGATTCGCCGCGCCGCTGCGGGTCAACGACGCCGCCCCCACCATCTCGGGCCCCGGCTGGGCGACGATCGCCACCGGCGTGCTCGCCGACCGGCACCGGATCTTCGGCAACGATCTGACCGGCCACCGGATCGCCGACCATCCCGACTTCCTGACCCGCGTCCGTGCCGCCCTGCCCGGCCGGGCCGCCCACGCGTGGGCCTGCTGGCCCCAGCTGGTCCACGAGACGTACGGCGGGCCGATCTTCCTCGGCGGCGGGAGCCTGCCGTACGGGCAGGACCCGCCCGACCGGGCGGCCTGGGAGCAGGCCGACGAGATGGTGGCCGACGCGGCGAGCGAGGCGATGGACAGTGAGGACGTGGCGGCGGCGTTCGTGTACTTCGGCCTGCCGGACGTCGTCGCGCACGAGGAGGGCGTCACCCCCGCCTACACGCGCGCGATCGAGAACTCCGACCGGCTGATCGGCCGGGTGCTGGCCGCCGTCCGGCGGCGGCCCGGCTACGAGCGCGAACGGTGGACCGTGATCGTGGTGACCGACCACGGGCACGTGGACGTCGTGGGCGGCCATGGCGGCGACAGCGAGGCCGAGCGCACCGCGTGGATCGCCGCCGCGGGGCCCGGCGTGCCCGGCGAACCTCCGGCCCGGCTGGAGCAGGCCGACGTGCACGCGCACGTGCTGTTCGCGCTGGGCATCGAGGCGCGGCCGGAGTGGGCGCTGGCCGGGCGCCCGTTCTGTCATTGATCCATAGAGATCCGTAGAGGATCCATTGAGGAGACATTGTGTCGTTGTTGATTCCGCTGGCTGACGGTTGGACCGTGCGGGCGGATTCGCCCAGCCCCCTGCCCGCCGGGACGGCGGTGGCCGCCCAGGTGCCGGGGTGCGTGCACACCGACCTGATGGCGGCGGGGTTGCTGCCCGACCCGTTCCTGGACGACAACGAGCTGAAGGTCGCCTGGGTGGGCCGGACCGGCTGGCTGTACGAGACGCGGCTGCCGGAGCTGGACGACTCCTACGAGCGGACCGACCTCGTCTTCGACGGCCTGGACACGGTGGCCGAGATCCGGGTGGGCGATCGGGTGCTGGGCGCGACGCGCAACATGCACCGCAGCCACCGGTTCGACGTGAGCGGCCTGGCGGGCTCGCTGTCGGTACGGTTCACCTCGGCCTACACCGAGGCCGAGGCCGTACGCGCCAAGGTGGGGGACCGGCCCACGACCTACAGCGAGCCGTTCAACTTCGTGCGGAAGATGGCGTGCAGCTTCGGCTGGGACTGGGGGCCCACGCTGGTCACGGCCGGGATCTGGCGCCCGGTACGGCTGGAGCGGTGGAACACCGCCCGCCTGGCCGGGGTCCGCCCCCTGGTCACCGTCGACGACGGGACCGGCCGCGTCGAGGTGCGCCTCGACGTGGAACGCACCACCGCGGGCGCGCAGGCGCCGCTGGAGGTGCGCGTGCGGGTCGGCGAGGCGCGCGCCCGCACGGTGATCGAGCCCGGCGCGAGCAGCGGCGTGGTGGTGCTGGAACTGCCCGGCGTGGAGCTGTGGTGGCCGCGCGGCTACGGCGACCAGCCCCTCTACGACTGCGAGGTCGGCCTGTTCTCCGGCGGGACGGAGCTGGGCCGGTGGAGCCGCAGGATCGGGTTCCGCACGGTCGAGCTCGACACCAGCGCCGACGAGCACGGCACCGGCTTCACCCTCGTGGTCAACGGCGAACCGATCTTCGCGCGCGGGGTCAACTGGATCCCTGACGACGTCTTCCCCAGCCGCATCACGCCCGAACGCTACCGGCATCGTCTGAGGCAGGCGGTCGAGGCGAACGTCGATCTGATCAGGGTGTGGGGCGGCGGCATCTACGAGGACGAGGCCTTCTACGACGCCTGCGACGAGCTCGGGCTGATGGTGTGGCAGGACTTCCTGTTCGCCTGCGGCGCCTACAGCGAGGAGGAGCCGCTGCGCGGTGAGGTCGACGCCGAGGCGCGCGAGAACGTGGCCCGGCTGTGCCCCCACCCCAGCCTGGTGCTGTGGAACGGCAACAACGAGAACCTCTGGGGCTTCAGGGACTGGGGCTGGGAGGAGCGGCTGGCAGGCGCGTCCTGGGGCGAGGGCTACTACCTGGGCCTGCTGCCGCGGATCGTGGCCGAGACCGACCCGACCCGCCCGTACTGGCCGGGCAGCCCGTGGTCCGGCTCCTGGCGGCATCACCCCAACGACCCCGCCCACGGCACCACCCACTCCTGGCGGGTGTGGAACGAGGCCGACCACGCCGACTACCTGAACGACGTGCCGCGCTTCATGGCCGAGTTCGGCTGGCAGGCGCCGCCCGCCTGGGCCACGCTCAGGCGGGCGCTGCCTGACGAGGCGCTGGCCACCGGCACGCCGCTGCTGGACCAGCGCCAGAAGGCCGAGGACGGGGTGGGCAAGCTGGCCCGCGGCCTGGCCCGCCACTTCGACGAGCCCGCGAGCTTCGACGACTGGCACCACCTGACACAGGTGGTGCAGGCCCGCGCGATCGCCACCGGGATCGAGCACTGGCGCTCCCACTGGCCCGTCTGCGCGGGCACGATCCTCTGGCAGCTGAACGACTGCTGGCCGGTCATCTCGTGGTCGGCGATCGACGGCGACGCCCGCAGGAAGCCGCTCTACTTCGAGCTGCGCCGCCTGTACGCCGACCACCTGCTCACCCTGCAGGAACGCGCCCACGGCCTGGTCAGCGCGGTGGTCAACCAGTCCGCCCACCCATGGCGGGGCACCGTCACCGTCCGGCGGATCCACACGGACGGCACCGTGCTGGCCGAGGTGGACCTGCCCTTCCACGCGGCGCCCCGTTCGGTGGCGACCCTGGAGCTGCCCGCCGAGGTGACCAAGGCCGCCGACGTGACGCGCGAGTTCTGGGTCGCCGAGACCGCGGGTCTGCGGGCCTGGCGGTTCGCCTGCCCCGACCGTGACTTCGCCTACCCCAGGCCGCGCATGGACGTGCGGGTGGCCCCCACCGAGACCGGCAGCGAGGTCACCGTCACCGCGCACACCCTGATCCGCGACCTCTACCTGCACGCCGACCGGCTCGACCCGCAGGCGGGCACCGACACCGGACTGACCACCCTGTTGCCCGGCGAGCGGTGCGCCATCGCCGTCCATGGCTGGCATGGTGATGCCGCCGAGGTCACGGCCGCGCTGCGCCACGTCAACGGCCACTGAAGGGAGCTCTTGTGCTGTTGCTCGACATCGCCTTCGCCGGAAGCTTCACCACGGCCACCGAATACACCCCGGCCACCGGCGAACGCGGCACGCTCGTCCGCCTCACCGGCCTGGAGACGATCCGGCCGGGCGAGGGCCTGCTGTTGACCTGAGCAGGGAGTGCGCCTTCCCGTGGTGCCCGAGGCTCGGGGCGTGGCCGTACGTGCCGCCTTCCTGCCCGAGGCGGGTACGGCCGAGCGCGCGTTGCTGCTCGTCAGGGAGCACGGCAGCGAGGCGGCGGCCGAAGGGATCGCCGTCGACGGCACGGACATCGTCATCCGGGGACTGCGCGGCACGCTCCGCCGGGTGACGGTGACCGCCTTCGACGGTTCGTATCAGCCCGAGCCCGACGTGCCGGGCCGTACCGGTCACCAACGCGAGGGCGGTCAGGCGCGGCCGGGGTGGCGGGTGCCGATCGGGCCCGGCGACGACCCGGTTGAGATGGCCGCGCTGGTCCGCCCGACCGAGCGGCAGCTCGCCTGGCACCGGCTCGAACGCACCGCGTTCCTGCACTTCGGCGTCAACACCTTCACCGGCCAGGAATGGGGCTACGGCGACGAGGACCCCAACCTGTTCCATCCGCAGGACCTCGACACCGACCAGTGGGCGCGGGAGCTGAAGGCGGCCGGGTTCACGCTGGCCATCCTGACCGTCAAGCACCACGACGGGTTCGTCCTCTACCCCTCGGCGCACACCGGGCACAGCGTGGCGTCCTCCTCCTGGCGGGACGGCAAGGGGGACGTGCTGCGGAACTTCACCGACTCGATGCGGGCGCACGGGCTGAAGGCGGGGGTGTATCTGTCACCCGCCGACGAGCACGCGTTCGCCGCCGGGACCTTCGCCAACGGCAGCCCGCGCCTCCCGCGCGAGGTGGGCGGGCTCACCCTGCCCGCGACCGACTACGGCCACTACATGCTGCGGCAGCTGCACGAGGTGCTGACCGGGTACGGGCCGATCGCCGAGGTGTGGTTCGACGGCTCGCAGGGCCGCATCCCCGCAGGCCAGGCGGAGGACTACGACTTCGACAGCTGGTACGCGCTCATCAGGCACCTGGCGCCCGAGGCGACGATCGCGGTGTGCGGGCCCGACGTGCGCTGGGTGGGCAACGAGAGCGGCCTGGCCCGCGAGGACGAGTGGAACGTCGTCCCGGTCACCGTCGCGCGCGAGCGGGTCGAGGTGGCCGACCGATATGACGCCGCCGACCTCGGCAGCCGGGCGGCGCTGGCCGTACCGGCCGACTATCTGCAGTGGTGGCCCGCCGAGGTGGACGTGAGCATCCGGCCCGGCTGGTTCTTTCACGACGACCAGCGGCCCAAGAGCGTCGACGAGCTGATGGACATCTACCACGAGTCGGTCGGGCGCGGCGCCGTCCTGCTGCTCAACATCCCGCCGGACCGGCGCGGCCGCCTGGCCGAGGCGGATGTTGGGGTGCTGCGGGAGTGGTCGGCCCGCATCGAGCGCAGCTACGGCACCAACCTCGCCCCGGACCTGCCGGTCTGGGAGGGGGACCGGCCGCTGATGCTCGACCTGCCGCAGCCGGTCACCTTCGACCGGATCGTGCTGGCCGAAGACCTGCGCCACGGCCAACTGGTGGAATCGCTCACCGTGGAGGCCTGGGGCGACGACGGCTGGCACCAGGTGGCCGCCTGCGGCACCGTCGGCGCCAAACGCATCCTCCTGCTGCCCGCACCGGTCACCACCGCAACCCTCCGGTTCACCGTACGGCAGGCCAGAGGACCGGCTCGGGTCAGCCACATCGGGCTGCACCTGGCCGACAAATGATCAACCGCTTCCGGGGCGGACGAGCCCGCTCTCGTAGGCGAAGACGACCGCCTGGACGCGCGTGGTCACGTTCAGCTTCATCAGGATCCGCGACAGGTGCGTTTTGACGGTCGCCTCGCCCAGGTAGAGCCGGGCGGCGATCTGGGTGTTCGTCAGTCCCTGCGCCAGCAGCCGCAGCACGTCGGTCTCCCGGCTGGTGAGCGACTCCAGCTCGGCCGCCCGGCTCGTCACCCGGGCCGGATCCGGCTGTCCGGCGAACGCCGCGATCACCCGCAGGGTGACCGCCGGGTCCAGCAGGCCGCCGCCCGCCGCGACCGTCCGCACCGCCTCGATCAGATGCTCCGGCGGGGCCACCTTCAGCAGGAATCCGCTGACCCCGGCGCGCAGGGCGGCCGCGACGTGCTCGTCCTCGTCGAACGTGGTCAGCACGATGACCTTGCTCTCCGGGTGCTCGCGGACG
This sequence comes from Nonomuraea sp. NPDC059194, assembly GCF_042754765.1. Lineage (NCBI taxonomy): Bacteria > Bacillati > Actinomycetota > Actinomycetes > Streptosporangiales > Streptosporangiaceae > Nonomuraea > Nonomuraea sp. NPDC059194. Next base: position 147,939 of record NZ_JBHZBH010000010.1, on the reverse strand, counting down.
AGCTGCCGCGACGCCTCCAGGCCGTCCATGCGCGGCATCCGCACGTCGATGAGGACGACGTCGGGGCGGGTGCGGGCGACGAGGGCGAGCGCCTCGACACCGTCGGACGCCTCGCCGACGACCTCGATGTCCGGCTCGCCGCTGAGCACCATGCGCAGGCCGACCCGGATCATCGCCTCGTCGTCGACGAGCGCCACCGAGATTGTCATGTCGTTGTTCCTACCAGTTGTTTTTACCGTGGTGTCGAGGTTCGGGGGAGCGGGAAGCGGGCGCGGACCGTGAACCCGCCGTCCGGTTCGGGGCCGGCATGCAGGGTGCCGTGCACCATCGCCAGCCGTTCGCGCATGCCGACCAGCCCGCAATGCCAGGAACTTAAGAGTGAAGGGCATGGCCCCTCTCGGTGGCGCGCTGCGCGCGTTTCGGGTTCGGGACTGTTCTTCCCAGGGGCTTTCCAGCCCCTTCGACCCCGGCCTGGGCCGCTTGGACGACCAAAAGGGGAGATCACGATAGGGGACCAGGCCGGATCGTTGCCGGACACAGCAACGAAGCTGCTGCCAGGACGGCGATTGTCGAGATCGTTTCGCCTGGCAAGGAGCTTCGTTGGCTGCTCGTGCTGTCACATCGCGTGGCCGGTCCACCAGCCAGCCATGGCACTACTGGAAGTACTGTTGCGTGAGTCTCAGCGATTCTCGCACTGAGACTCTTCCTGCTTCATCGACCGCGGCCCACTCCGGAGAGTGAGGTCTTACGCGGTCTCCACGAGGCGTTTTACCTCTCCGGGGAACTTCCCGGCGAGGGGTCCGATGTCAAGCGGCCTGGTCGGCGAGCATCGCGTCCAGCAGGTTGCCGGCGGCGTTCTCGTCTCGGTCATGCAGCACGCCGCAGCCGGGGCACATCCAGCTCCGGTCAGCCAGGACCAGACCCCGGTTGATCCGGCCGCAGTCCCCGCACGTCTTCGAGGAAGGGAACCATCGGTCGGCCTTCCACACGGTCGAGCCGTACCAGTCGGCCTTGTAGCCGAGTTGGCGGACGAACTCGCCGAACCCGGCGTCGGAAATCGCGCGAGCGAGCCTGCGGTTCTTGACCATCCCCCGCACGTTGAGGGTTTCTACCGCGATGGCCGACTTGGTTCTCGTCAGCCTCGTCGTGGTCTTATGCAGGAAGTCACGCCGCCGGTCGGCCACCCGAAGATGCAGGGCGGCGACGCGGCGCCGTGCCTTGGCCCTGTTCTTCGAGTCCTCGGCGGATCGAGCCAGTTTGCGGTTGGCCCGCTTCAGCGCCCGCAGCGCGGCCTTGAGCGGCTTCGGTGCATCGATCTGTTCGGTGGTGCCGTCGCTGTTCTTGATGACTGCGAACGTCTTCAGCCCGAGGTCGATCCCGCATTCCGGGGCGTCGGTGTCGGCCTGGTGGCGCTTGTTGATCTCGTCTCGGTCCACGTCGACCTGGAAGGAGATCCACCAGCGTCCGGCCTGTTCCCGCACGGTGGCGCCGAGTATCCGGGCCTCGCCTCGGGCCAGGCGGTCGACCAGCCAGGACATGTCCTCCCGGGTCGCCACGTCCCCGATCGCGGGCAGCCGGACGGTGCGGGCGTCGAGTGGCTTGGCCCGGTCGGCGTCGTAGCGGAAGCGGGAGTCGTGCTTACGCTTGCGCCACCTCGGAAAGCCCATGCGCGGGCCTTTGCGCTCGCCCTTCCTCGATGCGAGGTAGTTGGCGAACCCTGCCGCCCGCACCCGGCAGGCCTCCTTGGGGACGCGGGAAGACATCCTGTTCTCGCCGAACCACGGGAACAGCTCCGGATGGGCGGCGCGCCATTCCTTCTCCAGTGCCGGGGCCGACCACGGCACGGGGGTCAGGTCGTCGCCGGTGATGCTGTAGGACTCCTCGGCCTTGCGCTGCGCCCATTTCTTGCGCACGATCTCCAGGCAGAAGTTCTCCACCACCCGCGACAGCCCGCAGTGACGGCCCATGAGGACGGCCTGCTCGTCGGTGGGGGCGAGCTCGAATCGGACGCCCTGCTTGTGGCTCACGCGGCGTCCTGCACCGCTCCGGCCAACGCGGTCTTGACCACCGGGACGGGCATCTTGCCGTCCCGTGCCCACTGCCAGGCGGTCTGGTCGTGCACACCATTCCACCGCGCCCACTCGGAAAGTTTCACACACTGATGATCCCAGGAGAGAGCTGACGAACGCTGAGGAATCAACTAACAGCTAACTCTTCCAGCACGTGGGCGACCGCCGAGATGATCTCGGGTAGTAAGACCTTCACCAGAGACTGGGTCGAGAACGGCACCACCAAGGGATCGACCGCCTTCGCCGTCGCCACCGGCGACGACTACGGCCGCTGGAAGGAGTCGGCGCCGATCACCTGGTCGGTCACCTGCAAGGCCGACGAACCAGGACAGGTCACCGTCGCCAAGGCGGCCGTCACCACCTGGAGCAGCGAGCCGGGCGCCTGCACGACCGCCAACCCCTACCAGCTCACCGCCGCGGCGACGCTCACCGCCACCAAGGGCCTCACCTACCCGCTGACCGTGACCTACCGCTGGCGCTGGGACGATGGCGGCTACTGGCAGGAGGAGAAGCTGCAGTTCACCGAGCCGGGAGCGCGGCGTGCCACGCACAGCTGGATGACCTCCAGGAGCCACGCGGCCAAGGTGTGGCTGGAAGTCACCGGCCCCGCCAGGGTGCAGGGCGAGCCGGGCGCGTACTCCCTGACCTGCAACGGGAAGCCGCCCGCGCCGAACACCGGCGGGAAGGTGACATCCGTGACGAACCCCGCCATCACCCCGTCCAACCACACGGGCGCCTGCCCCGTCGACCTGAAGGCCACCGCGACGATCACCGTGTCCGCGCCGACCACCGCACCGGTCGAGTACGCCTGGCGCTTCGACAACAACACCAGCAGCCCGGCCCAGCAGATCGCCTTCCCCGAGGGCGGCCCGCTCACCAGGACCGTGGAGTGGAAGGACTGGCGCGCCGTCGCGTCCACCAACGGGAAGGTGACCGGCTACCTCCAGGTCGTCGCGCCCAACACGGCGGTTTCCGCGCCCGTCTCCTACAGCGTCACCTGCGGCTGACGGCGCACGTCATGACAACCGGCAGGTCACCTCGAGTGCCGCCGCGTACACGGGCCGCTCCGCGACCGCGTCGCGGCCCTGGTACTTCCACTGGCACACGGTCGTCGGGGTGATCTTCGCGCCGCCGAAGCACCACAGGTTGTCCCAGTTGCCGCCGCCCATGTTCTGGCCCTGCGTCTTGCAGTACGCGTGGACGTCGTTGAAGGTGATCGTGCCCTGGGAGGGCGCGGGCGGGTCGTCGCTCGGGGGCGGCGGCGCGGCCTCGGTCGGTGTCGGCCTGGGCTCGGGGTTGCGGGTCGGCTTCTTGGTGCGCGGCGCGGTGGTGGGCTCGACCAGGGTTTTGTCGGTCGGCTGCTTGCTCGGCCTGCTCTTCGGGCTGGCGCCGGCGGTGGAGACCGCCTTGGCCGCCTGCGACCGCCTGGCGGCCCGCGGAGCGGGCGTGACGGCTGCGGTCGGCGTCGCGGGCGCGCTGGTGGAAGGCTCGCTCGGCAGCTCGGGGGTCGGGGGCGCAGATGACGGCACAGTGGACGACGGCATGGCCACTGGTTGCGACACCGCAGGGGATGCCCCCGCCGCTCGGCTGCCGGAAGCGATGGGCGCCAGGGCGAGGTAGCCGGTCACCGCGGTGGCGAGCAGGGCCGCGACCGCCGTACCCATGATCAGGCCACCGGGCCGCCGCCCGCCCGCTCGCTGAGCAGGGCCGCCCACAGCGGCTCCGGGCGCGGTCGGGACCCCGGACCCGCCCGAAACCCCGGACGCGCCAGGGACGGCGAGCCAGGCGGGCGCGGGAAGGGCGCGCAGGCGTTCGAGCACCTGGGCGGCGGTGGGCCGCCGGGCCGGGTCCTTGTCCAGGCACTCGGCCAGCAGCGCCCGCAGCGCCCCCTGCAGCCCGCCGAGGTCCGGCTCGCCCTGCAGGATCAGGTGCAGGATGCCGGGGATGGAGTCGCCGACGAAGGCCCGCTGCCCGGTGGCCGCATAGACCATGGTCGCGCCCCAGGCGAACACGTCGACCGCGGGCCCGACGCCGCGGCCGGCGATCTGCTCGGGCGCCATGTAGGCGGGGCTGCCGATGGGCTGGCTGCTGACGACCGACTGGCTGAGATCCAGCGCCCTGGCGATGCCGAAGTCGATGACGACCGGCCCGTCGGGCCCGAGCAGCACATTGCCGGGCTTGAAGTCGCGGTGCACCACCTCGGCCTCGTGGATGGCCGCCAGGGCGGTCGCGGTGTTGACCGCCAGCCGCTGCAGAGCCGCGGCCCGGCGCGGCCCGCCGTCGCGCACGGCGGTCTGCAGCGAGGGGCCGTCGATGAACTCGCTGACGATGTACGGCCGGTCGCCGACGAACCCGAAGTCGAGCACCTGGGCCGTGCAGAACGGCGCCACCCGCTGCGCGGTCTCCACCTCGCGCAGGAAGCGCTGCTGCTCCTTGTGATCGGCTATCAGGTGCGGGTGCAGCAGCTTGATCGCCACGAGCGCGTCGCCGTCGCCCCGCCCCACGTAGACGGTGCCCTGCCCGCCCGCCCCGAGCCGACCCTCCAGGTGGTACGGCCCGACAGCTCTGGGCTCCTCAGGTAACAGGGCCAACACCTCGGCCACCCAGCCTCCCGCCGGTCAAGTGGGTCAAGATCGTATCAGGGCCGGCGGCGGCGGGTTCGGGCGAGGCTAGCGGTCCGGCGGGATGCGGTAGACGGACACGTGGGAGCGCGACTCGGCGGTGAAGTCGGCCCCGGCCCAGTCGGCATGCCTGCTCTCCAGCTCGAACCCGGCGAGCTGAGCCATGAGGTCGAGCTCGGCCGGCCAGATGTAGCGGTGCGGGCTGCGGAACAGCTGAGCCTGCCTGCTCTCGTCGAACCTGAAGTGGTGCGACACGACGTGCTGGCGCAGGACGTCGTAGGTGTCCAGGCCGATGTAGCCGGGCTCGCACTGCCAGACCGTGGCCTGCTGACCCGGTGGCAGCTTGCGCAGCTCGGGCACCCAGAGCTCGATCACGAACCGGCCGCCGGGAGTGAGGTGACGGGCGGCGTTGCGGAAGCAGGCGACCTGCTCGGCCTGGGTGAGCAGGTTGGAGATCGTGTTGTAGACCAGGTAGACGAGCGTGAACTTCCCCGGAGCGACGGCCCTCGTCATGTCGCCGACGACCACGGGGACCGTCGCTTCGTCGACCTTCGTCCGTAGCTGGTCGATCATCGGAACCGACAGCTCGATGCCGGTCACGGGCACTCCTCGCGCGGCCAGCGGTACGGCCACGCGGCCGGTGCCGATGGCGAACTCGAGCGCCTGCCCGTCGCCCGCGAGCTCGGCCAGGCGGTCCACGGTCGGCTCCAGGACCTCGGCGGCGAACATGCCGGTGCCCGGCGTGTCATAGCGCAGGGCGGCATCGACGCCCCAGATCTCCTCCTGTTGCATGCCGCCCACGATGGTCATGGGCGCGGGCGTTGTCCAACGCTTTTAGCCGTCCGACGTGCGTCTGGTGCGGGCCTGGCGGCGGCGGGCGGCGCGCTGCTCGGGGGCGGACGGCTGCCGCTCCCCGCCGGTCAGGTGCTCGGCGAGCCTGGCGACGGTCGGATAGGCGTACAGCGTGCTGAGCGGCAGGCGCGTGCCCAACGACAGTTCCAGTCGATGCTGCACCTGGGCCATCAGGAGGGAGTGGCCGCCGACGTCGAAGAAGTTCTGCTCCCTGCCCACCTCGGCCACCCCCAGCACGGCGCACCAGGCCGCGGCGATGACCGATGCCAGGTCGCCGCGCCCCTCGGACGGCGGGCTCGCGTCGGGTCCGGCCGGTTCGGGGAGCGCGGCGGTGTCGACCTTGCCGGTCGGGGTCAGCGGGAAGGCGTCCATCCTGACGATCAGGCTGGGCAGCATGAACTCGGGCAGCACGTCGGCCAGCGCCTTGCGCAGCGTGGTGGGTTCGGCCAGTTCCCCGATCACGTAGGCGACGATCCGCTTGTCTCCCGGCGCGCCGTCCACGGCGGCGGGGGCCTGCCCGGCCACGACCGCGGCCCTGGTGACCTGGGGCAGCGCGGACAGCGCCGCCTCGACCTCGCCCAGCTCGACCCGGTGGCCGCGGATCTTCACCTGGCGGTCGGCGCGCCCGAGGTAGCGGATGCGGCCGTCGGGCAGGCGGCGGCCGAGGTCGCCGGTGCGGTAGTGGCGGGTGCCGTCGGGATCCACCCCGAACCGGGAATCGTCGCTCACCCCGGCGCGCCAGTAGGACGCCAGATAGGCGCTGCGCACGACGATCTCCCCTTCGGCCTGGTCCGAACCCGAAGACCCGTGCGGGCGCAGCTCCACCTCCGTCCCGTCCAGCGGCAGGCCGATGGGGACCACACCCGCGCCCACCCCCGTGCCCGCGAGGATGTCCTCGACGGTCAGGTGGTTCTGGACGGCGAAGGAGATCTCCGTCGCGCCGTACCCGTTGACGAACACGGACGTGGCGGGGAAGTGCCTGACGAACCTGTCCAGGTCATGCCGGACCACCTCCTCCCCGCCGAGCACGACCGCCCTGACGCTCTCCAGCCGGGCCGCACCCGGCAGCGAGTCCAGCAGGTAGCGGTAGACCGTGGGCGTGGAGTGGTAGATCGTCACCCCGCGGTCGACGAGCATCTCGCCCAGCTCCGCCAGGCCGTGTTCGCGCAGGTCGACGGGGACCGAGGCGGCGCCGTTGAGCAGCGCGGAGAAGCCGTCCGTCATCGCCATGTCGAAGCTGAACGACGACAGCACGCTCACCCGGTCGGACGGCCCGATGCGCAGGTTCGCGGTGTGCGTGCGCACCTGGAACAGCGCGTTGCGGTGGGTCTGTACCACGCCCTTCGGCCGCCCGGTCGACCCCGAGGTGAACAGGATGTAGGCGGGGGCGTCGGGGTCGGAAGGACCCGTCACGTCGGCGGGTCCCGGCGGCAGCGCGGTGATGTCGACCACCGGCACCCCGGGGGCCAGCCGCTCCGCCATGGCGGCGTGCGCGGGCGTGACCAGGACCGCGTCGGGCGCGGCGAGCTCGGCCATCCGCGTCAGCCGTACCAGGGGATAGCGGGGATCGAGGGGGACGTAGAGCGCGCCCGCCGCCAACGCGCCGAGAATGGCCGCCAGCGTATCGGGCCCATGGTCCAGCAGGACGGCCACCCGCGCCCGGCCGCGTACGGCGCCCGCGATGGCCCGCACCCGCTCGGCCAGCTCGGCGTAGGTGAGGCTCTCGCCGTCGCCGATGACCGCCGGGCGGCCGGGCTGCGCGGCCGCCACCTCCCGGAAGCGCTCGTGGATGGTCCGCGCCGACCACGGGCGGTGTTCGGGATCGCCGCCCCGGTGCGCCGCGGCGAACTGGCCGTCAGTCATTGCGTGCTCCGCTGGCCGCCAGCCGCTGCTCGCGCAGCTGGATGCCGATCAGGTCGTCGGGCAGGGCGTCGGGCAGGTCCGTGTCGAGCCTGGCGAGCGTCCTGGTGCGCAGCCCGACGGCGGCGGCCAGCGCCAGGCCGAGGCCGCACACGAGGTAGGCGAAGGCCAGGCCGCGGCCCGGTCCGGTGCCGATGACCGCCCCCACGCTGCCGGCCAGCGCGCCGTGCTCGGTGAAGAGCGGTTCGAGTACGGCTCCCGCCAGCGGCGTCAGCACGCCGAAGCCCAGCGGGAAGGCCGCCCAGGAGATGGCCTGGTTGATGGAGATGACCCGGCCGTGGAAGCGCTGCGGCACCTTCACCTGGATGATCGTCATGTAGATGCCCTGGCTGAGCGCCAGCCCGAACCCCATGCCGAGCATCCCGAACGCGATGAGCAGCACGTTGGGCCGCAGCCCCGTGACGAAGCAGCAGGCGGCCACGAGCAGGGTGAAGGTCATCAACCTGACCATCCTGCGCTGCCGGGGCCCGCCCCACATCGACATGAGCAGGCCGCCGGCAACCGCGCCGAGGCCCTCCGCGAAGGCGACCGTGCCCACGTCGGCCGTGGTGCCGAAGCCCAGCACCAGCGGCGAGACCAGGAACAGGGGAGCGGCCAGCAGCAGGTTCAGCACCGAGAAGTAGATCAGCATGGCCCTGAAGCCCTTCGTGCCCCAGGAGTAGCGCAGGCCCTCGGCCATCTCGGTGAGCAGCGGCTCCCTGCGGCGGCGGCCCATCAGGGCCGGGAACCGTACGGCCAGCAGCACCGCGATCGACAGCGTGTAGCTGACCACGTCGATCACCAGGATGCCGCCGAGCCCGATCGCGGCCAGCATCCCCGCCGCGATCAGCGGCATGACAAGCATCGCGGTGCCGTTCACCAGTTGCGCGGCGCCGTTGGCGTGGCCGAGGTAGCGCTTGGGGGCCAGCTGCGGGATGGCCGCGGTGTAGGCGACGCGCTGGAAGACCGAGGCGATGCCGAGCAGACCGACCAGCGCGAGGATCGGGCCGATCTCGGTGCTGCCGGTCCAGACCAAGGCGGCCATCGCCACCTCGCAGGCGACCGAGGCCAGGCTGGACAGCAGCAGGATGCGCCGCCGGTCGTGCCGGTCGGCCAGCGCGCCCGCCAGCGGCATTGCGATCAGGCCAGGGGCGTAGGCGACCACGCCGAACAGGCCGAACCACAGCAGCGACCCGGTCTGCAGGTAGATCCACACGGGGACGGCCCACTGGGTGAGCGCGGAGCCGAGCATGGAGACGAGCTGTCCGCCGGTGACGGCCAGGAAGCGGCCCATCCCGGGGGCGGCTTCCACACCGGAGGCGCCCGCACCGGACACGCCTGCACCGGGCACGCCCGCGTGGGCGACGCCCTCCAGCCACCAGCTCGCCTCCTCACCCCGCGCCGACCTGGTGAGGGAACGTCCCTCGTCCTTGGCGATCTCCACGTGCGTCTGGCTGAGCACGCGGGCCAGCTCGCCCGCGCGGTGCTTGACGAAGAAGTGCCCCGCCTCCTCCAGCACGACCAGCGCGGTGGTGCCGGTCAGGAAGGACCACTCCCTGAAGCGCTCCTGGTGGTAGTCGGTGAGCGGGTCGCGCTCGCCGACCACCGAGATGATCGGCGCCCGCAGCGGCGTCGCGCCCTCCTCCAGCAGCCGGGTGAAGTAGGCGCCCGCGTTGCGGGTGTCGTGGCGCATGTTGGCCACGATCCGGTCGGCCTGGGCCGGGTCGAACTCGTCCATGTCGACGCCCATCGACTTCAGCCAGTTGGCGTGCGCCCGGTTGCTCGACTTGCTGTCCAGCCAGGTCAGGAACCTGCTGAACCGTCCGGGCGGCTGCGCGGAGGGGAAGACGCCGCCGGTGTAGACGGCCCGCACCTCCCGGCCTGCCGCCTCCAGCCGCCTGGCCAGCTCGATGACCAGCGCCCCGCCGACGCCGCAGTGGCCGTACAGGACGATCGGCCCCTCGACGTCGCTCAGCACCTCGGCCGCGCAGCGCGCGGCCAGCTCGTCGAACGGCAGCGCCTCCTCGTCCAGGCCCACGTCGTGGCCGGGAATGGCCACCGAGTAGAGCGCGTGCCCGTACGGCATCGATTCGGCCAGCGGCAGGTAGACGACCGCGCTGCCCCCGCCGTACGGCACGCACACGTAGGAGACCTTCCGCTCGCCCGGCGGCAGCGGCTTGGTCAGCTCGTGCACCAGCCGGGCGGGCCGCTGCTCGTCGGGTTCGGCGGACGCCATCGCCGCGAGCTGCCTGATCGTGGGCGACTGGAACAGGTCCATGACGCTGACCTGCCGCCCCGTCGTGGCAGTGATCTTCCGCAGTTTGGCCACGACCTGGGTGGCCAGCAGCGAGTGGCCGCCGAGCTCGAAGAAGTCGTCGTCCACGCCGAGGCCGTCGATGCCGAGCACCTCGGTCCAGATGGCGGCGATGTCGCGCTCGATCTCGGTGCGGGGCGCGACGAGCTCGGCCGACAGCAGCCGCTGGCCCTCGGGGGCGGGCAGCGACTTGCGGTCCAGCTTGCCGTTGGTGGTCTGCGGGAAGCGCTCCATGGTGACGAACGCGGAGGGCACCATGTGGTCGGGCAGCCGCTTGCGCAGCGTGGCGCGCAGCTCGGCGAGGTCCGGCTCCTCGGTGACGGCCAGATAGCCGACCAGCCGCTTGTCGCCCGGCACGTCCTCGCGCACCAGCACGACGGCGTCGCGCACACCCGGCTGGTCGCGCAATGCCGACTCGATCTCGCCGAGTTCGATGCGCAGGCCGCGCAGCTTGATCTGGCCGTCGGTCCTGCCGAGGAACTCCAGCGTGCCGTCGGGCCGCCAGCGGGCCAGGTCGCCGGTGCGGTACAGCCGGGCGCCCGGCGCGCCGTACGGGTCGGGCACGAACTGGCGGGCGGTCAGCGAGGGCCTGCGGTGGTAGCCGCGGGCGACCTGCACCCCGCCGACGCACAGCTCGCCCGGCACTCCGGCGGGCTGAGGACGCAGGTCGGCGTCCAGGACGTAGAGGGCGGTGTTCTGGATGCCGCCGCCCAGCGGGGCGATGGTCTCGCCCTCCAGGCGTTCGGCCGTGACGGGCCACCAGGTCACGTCCATGGTGGTCTCGGTGGGCCCGTAGATGTTGACCAGATTGCAGTCCGGCAGCGTGCGGGAGAACCTGGCGCCCACATGCGCGGGCAGCGCCTCGCCGCCGCTGGTCACCACCCGCAGCGAGGTGCAGCTGGAGACGTCCTCCTCCAGGAAGACGGCCAGCATCGACGGGACGAAGTTGGTGATCGTGACGCGTTCGCCGTTGATCAGGTCCCGCAGGTAGGCGGCGTCCTTGTGGCCGCCCGGCCTGGCCAGCACCATGCGGGCGCCGGTCTGCAGCGGCCAGATGAACTCGCGCATCGACACGTCGGCGCTCATCACCGTCTTCTGCAGCATGGTGTCGCCGGGGCCGAGCCCGTGGCGGCGCTGCATGTCGTCGATGTGGTTGACCGCGCTGCGGTGCGGGGTCGGCACGCCCTTCGGCCGGCCCGTCGAGCCGGAGGTATAGATCATGTAGGCGATGTTGCCGGGGGTGACGCCGCTGACCGGGTCGTCGGACGGCTCGCCCGCCCAGATCGTCTCGTCGTCGAGCAGCAGCACCTCGGTCTCGGGCAGCAGCTCCACCAGGTGCCGCTGGGCCAGCAGCACGGGCGCCTGCGCGTCCTCGACCAGGAAGGCCAGCCGGTCCACCGGGTACTCGGGGTCGAGCGGCACGTAGGCGCCGCCCGACTTCATCACCCCGAGGATCGCGGCGACGAGCTCGAAGGAGCGCTCGGCGCAGACCCCGACCAGAGTCTCGGGGCCGACGCCCCGCCGGCGCAGGCCGTGCGCGATGCGGTTGGCCTTGGCGTTGAGCTCGGCGTAGCTGATCGTGCGGCCCTCGAAGGTGAGCGCGGGAGCGTCGGGGGTGCGCGCCACCTGCTCCTCGATCAGCCCGTGCAGCGTCGCTTGGTCGGGGTACGGCAGGGCCGTGTCGTTGAGCCCCTTGACCAGCCACTCGCGCTCGCCCTCGCGCAGCAGCTCCAGCTCCGAGATCCGGTGTCCTGGACGGGCGACGGCGTCGGCCAGCAGCGCGACGTAACGCTCGGCGAGGCTCTCGGCGGTCGCGTGGTCGAACAGGTCGGTGCTGTACTCCAGGCGGCACTCGCCCGAGGTCAGGTCGAACGACAGGTCGCGCCGCGAGGTGCCGTTGCCGAATGCCGCCCCCGACTGGGGCAGGTAGTTGAGGCTGACCTGGAACAGGGGGTGCACGCCGGGGTCGCGGCGCGGCGCGACCGCCTCGACGACCTTGTGGAAGGGGACTTCCTGGTGCTCCCACGCCTCCAGCACCACGTCCCGCTCGCGCAGCACCAGCTCGTCGAAGGTCGGGTCGCCGGACAGGTCGCTGCGCAGCACGACGTTGTTGACGAACATGCCGATCAGCGGCGCCAGCTCGGGCCGGTCGCGGCCGGCCACGAGCGCGCCGACCACGATGTCCTGCTGGCCGCTCAGCCGGTGCATCAGCGCGGTCAGCGCGGCCAGCAGCACCATGAGCGTGCTGCCCCGGTGCCGCCTGGCCAGGGCCTCGACGGCCGCCAGCACGTCCGGGCCGAGGCGGAAGGTCACCTCGCCGCCGCGGAAGCTGGGCACCGTGGGGCGCGGCCGGTCCGTGGGCAGGGCGTGCACCGGCGGCAGGTCTGCCAGCCGCTCCCGCCAGTGGGCCAGCTCCGACTCCAACGCCTCGCCGGAGAGCGCGTCGCGCTGCCACGCGGCGAAGTCGGCGTACTGGATGGGCAGCTCGGGCAGGTCGGCGGGCCGGTCCTCGACGGCCGCCGCGCACAGCTCGCGCAGCTCGGCGGCCAGGTTCAGCTGGGAGCTGGCATCGACGACCGTGTGGTGGGCGACCACCGCCAGCCACCACTCCTCCGGCGCCAGCCGTACCATCGTGGCCCGCCAGAGGGGAGCCTGGTCGAGCGGCAGGTCGAGCCTGCCGTAGGCGGCGAGCAGCTCGCGCAGGCGCTCCTGCCGTGCCTCCTCGGGCAGGTCCGAGAGGTCGATCAGCTCGGGCTCGACGGGCACCTCGTCGTGGACGACCTGCATCAGGTTGCCGTCGACGGTGGTGAAGTGGCTGCGCAGCGTCTCGTGCCGCCGCACGACCTCGGCGAAGGCGTCGGTCAGCGTGGCGGCGTCGAGCGGGAGATTCAGCGGAATGCGGTCGACGACGTTGTAGACCGGCAGGTCACCCGCGAGCTGGGCGGCCAGCCAGACGCGTTCCTGCGCGAAGGAGGCCGCCGCGACCCACTCGCCGGTGTCGAGTTCGGTCATCGCGCCGTCCTGAGGCTGCGCGGGCGCATGTCGGTCCACACCTCGTCGATGTGGGCGAGGCAGGCCTCCCGCTCGCCGCTGAACCCGGTCGCGTGCCAGCCGGCGGGCAGGGGGCCGCCCGCGGCCCAGATCGAGTACTGGTCCTCGTCGTTGACGACGACCAGCCAGTCCTGTTCGGACATCTGCCTACCTCCTGGACAGTCTCGGAATGGCGGCGGGGGCCGGCTCGGGCGCTGCCGTGAGCTGTTCGACCCTGGCGGCCATCTGCTCCACGGTGGGCGCCTCGAACAGCGTGCGCATCGGCAGCTTCACCCCGATCGTCGCCCGCACCTGGGCGATGAGCTGGACGGCGACCAGCGAGTTGCCGCCCAGGTCGAAGAAGTCGTCGTCGGCTCCGACGTTGGCCACGCCGAGGACCTCGCCCCAGATCCGGGCCAGCGTGAGAGCGAGCGCGCCCTCGGGCGCCTGGAAGGGGGTGTCGCGCTCGACGGGCTCGGCGGCCGTGGCCGCCTCGACCGGCCGCCGCTCCCGCTCGGCCACCTCGGCCAGCGCCGTCGCGCTGATCACCACCTGCGGCCCGAGACCGGAGGCGAGCACCCGGTGGAAGGCCTCCACCCCCTCGGCGGGGCCGATGCCGGAGCCGGTGGGCGCCGCGGCGCCACCGCCCAGCGCCAGCGCGCCGGGGTCCACGCGACGCAGCGTGAACTCCTCGATCTCGGCCAGCACGTTGCCCGACTCGTCCATGAGAGTGAGGTCCACCGCCACGATCTCCTCGCCGGTGCTGCGGTGGCGCAGATGGCTGTAGAACCGGTCCGGCAGCGGGGCCCTGACGAGCAGCCGGCCGTAGCTCAGCGGCAGGTAGGCGCCGTCGCCCCTGGCGGTGCTGAACGAGGTGGCCACGTCGAGCAGGGCCGGGTGCAGCACCCACTGGTCCTCCTCACCCGGGTGGGTGGCCGTCACCAGCGCCAACTCCTCGCCGTCGCCGCTCCACATCTGCTCGGGCTCGCGCCAGTGCGGACCGAACGTCAGCGCGCTCACCCTCCCCTCACCGGCCGGTACGGCGGGCCGCATCCGGTCGCGCAACCGCGCGGGATCGGCCTTCGCCGCCGTCTCGGGCCGCACCCAAGCGGCGCTGCCCGCGGTGCGTGTCCTGCCGTCGGCCGCGACCTCGAAGCGCCCGTCGCTTCCGATCGAGACGACCACCTCCGAGCGCTCGGGCACCGCCAGCGGCTCGGTGAACACCACGTCGCTCAGCTCGACCGCGTATCCCTCTCCCGGCGCGGGGACGCAGGCGGCGAAGGCCGCCCTGGCGCACTCCAGCTGGGCGGTGGCGGGCAGGACGGGGGTCTGGCCGATCCGGTGCTCGTCGAGCACCCAGTGCGTCCCGGCCGAGATCAGGCCCTTGGCCAGGTGGCCGCTCCTGGTGCGCAGCACCGGATGCTCCAGCGGCTCGGCGGCGGCCTCACCGCGCGCCTCCGCGGCCATGCCGACCTCGCGCCAGGCGCCCCAGTTGAGCGAGAGCACCCGCGGTCCGCGCGCCGACCTGGCGTAGGCGTCAAGGAAGGCGTTGGCGGCGCAGTAGTCGACCTGGCCGAACCCGCCGGTCAGCGAGGTGACCGAGGAGCACAGCGCGACGAAGTCGAGCTCCTGTCCCTCGACGGCCTGCCAGAGCGCGAGCGTGCCCGCGAGCTTGGGCGCCAGGACGGCGCGCGCCTGCTCCAGCTCCTTGACCTCGGCCATGCCGCCGCCGGGCAGCCCGGCCGCGTGCACGACGCCGTCGAGCCCGCCGTACGCGGCGACCACCTCGGCCATGACGGCGCGCAGCCGTACGGGGTCGGTGACGTCGGCGGTCACGATCGTGACCTGCCCGCCCGCCGCCTCGACGCGGCGGATCGCCGCGACCGCCCTGGCGGTACGGCTGTCGCCGGGCCGGTCCCACTCCTCGCGCGGCGGCAGACCGGTCCTGCCCAGCAGCACCAGGCGGGCCTTGAAAAGCGTGCCGAACTCCTCGGCGAGCGTGATGCCGATGCCGCCCACGCCACCGGTGATCAGGTAGCGGCCGCCCTCCCGCAGCCCGGTGACGGGCCCCGCGGGCACCGCGACCGGTTCCACCCGCCGCTGCCAGCGGCGGCCCGCGCGCAGCGCGACGACCTCCTCCTGCGCGGGACGGCGCAGCTCGGCGAGCACATCGACGTCGGGGGTGGCGGCGTCGAGGTCGAGATGACCCACGGTCAGCCCGGCGATCTCCAGCGGCGCCACCCTGGTGATGCCCGCGACGGTCGCGTGCTCCGGCCTGGTCAGGTCGCCGCCGAGCACGTCCTCGGTGCCCTCGGTCAGCACGTCGATCCGCACGCCCTCGGCGGCCTGCGCCGCCGCCAGCGCCTGGACCAGCAGCAGCAGGCTGAACAGGCCGTGTTCCTGCGCGCGATCGGCGGCCTCGACGTCGGTGCCCGCGGGTTCGCCCTCCAGCGCCCACGCGTGCAGCACCCGCGACATCGAATCGGGTGTGTTCAGGGCCGCCACCAGGGCGTCGTAGTCGTCCCGCGAGCCGGGGCGCAGCGTGTAGCCGCCCTCGGCGGGGGCGAACCTCTCGCCCGGACGGACCTCGACCACCTCGGCGCCCGCCGCGCGCAGCGCCGCGCACAGGCGCTCGCCGCGCGGCCCGGCCACGAACGCCACACACCTGTCGAGGCTCTCCCCGGCGGGCGTGGCGGGCACCTGGTGCCAGACCGGCACCTCGAACCAGTCGTCGATCGTCCGCGCGGGCGCCACGGTCGCGACCGCAAGCGCGCCCGCTCCGGGCTCGACGAAGTGCCGCTTGCGCTCGTACGGGTAGCCGGGCAGCGACACCCGCCTGCCCGTGCCGCCGAGCTCGACGGGCACGCCGGCGACCCACAGCCGGGCGGCCGAGCCGTACAGGGTGGGCAGGTCTCCGGTCTTCTCCGACGGGCCTGGCAGGCTGGACATCGGGGCGAGGGCGCCCTCGGCGATCGCCTCGCGCAGCTGCATCCGCGCCAGGCTCGACAGCTGCTTGCCGGGACCGCACTCCAGCAGCGCCCACGACCCCTCGGCGAGCAGGGTCGCCACGCAGTCGCCGAACAGCACGGGCTCGCGCAGGTGCCTGGCCCAGTAGGCGGGGTCGACGGCCTGCTCGGCGGTGATCCACCGCCCTGACACGTTCGACAGGAACGCCGTCTGGGGCGCGCGCCGCGGCACGGCGGCGACCAGGGCGGTGAACTCCTCCAGGATCGGCTCCATCATCACCGAGTGGAAGGCGTGCGAGGTGCGCAGCGGCGTGCAGCGCACGTCGTCGGCGCGCAGCCGCTCGGCGAACGCCTCGACCAGCTCGGAGGGACCGGCCACCACGCAGGTTCCAGGGCCGTTGACCGTGGCGACGGACAGGCCCTCGGGCAGCACGGAGGCGACGAAGGCCGCGTCGCGCTGGACGGCCAGCATCGATCCAGGCGGCATCGACTGCATCAGCCTGCCGCGGGCCGCGACCAGCCGCAGCGCGTCGGGCAGCGAGAAGACGCCCGCCAGGGTGGCGGCGACGTACTCGCCGATGGAGTGGCCGATCATGGCCGAGGGGCGCACGCCCCACTCCTGCCAGAGCGTGGCCAGCGCGTACTCAAGGGTGAACAGCGCGGGCTGGGCCAGGCGGGTCTGGCGCAGCGGCTCGTCGTCCGAGCCGAACATCAGCGGCCTGACGTCCTCGCCCAGCTCGGGCAGCAGCAGTTCGGCGCAGCGGTCGACCGCCGCGGCGAAGACGGGCTCGGCGGCGTACAGCTGCGCCCCCATGCCCGCGTACTGCGCGCCCTGCCCCGAGAAGAGGAAGGCCACGGAGGGCGCGGGGTCGGCGGCCGTACCGGTGTGGCACCGCTTGCGATCGTTCAGGGCGCCGGCGTCGTCGGCCAGGACGGCCAGGCGGTGGGGGTAGGTCTTCCGGCCCGACCGCAGCGTGAACGCCACGTCGGCCAGCGCCAGATCGGGCGCCCGCTCCAGGCGCTCGGCCAGCGCCGACCGCATCGTCTCCAGCGCCTCGGGAGTGCGGGCCGACAGCAGCAGCAGCTCGGGCCGCGGCCGGCGCGACACGGGCTCGGCAGGGGGAGCCTCCTGGAGCACCACGTGCGCGTTGGTGCCGCCGATGCCGAACGAGCTGATCGCCGCCCGCTTCTGCCCCTCCCACTTGGTCAGGCTGGAGACGACGTAGAAGGGGCTGGAGTCGAAGTCGATGGCGGGGTTGGGCCGCTCGTAGTTGATGCTGGGCGGGATCAGCCCGTGCTCCATCGACAGCACGGTCTTGATCAGGCCGACCACTCCCGAGGCCTGGCTGAGGTGACCCAGGTTCGACTTCACCGAGCCGACGCCGCACCAGCCCGTCTCCTCCTGGTCGCGGCCGTAGACCGCGGTCAGGGCGGACAGCTCGATCGGGTCGCCGAGCGCGGTGCCGGTGCCGTGCGCCTCGACGTAGCTGATCGTGCGCGGGTCCACCGCTGCCACGCCGAGCGCCTGGGCGATCACCTCGGCCTGGCCCTGCACGCTCGGCGCGGAGAAGCCGATCTTGCTGGTGCCGTCGTTGTTGATGGCGTTGCCCAGGATGACGGCCCTGATCTGGTCGCCGTCGGCGATGGCGTCGTCGAGCCGCTTCAGCGTCACGACGCCCACGCCGCTGCCCCACATCGTGCCGTCGGCGTCGGCGTCGAAGGGCCGCACGTGGCCGCTGGGGGAGGTGTAGCCGTCCATGGCCGCGTAGCCCCGGTGGTGCGGCAGCTCGACGCAGACGCCGCCGGCCAGCGCCATGTCGCACTCGCCGCCGCGCAACGCCTCGCAGGCCAGGTGGACGGCGACCAGGGAGGTCGAACAGGCCGTGGCCACCGAGAGGCTGGGCCCGCGCAGGTTCAGCCGGTAGGAGACCGTGGTGGCGACGTAGTCGGGGTTGTTGCCCACCGACAGGCCGAGGTCGCCCGCGCCGTTGGCGATCCTGGGGTTGGTCCGCAGGTTCAGCCACTGGTACTGGCTGGGGCCCGCGCCGCCGTACACGCCGATCTCGCCGTCGTAGCGTTCGGGGTCGTAGCCCGCGTCCACCAGCGCCGCGTGCGACTGCTCCAGGAACAGGCGCTGCTGGGGGTCGGCCAGCTCCGCCTCACGGGCGGTCATGCCGAAGAAGGCCGCGTCGAAGTCCTCCATGCCGGGCAGCACGTGCATGGCGGGCACGAAGGACGGGTTGGCGAGCTCCGCCTCCGTCACGCCCTGGGCGAGCTGCTCCTCGCGGGTGAAGACGGTCACCGACTCGACACCGTCGACGAGGTTGCGCCAGAACTGGGACAGGTCGCCGGCCCCCGGCACCCTGGCGCTCATCCCGATGATCGCGATGGGCTCCGCGCCGAACTCTGTCACTGTCGCCCTCTCTTCCTGCGTTGGTCTGTTCGCTGACGGCGGGCCTCGGCCCGCTGGTCGGCCCGGTTGAGAATCGGCCGGCCCGTGTCGCCGTCGAGATGCCCGGCGAGCGCGCGCACGGTCGTGTGCTGGAACAGGTCCACCACCGACAGCCGCCGCCCGGTCAGCTCGGCGAGCCGGTCCTGCACGACGACGAGGGACAGAGAGGTGCCGCCCACGTCGAAGAAGTTGTCCGTGGCGCCCACGGCGTCGCGGCCGAGCACCTCGCGCCAGACGCTCGCCACCAGGTGCTCGGTCGCGGTGGCGGGATTCACAGTGCCGCCGACCGTGACCCTGGCAGGCGCGGGAGCCTGGCTCACCCCCGCCGCCAGAACCGCCAGTCCGGGCACCGGGTGCTCGGCGACCGGCCGTTCCGGGGCCTTGGCCGCCTCCTCCAGCAGCGTGGTGTAGGCCGCCAGCAGAGTGTCGATCCGCTCGGCCGTGAACAGGTCGGGGTTGTAGACGCAGTCGATGGCGTAGCCGCCGTCGCGCTCGACCACGTAGACGGTGAGATCGAACGGCGAGCCCGCAAGGCCCGGCTCGACCCGCTCGGCGGTCACCCCTGGCAGGTCCAGGTGCGGTTCGGGGAAGTTGTAGACGTTGAACAGCACCTGCACCAGCGGCGCCCGGCTCGGATCGCGCGGCAGGGCCAGCGCCTCGACCATGCGCTCCAGCGTCGCCCCAGGCCGGGCCAGCACCGCCAGGAACTCCTCGGCGCACTCGCGCACCCTGGCGGCGAAGCTCTGCTCCCGCTCCATCCGCAGGCGCAGCGGCACCACCTCGACGAAGAAGCCGACCAGGTCGTGGAAGGCGTCGTGCCGCCGGTCGGCGGCCGGGGTGCCGACCACGAGGTCGTCGCGGCCCGTCACGCGGCGCAGGACCTCCCCGAAGGCGGCCAGCAGCACGGTCGGCGCGGTCGTGCCGAGCGTGGCGGCCAGCGCGCGGACCGCCGCGGAGGCCTCGGCGGGCAGCGCCCTGCTCGCCTGGGCGCCCGTGTACGTCTGCACAGGGGGTCGCGGCCGGTCTGCGGGCAGCTCCAGTGTCGCGGGCACGCCGGTCAAGTGGTCCTTCCACCAGGCGAGATCGGCCGCCCCCCGCCGGGCGTCCCTGGCGGCCCGCCACACGGCGTAGTCGGCGAAGCCGGCGGGCGTGGCACCGAGCGCGGGGTCGCGGTAGGCGCGGGCCAGGTCGTCGAGGAAGGGTCGCTGGGACCAGCCGTCGAAGACGGCGTGGTGGAAGGTCAGCGCGAGCACGTGCTCCTGCGGCGCCAGCCGTACCAGCCTGGCCTGCCACAGCGGGCCCTCGGCCAGGTCGAACCGGTGGCCCGCCTCGGCCGCCAGCACCCGCCGCAGCCGCTCCTCCCGCCCGCCGTGGCTCAGGTCGTGGCTGAGGTCCTCGACCGGCAGCGGCACCGCGCTCGGCGGATCCACCTCCACGTACGGCACGCCGCGCGCGTCCGGGATCCGCCAGCGCAGCACCTCGTGCCGGGCGGCGACCGCGGCCAGCGCCCGGCGCAGCGCCTCGACGTCGAGCGGGCCGCGCAGCCGCTCGGCCAGCGCGATGTTGTAGGCCGCGCTGTCCGGCGCGAGCTTGTCCACGAACCACAGCCGGTGCTGGGCAGCCGAGAGCGTGGGCGGGCTGGCCTGGGGGAGCGGGTCGGCCCCCGGCGCGGAGCGCTCGATCGCGGCGACGAGCCCGGCCACCGTACGGCCCGCGAAGACGTCCTCGGCGGCCACGGGCCGGTCGAGCTCCGACCTGATCGCCGACACCAGGCGCATCGCGCTGATGGAGTGGCCGCCCGAGGCGAAGAAGTCGTCGTCCATGCCGACCTTGTCCACGGGAAGGCCGAGCACCCGGGCCCACACCGCCGCCACCTGGCGTTCGAGCACGGTCGCCGGGACCGCGCCCGCGCTCGCGGTCCGTTCTGGCAGGAGGGCGCGCAGCGCCTGGCCGTCGACCTTGCCCGAGGGGAGCAGCGGCAGGCTCGGCAGCAGGACCACCTGGGAGGGGACCATCGCCGCGGGCAGCCGCAGGGCGCAGTGGGCGAGCAGGTCCTCCTCCGAGGAGTCGCCGGGCGCGCAGAAGGCCACCAGCCGCGTTCCGTCGCGGCCCTCGACGGCCTCGACGACGGCGTGCGCCACCCCGGGATGAGCCCGCAGCGCGGTCTCCACCTCGCCGATCTCGACGCGTTGACCCCTGATCTTGACCTGGCGGTCGGTCCTGCCCAGGAACATCAGCTCGCCGTCGTCCTGCCGGACGACCAGGTCGCCGGTGCGGTACAGCCGCTCGCCAGGCTCTCCCCACGGATCGGGCACGAACCGCTCGGCCGTCAGCGCCGGCCTGCCCAGGTAACCCCTGGCCAGTCCGAACCCGCCGATCAGCAGCTCACCGGGCACGCCTGCTCCGACGGGCCGCAGGTCGTCGTCGACGACGTAGGCCCGGTGGCCGTCCAGCGCCCTGCCGATCGGCAGCGGCCGCTCCCAGCGGCCCGCCGCCTCGAACGCGGTCACGCAGACCGTCGCCTCGGTCGGCCCGTAGCAGTTGAGGAACCGGCGGCCGACGGCCGACCAGCGCTCGACCTGCTCGGGGCCCGGCGCCTCGGCTCCCGTGATCACGGTGCGCCAGGCGGGCAGCCCCGCGGGGTCGAGCAGCGGCAGCAGCGCGACGGGCACGCAGCCCCAGGTGACCTCGTGCGCGGCCGCGAACCGCTGCAGCCTGACCGGGTCGGTGCGATCCGCCTCGCCCGCCAGCTGGACCGAGCCACCGGCCGCCAGCGGCACGAGAATGTCCATGACCGAGACGTCGAAGCCCAGGGCGGCGAACCCGAACGACCTGGTGTCCTCGCCCGCGCCGGTGAACCGTCCGAAGGCCAGGGCGTAGGACAGCAGGCTGTGGTGGCTGACCATCACACCCTTGGGACGGCCGGTGGACCCCGAGGTGTAAAGGACGTAGGCCACGTTGCCCGGCCGGGCAGGGCAGTCCAGCTCCGCGCCGGGCGCGTGCCCTGCTGTGGGCACCAGGACGGGGTCGGCGAACATCCCCGCCGTCTCCTCGTCCGCCACCACCACGTCGATGCCCGCGTCGCGGATGATCTCCTCCCTGCGCGCGGCGGGCCCGTCGGGGTCGAGCGGCACGTAGGCGGCACCGGACAGCAGCACGCCGAGCACCCCGGTGACCATGGAAGGCCTGCGGCGCAGGCACACCCCCACGCGGTGCTCGGGCAGCACCCCGCGCGCCCGCAGCTCGGCGGCCAGCGCGCGGGCCGCGCCCGCGAGAGCCGCGAAGGTCAGAGTTTCGTCCCACTGCCGTACGGCAGGCGCCTCGGGACGGCGTGCGGCCTGCTCCAGGATCAGATTGGGCAGGAGAGTGTGCGGCACGTTCATGAGGCCCCCCAGGCCGGTACCGGGTCGGTCGCGTGCAGGCGCAGCTCGGTGAAGTAGCGGCGGCCTTCGGCGTCGGCCAGCCACGCCTGCTCGGGAGCGGGCAGCATCTCGGTCACCACGAGCCGCGCGGACTCGTCGCCCGCGCGGCGCAGCATCGCGCACAGCAGCGAGGCGTACAGCGGGCTGCCCAGGTCCACGTACGTCGGCTTGATCTCGGTGCTCAGCTTGACGAACACCCGCTCGGGCAGCCCCATCGCCTGACGCCAGGCGCGGACCGCCAGGAAGCAGTCGCGCTCGCCCTTGACCGAGGCCAGGCCGGTCGCGCCGACGGTGGTCCGCCAGGTCTGCCTGGCGACCACCATGCGATCGATGGAGATGCGCGGCGTGTGGCCGTGGGCCGCGCCCGTCAGCTTGAAGCCGTCGACCGCGTGCATCGACACCAGCGAGGCGAACATCTCCAGCAGCGGCCACCGCCGCCCGTCGGGAGCCTGCGCCACCAGCTCGCCGTCCTCCTCGAAGACCAGCACGGAGGTCGTCGGCAGCAGCCGGTCGGGGTCGGCGCCGGGCGCGGCGGTCCAGCCGAGCTGCCGGTCCGTCGGGCCGTCCAGGCTGTGCGACACCCTGCCGGTGTAGCGCGGCCAGTCGAGCGGGTAGAGCGGCCGGATCCGGTGCGGACCGAGGTCGGCGGCCATGGCGGCGCGCAGCGACTCGAGGTCGGGGTGGGCGCGGGTGAACACCGCGCAGTCGAAGGTGGGCCAGGCGGCGTGCATTTCGCCGAGCACGACCAGGTAGTCGCCCCTCTCGATGGCCTCCACGCTCTCGGCGCAGATCTGCAGGTCGGGGCTGTGCAGGCGGCCGGAGGACCAGCCGGGCGCGTCGGCGGGGAACGTCTCGGCGACCGCCCGCGCCAGGTCGGCGGAGTCGAAGCGCAGCTCGGCAGGCCCGTCGGCGG
This sequence comes from Nonomuraea sp. NPDC059194, assembly GCF_042754765.1. Taxonomy (NCBI): domain Bacteria; kingdom Bacillati; phylum Actinomycetota; class Actinomycetes; order Streptosporangiales; family Streptosporangiaceae; genus Nonomuraea; species Nonomuraea sp. NPDC059194. The sequence goes on along the minus strand of NZ_JBHZBH010000010.1, from coordinate 125,401 downwards.
GCTGCTCGCCGTCCAGGCCGAACAGGGCGGCCCAGCGTTCGGCGAACTCGCGGGCCACCTCGTCCACCGGGCGCGGACCCGAGCCGAACAGCAGTCCCTGGGCCAGGAACCATACGTCGGCCAGCCGTACCTGAGCTCCTTCCGCGCGCAGCTCCTCGTACAGCTCCCGCAGCGCGGCCCCGTAGGCGCGCGCCAGTGCGGCGGTCAGCCAGCGGGCCGCGCGCAGCAGCAGCGCCAGCGGTTCGGCGAGCTCATCGAGCAGCGGCCCGCCGAAGCGCACGTCCACGTCGCGGACGGTGTCCTCGTAGACCAGGCCGCGTCCCGCGTAGGTCTGTCCCGCTCGGCGCTGGGCGGGCAGCCCGGTGACCGCGGTGAACTCCTCGTCGAGCGCGTCGAGGGCGGCCTTCAGCGCGTCGGCGTCTCCTGCGGCGGCGGCGACCCTGTCCCTGGCGGCGCAGAGCCGGTCGAGCCCGGCGAGGGCGTCGGCCGGGTCGTACGAGGGGTGCTCCGCCGCGATGCCGGTCAGCAGGGCGCGCAGCCGTACCTCGGTGTCCGGCCCCTGGGCCAGGTCGTCGCCCCAGGACAGCAGCTCGCGCTCGTCCAGGCGGTCGAGCAGCAGGAGAGCGTCCGCCGCCGTGCGCACGCCTGCCTGGCCCGCCACCTCGGCGGCGACGGTCGCGGCGGCGCGGCGACCGTCGCACCGGGCCAGCACGGCGGCCTCGGCGGCCGACATCGGCTGGGGCGGGTGGGCGGGACGCAGCAGGTGGCGCCCCTCCAGGGTCAGGTGGGGGCGAAGCGCGACAGGCAGCAGCCGCCGGAACGCGGGATCCTTCGCGAGCCGGTCGGCGTAGGCGCGCACGGCCCAGTCCTCGAAGGCGACCTGCCGCCTGCCGACCAGGCCGGGGCCGACCTCGACGGTGGCGGCGGGCCCGTCCTGCTCGATCCGGGTCCAGGTGACAGGGCCGAAGAAGCCGATCGTCTCGTTCTTGGCGCAGTAGCGCTGCCAGTACTTGGCCACCATCAGCTCGCGGGCGCGCCTGTCCTTGTTGCGCGACTGGCCGGGGCCGCCGCGCACGAGCGCGTCCAGCGTGATCAGCGCGTTGCGGTTCTGCCAGGTGACGGCCTCGCGCAGCAGCGGATCGGCGGCCAGCGCGCTCATGTGCGCCGCGCCGTCGGCCAGCGCCTGGTCGAAGAGCTTGTCGAACCGTTCGGCGTCGGCCCGTCCCGCCAGCAGGTCGTCGGCGGCGGCGGCGCACTCGGGGGCGGAGAACAGGTCGAGGCCCTCGGCGGGGAAGCCGGTGCTGCGCAGGATGGCATCGCGCCACACCGACCAGCCGGTGCTCCCAAGGGGCACCAGGTGCTCGCTCGCAGCTGCCGTTCCCGGGATGCGATCCGTGCCTGCCGTGAGGTCGGCGCCTGCCGTCTCCGGGATGCGGTCCGCGCCCGACTGGAGGTCGGCGTTTGTCGTGAGGCCGGCGCGGATCGTTGCCAGGATGCGGTCCCTGCTGTCGTGCAGGAAGAAGTGACCGCCCGGCTCGACGCGCAGGTCGAAGGCGGCTGCCGTGTACGCCGCCCAGTGCCGCATGGCCTCGGCGGGCGCCGTGGCGTCCTCGCGCCCGGCGAACGCCGTGATCGGCACCGGCAGCGGCTCGTCCTCGTGGTAGCGGTAGGCGTCCAGCCAGCCGAAGTCCGCCCGCAGCGCGGGCAGGACCAGCTCCAGCAGCTCGGGCTCGGACATCAGCTCCGACGGCATGCCGCCGAGCTCGGACAGCCGCGCGAGCAGCGTGTCGTCGTCCACGGCCGACAGACCCTCCAACGGGTCGGCCAGGCCAGGCGGGCGGCAGCCGCCGAGGTAGAGCCTGACCGGCAGCCGCGCGCCGCGCCTGCGCAGCTCGCGCACGAGCTCGAAGCCGAGCCGTCCGCCCATGGAGTGGCCGTAGATGGCGTACGGCCGGTCGGCGCGCTCGGCGACCGCCGTGGCCAGCTCGCCGAGGTCGAAGGCGACGCTGTCCCAGATGCGGCTCTCCCTGCCGGGCAGCACCGCCGCGAGCACCTCGACGTCGGGACCGGCCGCGGCCGACCAGCCGCGGAACGCCGCGGCCCCCGCTCCTGCGTACGGCAGGCAGAACAAGCGCGCGCGAGCGCCGGGCCGCTGATGGGGCGTGCTGAACCAGTTGGTCATGACCGGGCCTCGATCCAGTGGCGCCGACGCTGGAAGGGGTAGGCGGGCAGCGACACGTGGCGCGCGCCGGACGGCTGCGGCCACTCGACATCGTCTCCCGACAGCCACGCGGCCGCCAGCTCCCGCAGCTCGCCAGGCGCTCCCGCATCCTCGGCACTGTCGGCACCGGCGCGCAGCAGCGCGACCGCCTCTTTCGGATCGCGGCAGAGCACCGTCGCCCGGTGCGGGAAGGCTCGCCGTCCTGCCAGCGTGTGGGCGACGTCGTCCAGCCGCGGCGCGGTGTCGGCCTCCAGGTGGTCGGCCAGCCTGACCATCGCCTCGCGTAGCGCCCGCGGCGTGCGCGCCGACACCGGCAGCACGTGCCACTCATCGGGCGAGGGGTCGCCGGGGGCCTCGGCGGGCGCGCTCTCCACGATCACGTGCGCGTTGGTGCCGCCCAGGCCGAAGGAGCTGACCCCGGCCCGGCGCCGCTCCTCGGGGAGCAGGTGGTCGCCCACCGGCACGAAGAACGGCGACGCGGCAAAATCGATCTCCGGATTCGGTGTTTCAAAGTGAAGGTTCCCGGGGACAACCCCATGGCATACGGCGAGCACCGCCTTGATCAGACCGACCGCACCCGCTGCCGCGTCCAGATTGCCGAGGTTTGTCTTCACCGAGCCGAGCGCGCACGAGCCAGGCGCGAGGCCCGGGCCGTACGCGCGCGTGAGAGCGGCCACCTCGATCGCGTCACCGACAGGAGTGCCGCTGCCGTGCGCCTCGACGTAGCCGATGTCCTCGGCGGATAATTCCGCGCTCGCCAGCGCCTCCGCCACGACCGCGGCCTGCCCTTCGAGCCCGGGGGCGGCGAACCCGGCCCTGGCCGCGCCGTCGTTGCCGACCGCCCAGCCGCGAAGGACCGCCAGCACCCGGTCGCCGTCCTGCCGCGCGTCCTCCAGCCGTTTCATCGCCAGGACCGCGACCCCGCTACCGAACGCCGCCCCCCGCCCCTCGGCGTCGAAGGCCCTGCAGCGTCCGTCGGGAGAGACGAGCCCGCCCTCGGTGTGCAGGAAGCGGGGCTCGGTGACACTCACCCCTCCCGCCAGCGCCAGGTCGCACCGGTAGTCGACGAGGCTCTGCGCGGCCATGCAGACCGCGACCAGCGAGCTGGAACAGGCGGTCTGTACGGCAACCGCGGGCCCAGTCAGGCCCAGCCGGTAGGCCACCTGGGCGGGCAGGTAGTCGGCGGCCGAGCCCGGCAGGAGCAGCGACTCCCAGTCGTCGGTCGTCGAGGGGTCGCCGAACTGGCGGAACAGGAAGTAGCGGTTGATGGACGAGCCCGCGAACACCCCGACCACCCCGTCGTAGCCCGCGGGGTCGTGACCGGAGTCCTCCAGCGCCACCCAGGCCTGCTCCAGGAAGAGCCGCTGCTGCGGATCCATCTGCACGGCCTCGGCGTCGGGGACGCCGAAGAACTCGGCGTCGAAGTCGGCCACGCCCGCCAGCCGCCCACCTGCGGGGACGTAGGCGGGATCGCCCGTCAGCCGCTCGCCGATCCCGAGCTCTCGCAGCTCGTCAGGGGTGTAGTCGTGGACGGCGTCCACGCCGTCCAGCAGGTTCCGCCAGAGGGTCGCCACATCGGGCGCGCCGGGGAAGCGCCCGGCCAGCCCGACGACGGCGATCGCGTCGCCGTCCATCAGCCGAGTACCGCCCCTGCGACGTCCTCGACGGTGGCGACGCGGGTGATGGCGTCGTGTTCGAGGGGCCGGTAGTCGGCGGCGGAGTAGCAGCCGGAGCCGTGGACCACGATGTCGCGGCCCTCCTCCACCAGACCCCTGTCGACCGCGTTCAGCACGCCCGTCAGGGCCATCACCAGCGACCACTCCCGCAGCGTCCGCAGGTCGGCGGGCAGCGCGCAGCCCGTCCCCGCCAGCATCTCGCGCAGGTACGGGTAGCGGGCCACGCACTCGGCCAGCGACACCACGATGCCGTCGCCGCCGAACCGGGCGATCAGCTCGTTCATCGCGGGCGAGGTGGCGGGCCTGTGGGTGTAGAAGGTCGGGTCGAGCACCTCGTCGGGGTCGTAGGTGACCTGAGGGAAGCGCGGATCGGCCGACTGCGCGAACATCCCCTGCCCGTCGGCGGTGTAGGCGGGCAGGTTGGCCCGGTCGAAGTCGCCGTGGCGCAGGTTGAGCACCATGTCGGGGGTGCCGAGATGCTGCACGAGCAGGCTGGCGGGGCGGGTCGCGACGTCGGCGAGGCCGTCCTCCTCCAGCACTGCGCGCCCACGGTGGTAGCCGAGCAGGCCGAACGCGCTGGAGACCGCGTGCGCGTGCAGGCGGGGCCGCTCGCCCGCCGGCTCCACCGCGTACTCGAAGAACGCCCTGGCGGTGTCGGCGACCAGGTAGTTGCCGAGCTCCAGTGAGTACCACAGGTTGTCGCCCATGGCCGCGAAGTCGCCGATGTATTTGTCGGCGAACTGCCTGCCGATCGCCTTGACGTCCTCGGCCTGCTGCCCGGTGTAGACCAGGACGGGGTTCAGCTCCCGCAGGACGGGGTCGGTGGACAGGCGGCTGGAGCGCAGCTTGGCCAGGCACGATTCGGGGGCGAGCACGATCACGCGCAGCTGCTCCGGCTCGACCAGGCCGGCGTCGATCGCGCGCAGCACGGCATCACGCAGGGCGGTGCCCTTGTTGGCCGAGGTGGGCGAGAAGATCGTGATCGGCTCGCCGTACCTGCGGATGTACTCCACCGCCCTGGCCACGATGAGCAGGGAGGCGAACGTCTTGGTGGTGCCGGTGCCCGGGTTGCCGGTCAGGTCGAGCAGCGACAGCCGGTGCCCGCCGTACGTGCCGAGGGCCTGCCAGCTCGCGGTGGCGACGGACAGGTAGTCCCGCACTCCCGCGTCCAGCTCGGGCAGCAGGAAGCCGGGGGAGAAGGCGGAGCCGCCCTTGACGGGGGCCGGGTCGTCGACGCAGGCGGCGATCGCGCGGGGCAGCCGGTCGTAGAAGTCGACCAGCAGGTTCGCGCTCGCGCCGGTGGACGGCGTGGATGCGGGCAGGACGGAGTTCGGCATCGTTGACGGACCTCGCTGGGCTTCAGAGAAACGGGGGACGGTCGCGCAGCTGGGCTCTGAGCTGGTGGAGCTGGCCGGTGACCTGGTGGAGCTCGGCGACGGGGAAGTCCGTCGGCAGGTCGAGCTCCGGATGGGTGGGGCCGGTGAACCGGACGCGTTCGCCGTCCACCACGACGCCGTCGCGGATCGCGCATCGCTGGTTGAAGGCGACGGCGTCCTCCAGCGCCAGCCCGTCGGGCAGGCGCAGCTCCAGCCGGGCGCCGGTGAGCCGTACCGGGTAGCCGCCCGGCAGGCCGAGCGGTCCCGGCAGGCTGGTGTGCGTCTCAGCTCCCGACAGCAGGCCCAGCACGAGCGTGGCGGCCGACAGGCCGGTGACGTGGTTGAGCTCGGACCTGTCGGCGGCGCGCTGGGCGGCCAGCAGCTTGCCGACCTCGGTGACGGGCTCGCCCTCCAGCCAGGCCATGGCCTCGTCGGCGTCGCCGTCGTCAGGCTTGTGCAGGTGGACGTGATGGGCGAGCACACGCAGCCGCCGCTGGTCGGGTAGGCCCAGCGCGGCCTGGAGGCTGGCGGCCAGCAGCCCGACGTTGCCGACTCCGCACAGCACGGGCACCCCCATGGCCGCGAGGACCGGGTTGACCGCGTCGGGGAAGCAGGCGTTCACGAACCAGGCGGCCGGCCGTACCGCGGCCAGCGCCCTGCCCGCGCACAGGGCCAGCTCGGCCTGGAAGGGCAGGGTCAGCCCGAACCCGGCGTGCCGTACCAGAGAGGTCCAGGCGGAGGGGGCGGTCGTGCGCTCCCACGGGGACTGACTGGAGGCGGCCAGGAAGAGACCGACAGGGGAGAGCCGGGACAGCAGGTCGGCCAGGGCGTCGTCACTGGACAGGTCCGCCGTCCGCGCGTGGAAGGCCACCGGCGCGTCCGCCAACGCGGCGCGCGCGGCGCCCACGTAGCACACTTCGGCGGCCCGCTCCTGGGTGCGGCCCACGACGACGACGTCGAGGGGGGTGCGGGTGATGGTGGCCAGGGCGTAACACAGGCCACGGGCGAGCCCGCCGGTGCCGATGACGACAAGGGTGGGCACGCCTCGCACTGAAGGGGTGGTCCTCGTCAGAACGGCGCGCTCCTCGAACAACGGCTGAGGGTGTCAACGGTTGCGTGTTCGTCCGCTTGGGGTTCCAAGCGGTGATCATTCTGGACACCCGGTCATGCACCTGTCAACGAGGACAAGTCCCTATTTATGGGGGTTTTTCGCAACTATTTGGGGTCATCCCAAAACCCAAGAAAGCGGCAGAGAGAGTGGGGTTTTGAACCCCGCCGCAGGTCGCGCCCACGGGGGTTCCGCAGGGTGGTTGACCTGTGACTTTGTGGCATGAGCGGCGCTGATCGCCGCAATGGCACAATGCGGGCATGCGATGCACCCAGTGTGACGGCGCGGACCTCGAGCCGGGCTTCGTCGAGGATGCCGGCGAGCATTCTCAAGGGTACGCGCGCTGGATCAGGGGCCCCCTGGAGCGCGGGCTGTTCGGCGGCGCCAGGCGGCTGGGGAAGACCCGCTGGATCATCGACGCCTACCGTTGTGTCGGCTGCTCGCACCTCGAACTGTTCGCCCGCCCGAAAGACTGAACCGGCGCTGAGCGAGCGCATGGTCCGCGGTCGGCGGATCGGGTGCGCGTCGACCTGGGCCCCGCGAGCCCGAGGGCCTGTCCGCGGTGTGATCCAACACGGCTGCCCCCATGGTTATTTGCCTCTTTTGTACCGTTTAGCTACCTTTGGGGAGTTGTGTAGCGACTGGTCGACACGTTCGTTGCCATCGCATTGCCCGGACCGCGCGTCTCCTGAGGTTCCCCCAGGACGACGCTCGGCCGCCGAATCCGTCTCCACGGAACCGGGGACCCACTTCCCTTGGGGTGAATCGGACGCCAGCTCAGCTGCGTCCGTAGGGCACTTCCCAGCCCGAACCCGTCAGCTAACCCGGTAGGCGGCATGGAAGCAAGGAGCAAACCCCTTCATGCCCACCCACCTCAAGAACCGGCTGAGCCACGCGCTGCTCGGCGTCGCCATCGCCGCAGGCGCCGTGACCGCCGTTGGCACTCCGGCGCTGGCCGGCACTCAGGCCGGCTCCGTCGTCTCATCGGCCCCCAGCGCCCACGTCGCGGACATCTCCGCCGACGCCCCCGTCGTGCGCGGCCGAGCGGCCCACGTGATCGACGCCAAGACCGGCAAGGTCTACTTCAGCAAGAAGGCCGACCTTCGCGTCCCCGTGGCCAGTATCACGAAGGTCATGACCGCCTACACGGTGCTGAAGGAGGCCAAGCCGACGGACGTGGTCGAGGTCACCGCGGCCGATGTGCGTTACGCGTCGAAGGGCGGGGCCTCGGTGGCGTACCTGCGCGCCGGTGACCGGCTCACCGTGGAGAACCTGCTGTACGCGCTGCTGCTGCCCTCCGGCGCGGACGCCGCCCACGCGCTCGCCCGCACGTACGGCCACGGCGTCGACGCGTTCGTGGCGAAGATGAACGCCAACGCCCGCGCGCTCGGCATGAAGGACACGCTGTACGTCAACGCCGACGGGATGCCCGCCAAGGGCGGCGGCTACTCCACCGCGGGTGACCAGGTACGGCTCGCGCAGGCGGCGCTGGACAACGAGGTGATCAAGAAGGTCGCCTCCACCCGGTTCCGTTCCGTCCCCGAGACGGCGGAGCACCGGGCCTACTCCTGGCGGAACACGAACCGCCTCCTCCGCACGGATGGCGCCATCGGCCTGAAGACCGGTTTCACGCGCGCCGCCGGCTACACCCTCGCCTTCGCCGCCGATCGTGACGGACATCGGCTGGTAGGCGTGCTTCTCGGAGAGTCCAGCTCCAGCAGCCGCTTCCAGACCGCTGGGGCGCTCCTCGACTGGGCGGCGACCAACAGCCGGCTCTGACAGGCGACCATTTCCACCAGGAAGCGCGCCCGCTATGGTGGCAAAAGTGATCACCCCCCACCCGAGGGAGGAATCCTTTGCCACCATCGCGGGACGGGACGGCACTCCACCTGAACGGCCTCGCCAAGGCGTTCGGGGAGAAGATCGCCGTCGATCACGTCGACCTGGACGTACCCAGGGGTTCCTTCTTCGGGCTCGTCGGCCCCAACGGCGCCGGCAAGACCACCACCCTGTCGATGGCCGTCGGCCTGCTCAAACCGGACGGCGGCAGCTCGTCGATCTTCGGCGTCGACGTGTGGACCGACCCGTCGCAGGCCAAGAAGTTGATCGGCGTGCTGCCGGACGGGCTGTCGATGCCAGAGCGCCTCACCGGGCGCGAGCTGCTGCGTTTCACCGGCCTCTTACGCGGGATGGACCGCAAGGACGTCGAGCGCCGCGCGGGCGAACTCCTGGAGGTCCTCGAACTCGACCAGGCCGAGCGCACGCTGGTGATGGAGTACTCCACCGGCATGCGCAAGAAGATCGGCCTCGCCTCCGCCCTTCTGCACGCCCCCAAACTCCTCGTCCTGGACGAGCCTCTCGAAGCGGTTGACCCCGTCTCGGCCGCCACCATCAAGGTCATCCTCCGGCGTTTCGTCGAGGGCGGCGGCTCCGTCGTCTTCTCCAGCCACGTCATGGCCGTTGTCGAGCAGCTCTGCGACCGCGTCGCCGTCATCGCCGCCGGAAAGGTCGTCGCCTCCGGCACGCTCGAGGCCGTCCGCGACGGCTCCAGTCTGGAGGACCGCTTCGTCAGCCTGGTCGGCGGCCAGGTGCCCGAGGTGGGTGACCTGGCGTGGTTGTCCTCCTGATCCGGATGAAGCTGGTCGTCCTGCGCCACTCCATGACCGGTCAGCGCGCCACCGAGATGATCAGTGGTGGCCTGTTCGGGCTCGTCCTGGCGGCGGGCACGATGCTGCTGGCGATCTGGGACTTTCCCGTCGCCTCGCTACCCTTCGACCTGCTCGGCGCCGTCTTCGCCCTGTGGACCGCCGGGTGGTTGCTCGGCCCCGTCCTGTTCGGCGGCGGCGACGAGACGCTCCGTCCCGAGCATTTCACCCTGCTGCCGGTCAAGCCGCGCCGCCTGGCCTCCGGGCTCCTCGGTGCCGCGTTCGCGGGCCTCGCCCCGTTGGTCACGATCGCCGCCTTCGCCGCGCTCGTCGTGGTCGCGGCGACGGCCGGGCTCGGCTCGGGCGCCGTCGTCGTGGGCGTCGTCGCGGCCGTGCTGCAACTGGTGTTCTGCGTCCTGGCCTCGAAGCTCGGCACCGCGGCGCTCGCCCAGATCATGCGTTCCAAGGGCGGCGCCGCCCTGGCCGCGCTCATCAGCGCCGGCATCCTGGCCGTGCTCAACTCCGGTTGGGTGCTGGTGCCGCTGGTCGAGGTCGCGCTGCTGACCGGCTTCCCCGAGCTGTTCTCCGCCTGGGTGCACGCGCTGCCCTCCGGGTGGGGGCTGGTCGCCGTCGAGGCGGCCGGCGGGGGCGACTGGCTCACGGTGGCCGCCTCGCTGGGCGGCCTCGCCGTACTCAGCCTGCTGTCGTTACTTGGCTGGGCCGCGCTGCTGCGGCGGCGGATGACCACGCGCCGCGCCAGCGGCAGGCCCGCGCGCCCGGGCTCCGGCGGATGGGCGGGCGGCCCGGTCACCGCGGTGGCCGCCAAGGAGTTGCGCACCTGGACGCGCGACCTGCTGCGCTTCCACTACCTGTGCTTCGCGCTCTGCTACGCCCTGGCCTTCTGCATGCTGCCGCTGGCCATCGGCACCGACATCTTCCTGCCCTGGACCGGGCTGGTGTTCGCCGTGTGGGCGGCCGCCATGTCGGCCAACCTCTACGGCGAGGACGGCACCGCGCTCTGGGGCACGATGATGATCCCCGGCGGGGCGCGCAACGACGTGCGCGGGCGCCAGCTCGGCTGGCTGCTCGTCGCCGCGCCGCTCACCCTGGTCCTGACGGCCTGCTCGCTGGCCTACACCGGCTCCTGGGAGCTGTGGCCGTGGCCGGCCGCGCTGGTGCCCGCCCTGCTGGGCGGCGGCGCGGGTGTGACGGTGCTGGTCTCGGTGCTGCGCCCGGTCCCGATGACCGACCCGCACAAGCGCGGCGGCAACCTTCTGGAGAACGGCACCGACTTCACGCAGGTCCTGCTCGTGCTGGTCCTCGTCGCGGCCACCGCCGCGCCCGCCTTCTTCGCCGTACGGCTCGGCCCGGTGTGGGCCGGTCCCGTGGTGGGGGTGCTCACCGGTGGCGGGCTCGCCTGGCTGCTGGGCCGCATCGCCGCCGACCGGCTCGACGCCCAGGCACCCGCCGTGCTCCACCGGATGCGTTCGGGCGCGCTGCGCAAGGAGAAGGCTGCCTTCGCTTGGGACCGGCTCAACCCGCAGCTCGGCGACGTCGACCTCGGCCTGGAGATGGGCCTGGACACCGCGCCCAGGGGCCGCAGGATCTACGTGCTTACCGCGCTGACCCTGTGCTGGGTGCCGCTCGTGGCCCAGGGCGTCGTTCCCGCACTGATGTTGGCCACGGGTACGGTCAACCCGTCATGGTTCCTGGCCCTGCACCTGCCCCTTCCTCTGCGGTGGCCCACGATCTGGGCCATGATCGGGATCGGCGCCGCGCTGGGGCTGAGCGGGCTGTATCTGCTGCTGAAGTCCCGCTCCGAGGCCCAGCGGACCTGCGAGCCAACCCAGGCAGGCGAGTGAGATCCGACCGGCTCTGCCCGCCGCGTCGTCGGCGACCGGTAGCCTCCGCCCGGCCGTTCCCGCGAACCGAGCGTAACTTCAGGTAGGCGGCCGCCGTCTCCGCCACGGCGCATGGGCTTCGGTCGAGAGGGCGCCCGCTTCGACGCGGATCGCGTAGGTGGGCTGGTCGCTCGGGACCGGGCCGAGATAGGTGTGTCCGGTCAGGTGGCACCAGGCGGCGAGGTCCAGGGGTGCGGCCGGATCGTGCGCGATCAGGTGCACCGCATCGCCGGGATTGAGGGCGCTGACATGACGCCGTAGCTCCATCAGGAGCACCACGCAGGAACGACGGCCCCCGTCCAGGACGCTGACGGTGGGGCCGTCGTTCACTGGTCGCTGGTTTCCACGGGCAGGCCGTCGACCTGCCATTCGAGCATCCCTTCAGTCAGCCGCCGGGCCTGCAGCCCGTTGCTGGTCAGGAGGCGGACCGCCTCCGGCGCGAACACACAATAGGCGCCCCGGCAATACGCCACGATCTCCGCGTCGGCTGGGAGTTCGTTGAGGCGACCGGGCAGCTCGTCTATCGGGATGCAGACCGATCCCGGGATGTGCCCCGCGTCGTACTCCTCCTTGGGGCGCACGTCGAGAATGGTGACGTTGCCGGATGCCGCCCGCTCGAGCAGCTCGTCACGCGTGACCTCTTCCGTGTGCTCTCCCAGATAGGCCGCTACGGCCGCCTGCACGTCAGCCAGATGAGTGGCCGCGACGTTTCGCAGTCGGGCGTAGAGCTCGACGACGTCGCCGCCCGCCAGGCTGTAGAGAACCCGCGTGCCGTCGCGCCGGGTGGAGACGAGCCCTCCGTGCTTCAGCGTCTGAAGGTGGGCGGACGTGCTGGTGACGCCAAGGCCGGCGGTCTGGGCCAGAACCTCGACGCTTCTCTCTCCCTGAGCCAGCAGGTCAAGCAGCTCCAGGCGCTTCCCATGACCAAGAGCCTTACCAACTCGGGCGATTTGGTCGAAAAGGGAGGCTTTCCTGCTGGGGTCTCCCACCATATAATCCTCCAAGGAGCAATGGATTAATGGATCCATGGAGGATTGTAGCGTTCTCACAGCTCTGTGTCCTCGTCTTTCTATGTCGCACCAACGTGCTCGTGCAGCCAAGAGACCAACGTCCGAGTTGACGGGAGCTCTGCACCATGGCAAAGACAGTTATCGTCCTAGGGGCTGGAGTCGGCGGGCTCAACGTCGCCAGTCAGCTCCGTGATCGACTCCCCGGATCAGACAAGGTCGTTCTCATCGACCAGTCCTTCGAGAGCGTCCTCGGCTTATCGCTTCTGTGGGTGCTGAGAGGGTGGCGCACAGCGGCCGACATCACGGTACGCCCCAGCCAGGACGCGCTGCCGGGGGTCGAGATGGTCAAGGCGAGGGTCAGGTTGATCGAGCCGGACCGTCGAAAGGTCGTCACCGACGCGGGAGAGTTCTCCTGCGACGCCCTGGTGATCGCGCTCGGCGCCGATCTAGCGCCCACCATGGTCCCGGGTCTGGCGGAAGCGCTCGAAGCCGGGCAGGCGGGGGAGTTCTACACGCTGGAGGGCTCGGCCCGGCTGCACGACAGCGTGCGGCGATTCGACGGCGGGCGCCTGGCCGTACTCGTGGCCGGTGTGCCCTTCAAATGTCCGGCGGCGCCTTTCGAGGGGGCCTTGCTGCTCGCTGATCTGTTGCGGGAAACCGGCGCCCGGGACAACGTCTCGATCGACACCTACACACCTGACCCGCTGCCGATGCCCGTCGCGGGGCCGGCCGTCGGCCAGGCGCTCGTCGACATGCTGACGGCGTACGGCATCGGCTTCCACGGGCAGCGGGCTGTCGAGCGGGTCGACGGCGGGGCGGGCGAGCTTCACTTCGCCGACGGGAGCCGGGAGAGCTTCGACCTCCTGGCTGTCGTGCCACCGCACCGGCCGCCCGCTGCGGTGAGAGGGTGGATCCCCGTGGACGCCCGGACGTTCACCACCACCTCGAGCGGTGTATGGGCGTTGGGCGATGTGACGGTGCTGACCCTGCCCAACGGCAAGCCGCTTCCCAAGGCCGCCGTGTTCGCCGAGGGAGCCGCGGACGTCGTCACCAACGGGGTGCTTCGTCACCTCGGCTACGAAGCACCCGAGCCATGGTTCGAAGGCCACGGCTCCTGCTATATCGAACTCGGGGACCACCTGGCCGCCAAGGGAGAGGGACAATTCCTCGCCGTGCCCGCGCCCACCGTGACCCTCTACGAACCTTCGGCCCGGTTCCACGAGGAAAAGACCGCCCAGGAGACCGATTGGCTCAAGCGCTGGAATGCATAGCGGTGCACGACTCCACACTCGATGCGAAAAGGCACGGTAGTGATGCCCTCTGACAATGTGACCACGGTGCTCGCAGAGTTCGCCCGCGTGGCGAAGGCCCTGGCTAATCCTGTCCGGCTTCACTTGCTCGACCTGCTGTCGCAGGCCGAACGCAGCGTCGAGGATCTGGCCGGCGCGGCGAAGGTACCCATCGGCAACACATCCGCGCAGCTCAAGGTGCTGCGTGACGCCGGGCTCGTGTGCAGCCGGAGGGAGGGCACGCGCATCTACTACCGGTTGGCGGGAGAAGACGTCGCCCTTCTGTACGTGAACCTGCGGAAGGTCTCGAGGAAGCGCACGCTGGAGCCGGAGGCCACTCGCATGACCGCCCTGCGCGCGGTCCCCGCGGATCCGGTCATCACCAGAGAGGAACTTCTCCGGAGGCGGGGTGACGGAAGGACGATGCTCATCGACGTACGGCCCGCTGTCGAGTACGTCTCCGCCCACATCCCTGGAGCGGTCTCGATCCCACTCGAAGAACTACGCGTCAGGATGGAGGAGATCCCGGTCGGGGTCGAGGTGGTCGCCTACTGTCGCAGCGCGCACTGTCTTCTGGCCACCGAGGCCGTCTGGCTGCTCAAGGCGCACGGGCGCTGCGCCCGGCCCCTGGAGGAGGGAATGCTGGAATGGAGGCTGCATCGCCTGCCGGTCGAAGCTGGTCGGTCCGTCGTGCGGCGGCCGCGTCCCCTGCGACCTCGTGAATATGCCAGGTCAATGGCGCCCGGAGGATAACGACAGTTGACGCTAACGCAAGGAGCTGCCTACGCTCAGGGGGTTGGGCTGTACCGGCATCAGGATTGATGCCGGTTGGCGGCTGCGAGGTGCATCGTGGTGAGACACCCGCGGGCGGTCGGATCTCCGGCGACCTCCTCCTTCAGTGGGCCGTCCGTCGCCCGCTGGCTAGGATCGGCACCATGAGCGGAGACTTGGACGAGGTGCTGCGCGCGATCGCCGAGCCGCGGCGGCGTGCCATCCTGCGTCTTGTCGCCACCGAGGAGCTCCCCGCCGGCCGTATCGCGGAGCACTTCGACGTGACGCGGTCGGCCGTCTCTCAGCACCTGCAGGTGCTGAAGGATGCTGGGCTGATCATCGAACGGCGTGACGGCACCAAGCGGATCTACCGCGCCAGCGAGGACGCCCTCGGCCAGCTGCGTGATGTGGTCGAGTCGTTGTGGCAGGAAAGCATGATGAAGGCTCGCGCATCCGTTGAGGGCACCGATACGGAAGCGCGCGATGAGACGGCGGTCGGCTGAGCGATCTGGCAGACTTGTGCGCGTCGTCCCGACGCCTACAGAGGTCACGCCGATGAGTAGTCCGACCGAGACCGGAGTAGAGCCGATCCGCCATGCTGTCAATGTAGAGGCGGACCAAAGCCGCACTTTCGGCACCTTCACCAAAAAACTCGCAACCTGGTGGCCGATCGACTCTTTCGCAATCGAGCCGGGAAAAGTGCGTGACGTCTGCCTCGAAGAATGGGTCGGCGGTCGCATTTACGAAATTCTGGACGACGGCGAAGAGCGGGACTGGGGGCATATTCTCCGCTGGGATCCGCCGCGTTTGGTCGCTTTTTCCTGGGAAGTGATTCAGGGCCCCGCCTTCACGGAAGTCGAGCTGCTCTTCAAAGAGCTCGGTCCTGCCCTGACGCGCGTCGAGATGACCCACAGGGGATGGGAGAACCTCACGCCCCTGCTGATGGACTCCTACCTCGCGCATCAGACCGGCTGGCCCTTCATCCTGGGACGGCTGCAGGCCGCGCTGTCCGCGTAGTGCTTGATCGAACTCCCCCTTGGCATGGTGTGCCAAGGGGGAGTTCTCCTGTTGTCGGAATGTTTTGTTGACAGCGTGTGCGTCCGGTAGTCGTCCTGCGACCGCGCATTATTCAAAAGATTCTTATAGGATTTGTTCTCGCTGGTAGTGGTTTCGCCGCCGAGATTCGTGTTGACAGCCGCAGAAGGCTGTTATTTGGTGCCTTCCAGACCTCCCTCTCTGGCAATGGGGTATGGACGGTGGCTGACCCGAACTCGTTTATGCGATCTTTTCTTCGCCGACCGCTGATGCTCGACCCCGGTGATCTCGACCTCGCCCGGCGGGGCTTCTGCCCGGCCTCTCCCGCGGTGCGGCCCAAGCTCGACGCCGTCGTACGGAGTTTCGCGGCCGGCTACAACGCCATGATCACCGGCAGGCCGGAGGAGTTGGCCTTCTCCGACCTGAAGCCGGGGCTTCGCGGCTTCGCGTTCGAGGGGGCGGCGATGAGTGCGGTCCTGCTCGACCTGCTCACCTTCACCGGCGGCCGGCGGCTCGCGAGCCTCCACCGTCATGCGGGCCGGCGCTATGTGCACCTGATCCACGTGGGAGCCGGTTGGGCGTTCGCCCGCCTTCGCGTGCGCCCATGGACCGCGATCCGAGCCCACCAACCCGTGCTGCGGTGGCTGGCCTGGGACGGCTGGGGCTTCCACCAGGCCTTCTTCCGGCCTGAGGCGGTCTTCCACGGCCATGTGGAGCGTTCCGCGAGAGGGCCCGTCCTCTCCATCCGCGACCAGGGGGCCGGCCGGGCACTGTGGTTCTACGCCGGGGCGGATCCCGCGCGCATCGCCGAGGTGATCGGCGGATTCCCGCCAGGCCGGCGCGCCGACCTCTGGGCGGGCATCGGCCTGGCGGCCGGCTATACGGGAGCCCAGCCGGCCGACGTCCTCGAGCGGTTACTGCAGGTCGCCGACGGCTACCACGACCACCTGGCGCAGGGGGCGGCGTTCGCGGCCAAGGCTCACCACCTGTCCGGGGGCGTCACCTCCGACGTGGCGACCGCCGTCAAACTCCTCACCGGCGCGGAAGCCGATGCCGCGGCTGCTTGGACCGACACCGCTCTGGCCGCTGCCAAGACAGACGAGGACAGTCCGCGGACGTATGAGCGCTGGCGCGCAGGCATCCGCCACGCCTGGTCCCTGCACGCGGGAGGAGGAGAACGGTGAAGCATCGGCTGAGGTCCCACCTGGCGCAGATCGTGGCGCTCGTGCTGGTCGTCAGCGGCTGGCAGTTGTCGCGGCCTCCCGCGGCGTCGCCGGAGACGCTCGCGTCGGTGGCGCAGCGCTTCTCGTTCGAGAAGCACCCACTCAACACCGCGACAACCACCCGAGCGATTCGTACGGTGGCCCCCGCGTACCAGAAGATCGATCACTGGATCTCCTCGCTCGGCGCGGCCGTGGCGCTCGCCGACTTCGACGCGAACGGCCGCTCGGACGACCTCTGCCTGGTCGATCCCCGTGACGAGTCAGTGCGCCTGCAGCCGGTGCCCGGCAGCGCGAGCAGGTTCGCTCCCTTCGAACTCAAGCCCACGGGGCTGCCCTACGACGCCACCATGGCGCCGATGGGCTGCGTTCCCGGCGACTACAACGAAGACGGCAAGGCCGACACGCTGGTCTATTTCTGGGGACGCTCGCCGATCGTCTATCTCAGAAAGGCTGACCCGCTCGCGGTCGCGTCCTTCGTGCCGCAGGAGCTCGTCCAGCCGTACCAGGTCTGGAACACCAACGCCGTGACGCTCGGCGACTTCGACGGAGACGGCCACACCGACCTGGCGGTCGGCAACTATTTCCCCGACGGGGCCAGGGTGCTGGACCCGAAGGCCGTCCAGCCCGAACTGCAGATGCAGGACTCCATGTCCGGCGGATACAACGCCGGTCACAACCGGCTGATGCTCTGGCAGGACGCCGACGACGGAGTCCGTTTCACCGAAGCCGCGACGGCATTCACGCCGGAAATGGAGAACGGCTGGACGCTCGCCCTCGGCGCCCAGGACCTCAACGGTGACGGACTTCCAGACCTCTATGTCGCCAACGACTTCGGCCCGGACCGCCTGCTGAAGAACGTCTCGACGCCAGGCCGTCCGCGCTTCGAGATCATGCAAGGCGTCCGGCACTTCACCACCCCCAAGTCGAAGACCCTCGGCCTGGACTCCTTCAAGGGAATGGGCGTCGCCTTCCCCGATCTGAACAAGGACGACGTCCCCGACATCGTCGTCAGCAACATCACCGAGGATTTCGCCCTCCACGAGAGCAATTTCGCATGGGTCAGCCAGAGCGAGAACGTCTTCGAGGGCGGTACGGCACGCTACGACGATCACAGCGAGCCCCTGGGCATCTCCCGCTCCGGATGGGGCTGGGACGTCAAGACCGGCGACTTCGCCGGTGACGGGCAGACCCAGATCATCCAGGCCACCGGCTTCATCAAAGGCACCGCCAACCGCTGGCCGGAGCTGCAGGAGCTGGCCATGACGAACGACGAGTTGCTCATCGACCCGGCGATGTGGCCGCGCTTCATGTCAACCGACGACCTCTCGGGATCCAACCCCAACAGATTCTTCGTCCAGGGGCCGGACGGCCGCTTCATCGACCTCGCCGCCCGGCTGGGCATGGAGAACCGAGGACCCAGCCGAGGGCTGGCCCTCGCCGACACCGACCACGACGGGCGGCTCGACTACGCGGTGGCCAACCAATGGCGACAGTCGCACTACTTCCGCAATACCCGGAGCGCCGGTCATCCCTTCCTGGGACTGCAACTCGTCCGCCCGGCAACGCGGTGCCGCGGACCCGAACGCGGCGGCACCTCTCCGGCCATCGGGGCGACGGTCAACCTGCGAACAGGTGCGGCCGGAGTGAGAACCGCGCAGGTGTATCCCGCCAACGGCCACGCGGGTGTCTCCTCTCCCGAGGTCATGCTCAGCCTGGCCGACGGCACCACGGCCGCAGACGTGACAGTCCAGTGGCGCGACGCCTGCGGTGCGCGGCACAGCTCCGATATCACGCTCGCGCCAGGCTGGCGCACCCTCCTGCTCGACGCCGACGGATCCGCACGGGAGATCACCCGATGACCGGCAAACCAGACCCCCGAACAAGCGCACTGCGCCGGTTCGCCATCTCCATCACCGCTTTCAACATCCTCGGGCACACGCTGCTCGGCTTCGAGCAGGCCTTCGCCACGCCTATCGTCGCCCTGGCCGTCGCCTACGTCGTTGAGCTCGGTCTGGAGAAGATCGACGCCGTGACCAACAGCAGGCCGGTGAAGTACGCCGGCGGCTTCCGCAATCTGGCCGACTTCCTGCTGCCCGCGCACATCAGCGCTCTGGCCTGCGCCATGCTTCTGTACGCCAACGACAGGCTGATGCCGGTGGTCTTCGCTGTCATCGTGGCGATCTCGAGCAAATACCTGATCAGGGTCAGACTCCGCGGCGCCTACAAGCACGTGCTCAACCCGTCGAACTTCGGCATCGTCGTGGTGCTGCTGCTGTTTCCGTGGGTCGGGATCGCACCGCCGTACCACTTCACCGAGTGGGTCAGCGGACCGGTCGACTGGATCATCCCCGTGCTGATCCTCGCGTCGGGCACCATGCTCAACGCGATGCTCACCAAGAAGATGCCGCTGATCCTGGGCTGGGTGGGCGCGTTCGCCGTCCAAGCCGTCATCAGGACCGCCATCGACGGAACCGCCACGGTGACCGCGCTGACCGTCATGACAGGAACCGCCTTCATCCTGTTCACCAACTACATGATCACCGACCCGGGGACGACGCCCTTCAAACCGGGCCGGCAGGTCCTGTTCGGCATCGCCACCGCGACGGTCTACGGGCTGCTGGTCCACCTTCACATCGCCTTCGGGTTGTTCTTCGCCCTGGTCATCGTCTCCGCCGTCAGGGGCGGCGCACTCGCCGTCGTTTCGCTGCGGCAGCGCGGCCAGGAAACCCAGCCCGGGCTCGTCAACCCGATCGCCCCTTCCGGCCTGGTCACTGGACCTGCCGCGAACAGGATGTGACCTCCTATGGACGACCCCATCGCCATCGTCGGAGCATCGTGCCGGTATCCGGACGCTGACGACGTCGACCAGCTGTGGGAGCTGGTGATGTCGGGCAGACGAGCGTTCCGGCCGATTCCCAAGGTCCGGCTCAACCTCGACGACTACTCCAGCGAGGTCGCGGGCGAGGCGGACGGCACGTACGCGAAGTTCGCCGCGGTGCTGGAGGGATGGTCATTCGACCGGGCCAGGTTCCGGGTGCCTGGCTCGGTGTACCGGGTCACCGACACGACACACTGGCTGGCCCTGGAGGTGGCCGCCGACGCGCTCACGGCCGCCGGCTACCCCGAAGGGAGAGGACTCGAGCGCGACCGCGTGGGCGTGGTCATCGGCAACACCATGAACGGGGAGTTCAGCCGGGCAGGCGGCCTGCGGCTGCGCTGGCCGTACGTGCGGCGAGTGCTGCAGCAGGCCCTGTCCGACGAGGGCTGGGACCTGGACCAGCAGGCTCGTTTCGTCGCAGGCTTCGAGCGGGCTTTCAAGAGCCCCTTCCCCGAGCCCAACGACGAGACCCTCGCCGGCGGCCTGTCGAACACCATCGCCGGACGGATCTGCAACCACTTCGACTTCCACGGGGGCGGATACACCGTCGACGGCGCCTGCTCCTCGTCGCTGCTCGCCGTCATCACTGCGGCCAAAGCCCTTCGCGCCGGCGAGGTCGACGTCGCGATCGCCGGAGGCGTAGATCTCAGCCTCGACCCGTTCGAGCTCGTGGGTTTCGCGCGAACCGGTGCCCTGGCGACCACCGACATGCGGATCTATGACGCGAACCCGACAGGTTTCTGGCCTGGTGAAGGCTGCGGCATGGTGGTCCTGATGCGCGGCCAGGACGCTCTCGCGGCCGGGCGCACACCGCTGACGCTGATCAGCGGCTGGGGCGTGTCCTCCGACGGGCGCGGCGGCATCACCAGGCCGGAGAAGAACGGCCAGCTCCTGGCCGTCCGGCGAGCCTACGAACACACCGGGTTCGGCCCTGAGTCCGTGGCGTTGTTCGAGGGACATGGCACGGGCACCGCCGTGGGTGACCCTGTGGAGATCGCCACTCTGATCGAGGCGCAGGGCGGCAGACGCACGGCCGGGCCTGCCGCGCTCGGCTCGATCAAGGCGAACATCGGTCACACCAAGGCGGCCGCGGGAGTCGCCGGGCTCCTCAAGGCCACCATGGCTCTGCACCGGCAGGTCATCCCGCCCACCACCGGCTGCGCGAAGCCGCACGAGTCGCTTCACGGAGGAGGCGTTCCGCTACGGGTGGTCCACACGGCCGAGACCTGGCCGGGCGGCATGCCGCTGCGAGCCGGGGTGAGCGCCATGGGGTTCGGCGGCATCAACACGCATGTGGTGCTCGAAGGCGCCGCTCCTCGCAGGCGTCCGAGGTTCACCGCCAAAGAGAGGCGTCTGGCGAGCGGCCCGCTGGACGCCGAGGTGTTCGCCTTCGCGGCTGATACCCGCGAGGAGCTGTTGGCCCTGCTTGAGCAGGCGCAGGAGGTCGCTGCCCGCATCTCCTTCGCGGAGCAGGTGGACCTCGCCGCCTCCCTGGCGGAATCGAGCGCCGGCGGGATACGTGCGTTCCGGGCCGGCATCGTCGCCTCGAGCCCCACCCAGCTCGCCCGCAGAGCGACGCAGGCCGCGCGGCTCCTGGCCGACCGGGAGGACGGCGCGTTCCTCACAGCTCCGGGCATCGCCATCGGGATCGGTGCGGCGGGCAGCCTCGGTCTTGTCTTCACCGGCCAAGGAGCACCTGTCCCCGCTGGGCCGGGTGCTCTCGGCGTTGTCCTGCCCGGCCTCGACGATCTCTTCGCAGGTGGTACCCCGGTCACCGAGCCCGTTGACACGGCGGTGGTGCAACCCGCGATCGTCAAGGCCTCGCTCGCCGGGCTGCGCTGGCTCCAATGGCTTGGCGTCGTGGCAGGTGGGGTGGTGGGACACAGCCTGGGCGAGATCACCGCCCTGCACTGGGCGGGAGCCCTTGGCGTCCAGCAGGCCATGGAGCTCGCCGCGGCGCGGGGACGCCTCATGGGGCAGCATGGCGCGCCGCACACCGGCATGCTCTCTGTCGCCGCCGACCAGGACCTGACGCTCCGACTGATCGACGGCACCGAGCTGGTGATCGCCGCCGACCACGGTCACGCCCACGTGGTCGCCGGGCCGACAGTGGATATCGACCGGGTCATGCGTCGCTGCGAGGAGCGCGACATCCGAGCGAGACGTCTCAAAGTGAGTCACGGATTCCACTCGCCGGCGTTCCGTTCGGCTGAGCCGATACTCGAGCAGTACCTGCAGCGGGTCGCGTTCGAACCTCCGGTCCGCCCCGTCTACTCCACGATCACGGGTGAGCGCCTGGATGAGAAGGCAGACCTGCCTGGCCTGCTCACCGCACAGCTCACCGCTCCGGTGCTGTTCCGCCAGGCAGTGGCCGCTCTGGCTGAGGCGAGCGACCTCCTCGTGGAGATCGGGCCCGGCCACACTCTGGCTCCGCTCGCGGGCGAGCTTTCGGGCGTGCCGGCTCTCTCGCTCGATGTGGGGTCGCCGTCGAGCGCGGCGCTGAGCCAGATCGCCGCGGCTCTTCACGCGTTGGGCGTGGCCGGCGATCTCCGTCCTCTGTTCTCCACCCGCTTTCATCGTGACTTCGACCTCCGGCGCGACCCGCGATTCCTTGAGAGCCCGTGCGAGCAAGCCCCCTCATCAACGCCCTTGCCTGCCGTCGTCTCCCCTTCCACGGTGGCGACCGAGATATCGGCCGACCCCAACCTGGATCCGGCTGAGGTGGTGCGGGACCTGGTCGCACTCGCGCTGGAACTGCCGCCTGACGCGATCAGCGATGACGACCGGCTGCTCAGCGATCTTCACCTGAACTCCTTGCGCGTCGTCCAGCTCACCGCGCAGGCGGCGACCGCGTGCGGGCGTACCGTACCCATCGAACCGCTCGTCCTGGCCGACGTGTCACTGGCAGAGCTCGCTGAGTACGTGGCCGCGCTGCCCCCGGCCGGTGAGGACGACGGCGACGGTCCGAACATCGCAGGAGTGGGGCCCTGGCACCGCCTCCTGCTGCCCAGCAGGAAGCCCGCCGACCTGTCCGATGAACGGGTCGGCGTCACCTGGCGGGTATGGGGGAGCGGCCCGCTGCGAGCGGAGCTCGCGCCGCGGCTGGACACGGACGATCGGCAACCTGATGCCGAGCTCGTCTTCCTGCCGGAGGACCCCTCGGACGAGGACATCATCACTCTGGTCGATGCTGCCAGGACAGCCGTGGCAGAGGGACGTCCCCTCGTTGTCGTCGATCACGGAGATACCGCGACCGGGTTCGTGGCGACCATTCGCCAGGAGCACGCCGGCCAGGTGGCTCGGTGGATCGGCGCGAGCTCGGCCAAGGCCGCCGAAGCCGTCAACCGGATTCTTCACCTCCCCATGGACCGGCATCCCGAGCTCGTCGTCGACGACGATGGGACGGCTCACACCCGGGTCTACGCGCCCCTAGCGCCTCCCCTGGAGGGAGAGCTGCCGCTGGGGCCACATGACCTGGTACTGATCAGCGGTGGCGGCAAGGGGATCGGTTTCCAGACCGCCCTGGCGCTGGGGCGGCTGACGGCTGGTCGACTGGCCCTGCTGGGTCGCAGCAAGCCCGAGGAGGACGACGACCTGCGAGCCAACCTTGACGCCCTCACCGCGGCGGGCGTGCGGCACACCTACGTGAGCGCCGACGTCACAGATCCAGCATCCGCACGGCAGGCCATCGACGCCGTCATCGCCGCCCATGGCCCTGTCACCGCGCTGATCCACAGCAGCGGCATCAACGTACCCCGGCGCTTCCTGGACCTGGGCCCGAGCGACTACCTCGGCCACGCCGCCCCCAAACATCACGGCCTGCGGGAGATCCTGGCCGCGCTCGACACCGAGCAGCTGAGACTGCTGGTCACCTACGGGTCCGTCATCGGCCGCTTCGGGCTTCCGGGGGAGGCGCACTACGCCCTGGCCAATGGCCGCCTGCGCGAGCTCGCCCGGGTCCTGGCGCGAGACCTGCCGGACTGCCAGGTCCGCAACATCGACTGGACCGCGTGGTCGGGGGCCGGCATGGGGGAGCGCCTGGACGTGCTCGACAGTCTGCTGCGGTCGGGCGTGGTCCCCGTTCCCGTCGACAAGGGCGTGGACCTGCTACGGCAACTCCTGTCGTCCTCCGTTCAGGATTCGACCGTGGTCGCCAGTGGACGCCTGCCGCACCTCCAGGTGGAAGCCGACACCAGTGCGGGGACGTACGTCCAGCGGATCCGGACCCTGGTTCCCGGCGTGGAGCTAATCGCGGAAGCCGACCTCGACCTGGAGCGCCATACGTACCTGGTCGACCACACGATCGACGGTCTCGCGATCCTTCCAGCGGTCTGCGCCATGGAGGCGATGGCGGAAGCCGCTGCGATGGTCTCGGGCCGAGCGATCAGCGGGCTGGTCGACTGCCGTTTCGATCGGCCGGTGATCATCCCGGATGACGGCAGCCGCACCGTCCGGATCTGCGCTCTCGTCAGCGAGTCGGGTGAGATCGAGGTCGTTGTGCGCAGCGACGAGAGCGGCTACGCCGTGGACCACTTCTCCGCCCGCGTCGACCTCGAACCTTCTCCTCCGGTCGTCGACGTCGTGGAGGGACAGCGGCTACCTCTTCCGGCCCACGACGGACAGGACCTGTACGGGCCGACCTTCTTCCACGGCCGGCTCTTCCAGCGCCTGCGCAGGTACGAGCACCTGGAAGCCACTGCCTGCGTCGCCGTCCTGGACGGAGGGCGCCGATGGAGTCTCGGCGGTCGTCTCGTCCTCGGTGATCCGACCCTCAACGATGCGACCATCCACGCGTTGCAGGCCTGCGTGCCCAACCGGCGGCTGTTGCCGATCGGCTGCGACGCGTTCACCGCCAGCACCGGGACGGCTGCCCCGGATGAGCTCGTGCTGTCCGCTGTCGAGCGAGCTCGCCAGGGCGTCGAGCACGTCTACGACGTATCCGTTCGCGACTCGCGGGGCGCCGCCGTCATGAGTTGGCAGGGGTTACGGCTGCGCGACATCGGACCGCTGGAGCCTGGTTCGTGGCCCCCGGTACTGCTCGGCGCCTACCTGCAAAGGAGCATCGAAGCGCTCCTTCCGGCCAGCCCCGTTCACGTGCACGTGGCGCCGAAAACCGGAGGCCGAACCGGATCCCGGAAGGGACGTCCCGATCAGGCCGCAGGACGGAGTCACCTTGACGTATGGGTGCTGGAGGTCGGCGGCCCCGCGGCGCTGGCATGCGATTGGGAGTGGGTCGACCTCAAGGGAGCAGGAGTGCCACAGACCCCGGCCATGTCTGGACAGCGCGAGCAGATCGCGACGCTGACCGCTGAGCCGGAAAGCCACACCCTCGCCCGGCTGTGGACCGTACGCGAATGCCTTTCCAAGCGCGGTCAGGCGATCGCCCAGGCACCGCTGACCGTCCAGGGAGTCTTCGAGCAGGGGTGGGTGCTGCTGCGCAGTGGAACCACCCAGATCGCTTCAGCCGTCATCCGCGTCGACGGCACCACGCGACCGATCGCCGTCTCGGTCATGGTGAAAGGAGGATCATGAAACGGCATTTCGCGTACGAGCACCTGGTGACCTTCGCTGACACCAATCTTGTGGGCAACGTCTACTTCGCCAACTACCTCATGTGGCAAGGCGCCTGCCGGGAGCGATTTCTCGCCGCGCACGCTCCAGGCGTCGTGCAACGGCTGGCCGTCGACCTGGCGCTCGTCACCGTGTCGTGCTCCTGCGAGTACTTCGCGGAACTCGTGGCCTTCGATCAGGTTTCGGTGCGCATGTCGCTACGAAGCATCGAGTTCAACCGCATCGCCATGGCATTCGACTACTTCCGGCTCAACTCGGGCCCTGGACAACTCGTCGCCCGCGGAGCGCAGACCGTCGCCTGCATGAAGCGCGTCGACGGAGAGCTGGTCTCGGTGGACGTGCCGCACGAGCTGTTCCAGGCGCTCGAGGCCTACGCCCCACCCGCGGAACAACGTTGACCCCCGGCAGGGATGTGCCCATGGCCCCGATGGGGGTGGTGGGGTGCGGCGCCATGGGAACGGCGGTGGCCGAGCTTCTGGGCCACGGCGGATTCCCCGTCCTTCTGGCGGGAGGAAGGAGAAGAACAGCAGAACGCCTCGCCTCGACCATTCCCGGTGCGACCGCGGCCCCACTGGAGACGGTCGCCCTCGAAGGACAGCTGGTGATCCTGGCGACCAGCCTGGAGGTGAGCCGGCGCGAGATCGCTCCACGGATCCACGACCACCTCGTCGGCAAGGTCGTGGTGGACGTCTCCAACCCCGCGCCGGCCGACCTCATCGGCTCGGCGCACGACTCGGCGGGAGAGATGCTCGCCGAGCACTTTCCGAAAAGTCCCATCGTCAAAGCACTGAACTGCGTCTCCGCTCGCAGGCTGCGGATGATCGCGCACGGCGGGCAGGCGCCGACGGTGCCCATCGCCGGTGACGATCTCGCCGCGAAGCAGTGCGTGACGTACATCCTTCGCCGGCTCGGACTCGACGTGGCGGACGCCGGTTCCTTGCGCACCAGCAAATGGATCGAAGGGCTGGCCGAGCTGCTGCGCAGCTTGGGGAGCGAAGAAGGGCTGGGAGACGCGGTCGGATTCCGTCTCCTCCGCCTCGATCAGGTCGACCGTACCAGTGCCGGACGAGCGGCCATCGTCCCGGCAGACCGCTACGACTTCGGAAAGGAGCAGGGATAGTGACAAGCACGGAAACCGGCCCAACCACCGCACCGGCTGTTCCAGCACGGCGTGGGTTGGTGATCGGTCTCAGCATTCTGGGAGGGTTCGTGCTGACCGTCCTCTGGTCAGCGCCCTTCGTCGACCGGGTGATCGGCGACGGGGTCACCAGCGCGATCACCGGCCACGAGAGCGATGCCCCCATCGCGGGCATCATGTCGGGTGTCGTCTTCGCCTTCGCCAGTGGCCTTGGTGGCACCTTCACCGCCTGCAACATCGCGGCGCTGGGGGCCGTCGCTCCGCTCCTGGGCCAGAAGCAGTCGGTGAAGGGCCGGATTCTGCAGGCGCTGCCGCCGCTGGCCTGGCTCGTGGCGGGGATGGCCGCGGTCTCGGCCGGCTACGGCGTGATCGCCGCCCTGTTCGGCACCTCCATGCCGCAGTACTCGACCGCCACGGTCACCTCGGGCCTGTCCCCGCGCCTCATCCAGTCGATGGTGGTCTTCGGAGTGATCGGGCTCGTCCTGTGCTATCTGGGTCTGGCGGCGATGGGACTCGTGAAGGATCCCATGGAGAACATCTCGCGACGCCACCCGCACGCGAGGTCCGTCCTCATGGGGGTGCTGATCGGGGCATTCCTCATCGGCAGGCCGTTCGGTCTCTACCGGCACCTGTTCCGAGACGTCGCCAACAGCCACAACCCGCTCTACGGCGCGGTGTCGTTCGTGATGCAGTCACTCGGGAACATCGTCATCCTCGCGGTTCTCTTCCTCCTCCTGGCGGTCGTAGCCGGTGGCAGAGTGCAACGCTGGATGGCCGCCAAGCCGGGACGCGCCGCACTGGTCACCGCCTCCGCGTTACTCGTGGCAGGCGTCTTCACGTTCCTCTACTGGGATGTCAGGCTCTTGGCTCGTACCGGAGTCATCTGGTACCCGATCATCACCTGGTACTCCTGATGGCGATCACCATGAACGCGCTGGCGGTCAACCATCGCTACCACCGGGCGGCGTTAGGCATCTACTTCGTGATCGTGCTGGCCCACTGGGCCGAGCACGTCTCGCAGGCGGTCCAGATCTATGCCCTGGGCTGGCCGGTCCACCACGCCAGAGGCGTGCTCGGCATCCCCTTCCCCTGGCTGGTGTCATCCGAATGGATGCACTACGGCTACGCCCTCCTCATGCTCATCGGGCTCATCCTCCTCCGCCCCGCCTTCGTCGGCAGGGCTCGCACCTGGTGGAACGTGTCGCTGGCGATCCAGGTATGGCACCACTTCGAGCATCTTCTGCTCCTGCTGCAGGCGATGACAGGCACCAACATCTTCGGCAGGCCGGTGCCGACGAGTTTGATTCAGCTCCTGGTGCCCCGGGTGGAACTCCACCTGTTCTACAACGGCCTGGTCTTCATCCCCATGGTCGTCGCGATGATCCTTCATTACCGCCCGCGTGCCGAGGAACGGGCTGCGATGTCGTGCACCTGCGCGGGCACTCCTGTGTCCGCCCGCTGATCCCCGGCCGTTCGCTGGAGCATGACGGGGTAACACATCCTCGTGTCCATCCGACTGCCCTCCCCCTGCGTGATCGTTCTCGTCGGCCCCGGGGCCTGCGGGAAGTCGACCTGGGCCGCGACGCACTTCCCGGCGGGTGAGATCGTCTCCAGCGATCGGCTCCGCTCCATGGTCGGAGAGGGGGAGGACGACATCGCCGCCAGTTCTGACGCGCTGGCGCTGCTGGAGACGGTGGTGAGCCGCCGCATCGCCCGACGGCTCACCACCGTGATCGACACGCTCGGGCTTGACGCAGAGCGACGTCGCCACTGGCGCGAGCTCGCTCGTGCGCAGGACATGCCCTGCGTCGCCGTAGCGTTCGACACGCCTGTCGCCGAGTGCCGAGCCCGGAACCGAAGCCGGTCCAAGCGCATCCCCGCCGAGGTCCTGGCCGGCCAGTTCCGCGCGTGGGCGCGGACTCGCGACGTCCTGGCCGATGAAGGCTTCGATCAGGTTCTGACCCCGGAGCCGGTCAGGGTAGTGGCACCCGAGTTCCTGACCGCCCAGGCCGCCGCCGAGCGGCAGTCCGTGCGACCTGTCTCCTTGCGCTTCGGGCTGCACCTCGGCCGGTTCGACTTCACCGGCGGCGCCGCGGCGATGGCGCCCGCACTCAGGCAGATCGCGGAGGCGGCGGAGAGCGCCGGATTCGACGCCATCTACACGATGGATCACTTCCGGCAGATCCCGCAGCTCGGCCGGCCTTGGGAGGACTTCCCCGAGAGCTACACCACTCTCGCCTACCTCGCCGGTTACACGGAGCGCGTTCGGCTCGGCACGCTCGTCAGCGGGATCACCTATCGGAACGTGGCTCACCTCGGGAAGACGGTGGCCACGCTCGACGTCCTCAGCCAGGGTCGTGCGGTGTGCGGGCTGGGGCTCGCCTGGTTCCGCGACGAACACCGAGCGTACGGATGGGATTTCCCTTCCGTGCCCGAGCGCTATGCCTTGCTCGAAGACGCCCTGCGACTGCTTCCGGTCCTGTGGGGACCGGGCGCCAAGCCGTTCAAGGGCAAGGTGCTCGACGTCCCTGAGGCGATGTGCTACCCGCGTCCCCTTCAGAAATCGATACCGATCATCGTCGGTGGCGGAGGGGAGAAGCGAACGCTCCGGCTGGCCGCGATGTACGGCGCGGCCGCCAACGTCATGGGCGACCTGGAGACCGTCCGCCGCAAGGCGCGCATCCTCGGAGAGCACTGCCGGCGAGCCGGTCGCGACGTGCGGCTCACCCACCTTTCCACGGTCCTTGCCGGCGCAGATGCTCAGCATGTCGCAGACCTGGTCGACCGGCTCCGGCCGCGGAGACAGGGCGCCGCGCGCTTCGCGGAGTCCGTGAACGCAGGCACGGTCGCCGACCACATCGGTCGCTGCCGCGATCTGGCCGACGCCGGGGTGAGCGAGATGATGGTCCGGTTCGCGGACCTGACCGATCCCGGCCCGTTGGAGCTCTGGGCCAAGGTGATCGCGGCATTCCGCTGAGATCATGTCGGCTCAGCGTCCCGGATGCCACGGCTGCGTCTGCGGGTTGAATTCTCTGTAGCGGACGAGCTTGGCGCCGAGCGTACGCGGGTCGCGAATGTCGATCACGTCCAGGCCCTTCTGCGTGTCCGTGACGTAGATGAACCCGTTGTAGTAGTACGCGGACCACGCCCCACCAAGGAGGAGCCGGTCGGGCGACAGCGGCCCGCGGTCGAAGAAGGCGATCTCGTGCGGCCGCCGTGCGTCGGTGAAGTCCCAGACCGACACGCCGCCCTGGTACCAGGCCTGCACCATGATGTCCCGACCGGGCACCGGAAGCACGGATCCGTAGTGCGCCACGCAGTTCTCGGTCGGTGTCTGGTGCCGCGGGATCTTGTAGTACCCCTGCTTCACGAGGGTACGGCGATCGCCGTACCCGCTGATCGTGTAGATCGCGTTGGCGCCCCTGGTCGAACCGACGTTCGGCATGCACGTCGGCGCGAAGCCGCCGCCCAGCTCGTCGCTGAAGACGACCTTGTCACCGCTGTTGCTGAAGACCGCGGAGTGCCAGAAGGCGAAGCTCTCGGTGTCGCGAACGGTGGTGATGACCCGAGGGCGGACGGGATTGGAGATGTCCATCAGGATGCCGTCGCCCATGCAGGCGCCGGCCATCAGGTTCCTGCTGGGGAGGGCCGTGAGGTCATGGCAGCCTGACGTGGGAAACCACGTGGTCCCTCCTCCTGGGTTGCCGCCGTCAGGGAAGAGCACAGGCTGGGCGACCACGGCGGCCTGGTCGGGAGCGCTGAGCGGAACCCGGATGATCGAGATCTTGTCGTGTGGCGATCGGCATCCCGGCGATTCCGGCCCAGGCAGGTACGAGGACACGTAGACGAAGACGGCCCCACGGTCCCGGCCCTTGCCGGGGACCAGCGTGTGGGTATGCGACCCGCACGCCGTCTCGACGGAGCGGACAAGGCGCGGATGCGCGACGTCGCTGATGTCGAAGATCTTGATGCCTTCCCACGCGGACGGAGCGGTGGGCGGTGCTGTCGCGCTCTGGCAGGAGTCGTCGCTTCGCGGGTCATCGGTCGACAGGAAGAGCAGGGAGCCCGCGATCGACACGTCGTTCTGAGCGCCAGGGCATACCACCTGGGTGACCACCTTGGGAGCGCGCGGGTTGCCGATGTCGTAGACGGTGAACCCGGCGAAGTTGCCCGCGACGGCGTACGTGCCGGAGAAGGCAAGGTCGGTCGACGGCGTGAACATGCCCTCGAAGGGCGGCTGTTTCGGCAGGTTGGCCACGTGCCGCAGGTTGCCGCTCGCCACCGGCTCGTCAGGGGGACTGGCGGCGGTGCCGCCGGCCGTCACCATGACCAGAACCGCCACGAGGGCGATCAAGATTCGGACCCGCCAGAAGGGTTGAAGGCTGTTCCTCATGACTCCAGTGGAGTACTTTAGAAATATATAGTCAACAGGTAAGCCAGTGATGTCATTGAGACTCCGAGCCTGGCGCTCCAGGGTCATGAGCCGGGGAGCAAATGATAGTTGACGCTTTCGGAAGCCATCGCTAACGTTTAAAAGCATGCAGCGGAACGGGGGCGCTGCCCGTCCTGCCAATCTGTCTGGTTGGGAGTAACCATGACTGTCGACGACAGTTCCGCACCGGGGTTCTCACGGGCACGGCAGCGATGGACCCTTGTCCTCGCGTCGTTCGCCTCCTTCATGGTCGGGCTCGACGTGCTCGTCGTGACGACCGCGCTTCCCACTCTTCACGAGCAGCTCGGAGCCGGAGTGGCGGGTCTGGGCTGGACCGTGAACGCCTATGAGCTGGGATTCGCCGCCTTCATCCTCACCGGCGCCGCCCTCGGCGACCGTTTCGGCCGCAGGAAGCTGTTCGTGCTCGGCATCGCACTCTTCACCCTCAGCTCCGCCTTCTGCGCCATGAGCACCTCGATCGAGACCCTGATCGCCGCCCGTGGCTTCCAGGGCGTGGGTGGTGGCATCGCCATCGCGCTGGCCCTGGCCGTCATCACCGATGCGACGCCACCCCAGGAGCGCGGAGCGGCCTTCGGCGTATGGGGAGCCATCTCGGGCGTCGCCGTGGCGGCGGGCCCGCTGGTCGGTGGCCTCATCATCCAGGGCTTCGCCTGGCAGTGGATCTTCTGGCTGAATGTGCCCGTAGGCATTGTGCTCATCGCGCTCAGCACGATGAAGATCGCGGAGACGCGCGGGGCCGTGCGCGGCATCGACCTGCTGGGCTTGCTGCTGTCCACCGTCGGCGTCTTCGGTATCGCTCAGTCGCTCATCCGCGGCGGCGAAGCCGGCTGGACCTCGCCGACCGTGCTGGCCGGGTTCATCGGCGGCGCGCTCGCGCTGGTGCTGTTCGTCGTCTGGGAGACCCGGGCGAAGAGCCCGATGATGCCCGTCGACATGTTCCGCAACCTCAGCTTCACCGGTGGATGCCTGACCAGCTTCGTGCTCGCGGCGGCTCTCTACGGCAACGGCTTCGTCTTCGCCCAGTACCTCCAACTCGCCGAGGGCAACGACCCCCTGGGAGTGGGCATCAGGCTGCTGCCCTGGGTGGGCCTCGCACTGTTCATCTCGCCCATCGCGGGCAAGATGGCCGACACCATGGGGGAGCGTCCACTGGTGATCGTCGGCCTACTTCTCCACGGGATCGGATTCCTGGCGATCGCCCTGATGGCCTCCGCCGGGATGGGCTACGGCCCGATGATCATCCCGCTGCTGCTGGCCGGTATCGGTGTCGCCATCGCCTTCCCGACCGTCGCGTCGGCCGTCATGCGGTCGGTCAGCCCCATGGAAGTCGGTATGGCCGCCGGCGTCAGCAACACCATCCGACAGGTCGGAGCGGTCTTCGGCGTGGCGGCCGTTGCCGCGATCTTCACCGCGCAGGGCGGTTACGGGACCGACGAGCGGTTCGTCGCCGGCTTCACCCCGGCCACCATCGTGCTCAGCGTGATCACCTTTGCCGGCGTGCTCGCCGCGCTGATCATCCGTCGCCCGTCCGACCAGCCGTCCGGCGCGCCTGTGGCGCCCGACATGCAGCCCGGTCCGGCCGCTCCCTGACCACTGTTCCAGCCGCTGTCCGCGTGTCCGGGACAGGGGAAGGTCCCGGGCGCCCGGACCCGATCGCCGGGAGGGCCCACTGCTCCGACCCGCTTGACCGCAACTCAACGCACCATCACGAAAGGAAAGATCCATGGGTAAGCCGATTGCCTGGTTCGACCTCACCTCCAAGAACGCCGCCACGTCTCGCGCCTTCTACTCCGACATCTTCGGCTGGAAGATCGACGTCGATCCGCAGATGAACTACGGCATGGTCGACACCGGTTCCGGGGAAGGCATCCCCGGTGGCATCGGACAGGCGGACGACAGCGGCAGCGCCGCGCTGGTCATGTACATCGTCGTCGACGACGCCGAGGCGACGCTCAAGCAGATCGAAGCGCAGGGCGGCGAGCGGGTCACGGCCCCGTACGACATCCCCGGCATCGGTGTCATGGCCACCTTCAAGGACCCGGATGGCCTCCAGGTCGGGTTGTGGCAGCGCTGAGAAGCCTCCGACATGCACCCCGGTGAGATGCGGGAAGAAGCGACGGCTGAAGAACTCGATGTCGTCCTTCGGGCGATCGCGGAGCCCACGCGGCGAGCGATCCTCCACCTCATCGCGTCCACCGAGTTGCCGGCCGGGCAGATCGCCGAGCACTTCGCGGTCACCCGGCCGGCGGTGTCGCAGCACCTGAAGGTCCTGAGAGAAGCCGGGCTCATCACCGAGCGCAGACAGGGCACCCGGCGGCTGTACCGAGCCAGCCCGGTGACGCTCGCCAAGCTTCGCGCGTTCGTCGAAGACATGTGGCAAGCGGGCCTCGATCTCGCCAGAGAGGCCGCGGAGGATCCGGACCCCGGCCTACACCTCGCCGGGGTCCGAGCGAGGAGCGGAGATGGTGGACCGGCTCGGCGCTCGCGCGCGCAAGGTACTCGTCCTGGCCGAAGAGGAAGCCAGGATGTGCAATCACAACAGCATCGGGACCGAACACATCCTGCTCGGCCTGGTCCAGGCCGGAGGGATCGCCGGAGCGCTGCTCACGGAGCTCGAGATCGACCTCGACGCGGTCCACGAGCAGGTGGAGAAGATCGTCGGCCGAGGCCAGGTCTTTTCCGCCGGACGCCTACCTCTGAGTGAGCAGGCCGTCGCTCTTCTCATGCGTTCGTCGGGCGAGGCCACCCGCCTGGGGCAGGACGACATCGACACCGAGCACATCCTGCTGGGCATGCTCGGCGACGACGAGGACGCTGGACTGCTCGTCCTGAGGAGCCTGGGCGCGGATCCCGCCCGGCTCCGCGAGCGGGTCCTGGAGAAGCTCGACCAGGTGCCGCAGCTGATCAGGGTGGCCACCGGCCCGGTCCGGTCGGCCGATGTCCTGCTCGGACGGTTCGGACGAAGTCTCACCGACGCCGCGCGAGCGGGAGAGCTCGATCCAGTCGTCGACCGGGACGCGGAACTCGACAGGCTCGTGCAGATCCTCCTGCGGCGGGCCAAGAACAACCCTGTTCTGCTGGGTGAGCCGGGGGTGGGCAAGACCGCGCTGGTCGAGGCGCTGGCCTGCCGCATGGTGAACGGACAGGTGCCCGAGGAACTGCGGGACAAGCGGCTGTACGCGCTGGACCTGGGCTCCATGATCGCAGGTGCCAGTCGTCGTGGGGTGTTCGAGGAACGCCTGAGAACCGTCCTGCGCGAGGCGAGCGACGATGGCGGCGTTCTGCTCTTCCTCGACGAGGTTCACTCGCTCGTCGGAGCCGGCGACAGGACCGGTGGCCTCGACGCGTCCGCCATGGTCAAGCCGATGCTGGCACGCGGCGAGTTGCGCATGATCGGCGCCACCACTCCTGAGGAGTACCGCGCCTCCATCGCACGGGATGCGACCTTGGAGCGGAGATTCCAGCCGCTGCCGGTCGAGCCTCCGACCGTGGCGGGCACCATCAGGATCCTCAAAGAGCTGCGCGAACGTTACGAGTCGCACCATGGAGTGGCTTTCACTGACGAGTCGTTGGTGGCAGCCGCCCGGCTGACGGACCGGCACGTCACGGGCCGCTCTCTTCCGGACAAGGCCATTGATGCGATCGACGAGGCCGGCGCATTGGCGCGCATCCGCGCATTGGCAGGATCACCCGCGTCGCCGCCTCAGCGGGTGACAGAGGAGCTTGTGGTCGAGGTCGTCGCCGCCAGGACGGGCCTCCCACTCGAACGGCTCACCGCGGAGGAGTTGACCCGCCTGCGAGGGCTCGAAGCCGCACTGAGTAAGCGGGTCGTCGGGCAGGATCACGCCATCGCGGCGGTGGGCGCCGCGATACGGCGAGCGCGGGCGGGCGTGTCCGACCCGGATCGCCCGGTCGGCTCGTTCCTGTTCGCCGGGCCGTCAGGCGTGGGAAAGTCGGAGCTCGCCAAGGCGCTGGCGGCCTTCCTATTCGGCCACGACGACGCCCTCATCCAGATCGACATGAGCGAGTACGGCGAGAGCCACGCCGTCTCCAAGCTCTTCGGCGCGCCCCCCGGGTACGCGGGCTACGACGAAGGCGGCCGGCTGACCCGCCACGTGCGGGACAAGCCCTTCAGCGTGGTTCTCTTCGACGAGATCGAGAAGGCTCATCCGGCCGTCGTCGACGTTCTGCTGCAGGTCCTAGAAGAGGGAAGACTCACCTCGGGAGATGGCCGGACGGTGACCTTCACGAGTGCGGTGGTCATCATGACCACCAATCTCGGCACCAGAGAGGCCTACGGCGTCTCCGGCTTCCGACCTGATGACGAGTCTGGGCGCGGTTCGACGGCCCAGGCCGTTCACGCCGAACTGCGGCGGCATCTCCGGCCGGAACTCCTCAACCGCGTCGACGACACGGTGGTCTTCTCTCCTCTCGGCGCAGCCGAACTGATGGCCATCCTGGATCTGGCCATAACCGGAGTCGCGCAGCGGCTGCTCGACAGCACGGGCGCGAGACTCGAGGTGTCGGCCGAGGCGAGACGACTGCTCCTGGCGATGTGCCACGACCCAGCCTTGGGCGCCCGCCCCCTCCGCTGGATCGTGCAGAGGGAGCTGGACGACGTACTGTCGACGGAGCTGCTGAACGGACGGCTACGCTCCGGTCACAGAGTGACGGTGGAGGTAGCAGGCGACTCGGCGCTCGCCTTTAGTATCGTCTAGCGATTCACGTCCTGCCGCTGGCGTCTCCTTCGGCCAGCTGCCCGAGCGACGAGAGCCCGGCCGCGTTGACCATACGCGCGACCCAGTTGAACTGGCATGCGGTCCACACGGCCTCCAACAGCTGAGCGTCACTCCACCCGAGCCGTCTGGCCTGCTCGAAGTCATCGTCGGTGATCCGGTAGGCCTGATGGGTGATCGCTCGAGCGAGACGGAGGAGCACCCGCGTTGATTCGGGTAGCGGCATGTCGTCGATCTCGCTGACCCGCAGGCTCTCCTCGAGGCGTGGATCAGCGCTCACCAGGTGCAGGAAGAGCACGTGGGCGTCGACGCAGTAGCCGCAGGACACCTCGCGAGCGACGAATGCCGCGATCAGCTCCTTGATGTCACGATCGAGGAGTCCATCCGAGAAGATCGACCGGTACCCGTCCCAGAAGACCTTCAGGAACTCGGGGCGGGTGCTGACCAGCTTGAACACGTCCGGCACCAGCCCGAACCCGAAGTGGGCTCGCATCTCCTCGTAGAGCTCCGCCGTCGCACCGACCGCCTCGCTCTCGTTCATCACCGGGATCCGGACGCTCGTGCCGTCTGTGGCCATTTCCGCTCCTGAGATGTTGAGCGCTCTTGCAATGTTCTATGTATAATTAAAGTACGGCATGCGGCAGGGAGATCACTATGGGTCACATTCGGCGAAACTACGGCCAGTACTGCGGCCTTGCTTCGGCCCTTGACGTCGTGGGCGAGCGGTGGACCCTCCTCATCATCCGAGAGCTGCTCCTGGGGCCTCGCCGCTATGGGGAGTTCCTCGCCGAGCTTCCCGGGATCGGCACCAACCTGCTCGCCGAACGCCTCAAGAACCTGGTCGAGCTGGGCGTGATCACCAAGCCCGAGTCGCGCGAGCAGGGCTACGAGCTCACCGACCTCGGGCGGCAGCTCAGGGAGCCCGTCCTCATGCTGGCCCGGTGGGGCATGGCGTTCCTGGGCGCGCCCGACGACGGTCTCGAAGTACGGCCGCACTGGGGCTTTCTCGCCGTGCAGGCCATGATCGACCCCGCACTGGCGTCCGACATCGACGAGGCGTACCAGTTCCACGTCGATGACGTGGTCTTCCACATCGCTGTGGAGGGGCGGGTGCCGCGAGCCGTGGAGGGTCCGTACCCGGGCCAGGCCGCCGTGATCGCCCGCACGGACGCGAAGACGTTCGTCGAGATCGGCGCCAAGCGCCTGAGTCCCTTCGAGGCGCTGGCCTCGGGCAGGCTGTCGCTGGTGGGGGAGACCGACGCCGTCATCCGGTCCAGCGTGCTCCTCGGCCTGATGCCCGCCACGGCGGCGCCGATGGCCTCGTCCACGCACTGAACCCCAGCGGGCTATCTGATTCGGTAGCCGATACTCCTCCATCGATGTCCCTTCCTGCTCTTCATTGAACGAGCATCGAGCCTCGATGGCAATGCTTGACTATATATCTCTAAAGTTGTCTACTTTGAGGAGTTGGTAGAACGTCGCCCCGCGTCCGCGGGCCGTGAGAAATCGCCCCTGTGACGGCCTGCCGCGGCGGCTCCGTGGGTGCCGTGCACCCATCTCCAGAGGAGAGATCATGCCGCACATCGCCATGTCCCCTGAGCTCGCTCCTGGCACGCCGGGTCTGTTCCAGTACCGCCCCGAGACCGGTCGTCCCCTGGGTGAACTCGCCGAGGTGCTCCTTCGTAACCCGCACTCGCTGAGCCGGGGCGACCGCGAGCTCATCGCCGCCTACGTCTCGGTGCTGAACCACTGCAAGTTCTGCAGTTCCACTCACTCCGAGGTCAGCGCGGCCCAGATCAACGGGGGCCGGGCGCTGGTCGACAAGGTGATCGACGACCTCGACAGCGCGCCGATCTCGGCCAAGCTCAAGGCCCTCATCACCATCGCCGGCGCCACCACGCGAGGCGGTCACGAGGTGACCGATTCGATGGTGGACGCCGCTCGCCAGGCCGGCGCGACCGACACCGAGATCCACGACACGGTGCTCATCGCGGCGGCCTTCTGCATGTTCAACCGCTACTGCGACGGGCTGGCCGCGATCGTCCCCGACGACCCGGCGGCCTATGTCGGAATGGC
This sequence comes from Nonomuraea sp. NPDC059194, assembly GCF_042754765.1. Classification (NCBI taxonomy): domain Bacteria; kingdom Bacillati; phylum Actinomycetota; class Actinomycetes; order Streptosporangiales; family Streptosporangiaceae; genus Nonomuraea; species Nonomuraea sp. NPDC059194. Next base: position 88,294 of record NZ_JBHZBH010000010.1, on the reverse strand, counting down.
ACAAATGATCATCAACGACGGCTACCGGATGTGCGCGACCGGCCACTAGAGGCCCCATCGGACGGCGGCCGCCCGGCACGCGATCACGCGCTGGCCGCGGCGGCCGCCAACCGTCCAGCCTTTCGACGCTCATCCGGAAAGGGCTGTCATGAGCGAAACCACCCCGCCTGCCGTCCGTCTCACCACTCTGTCGCCGGGCGCGGGTTGCGCCTGCAAGCTCCCTCAGTCATCTCTCGAACAGCTCATGAACGGTTTCGGCGCGCTCCCCGACGTCCCCGGCCCCGAAATGATCGTGGGTCTGGCGGAAGGCGACGACGCGGCGGTCATCCAGCTCGACTCGGGCCAGGCCCTCATCCTCACCACCGATTTCTTCACCCCGATCGTCGATGACGCCTATGACTGGGGCCGCATCGCGGCGGCGAACGCGCTGTCCGACGTCTACGCCATGGGAGGCCGTCCTCTCGTCGCACTCAACCTGGCGGCATGGCCGGGTGACGAGCTCCCGTTGAGCATGCTGGCCAGCGTGATGAAGGGCGCCGCGGCGACGGCCGCCTCCGGTGGCTGCGCGGTCGTCGGCGGGCACACCATCAGCGATCCCGTGCCCAAGTACGGCATGGCCGTTCTCGGCCTGGCCGCACCGTCGCGGCTGCTCACCATCGACCGAGCGAGGGTGGGTGACGAGTTGGTTCTGACGAAGCCGCTGGGGACAGGTGTGGTGGTCACCGCGCTCAAACAGGGTGCCGCGGACCGGATGACCGTCGAAGAGGCGGTCGCGTCCATGGTCGCGTTGAACGAGGCGGCCAGCGAGGTGGCCGTCTCGATGGGAGTGCGCGCGGCGACCGACGTGACCGGATTCGGCCTCCTCGGCCATCTCCGCAGGATGCTCAAGGCCAGTGGTGTCGCGGCGGACCTGGACGCGGACCGCGTACCGCTCCTCCCGGACGCGCGCGAACTCGCCGCCAAGGGCTACGTGCCCGGCGGCACCCGCGCCAACATGGACTTCCTTCAGGACTGGGTCCAGATCAGCGTCGCGGTCGACGAAGAGGTGGCGATCCTCCTGCATGACGCGCAGACCTCTGGTGGCCTGCTGATGTCGGTGCCGAGCCCGTCGAGCGATCTCGTGGAGCGTCTGCGGGGGCGCGGCGTCGCGGCAGCGGTGATCGGCCAGGTCGTTCCCGGCACCCCCGGCCGGATCAACGTCCGAGCAGGCGTGTGACGACCAGGGAGGTGAAGGTCATGAGCGGAGACCCGCGACGAGCCCTGCCCAAGATGGACACCGTCCTTGCTCACCCACAGATCACCGAGCAGATGCGCACCTGGGGACGGCCCCTGCTCACCGAGATGGCGCGACGCGCGCTGGAGGAGGCCCGCCAAGCCGTCCTTGACGGACGTCCGCTGCCGCCGTTGGACGACATCGCGGCCGCGGTCACGCGGACCGTCGAGCTGCTCACGGTCGGCCGGGTCCAGGCCGTCATCAACGCCACGGGGGTCGTCCTGCACACGAACCTCGGCCGTGCGCCGCTGTCGCAGGCCGCTCGCCAAGCCGTACTCGCCGCCGCAGGCTACTCCACCGTGGAGTTCGATCTGCAGACCGGTGGGCGCGGCAAGCGGGGGAGCACGGCCAACGCACTCTTGCGGGAGCTGACCGGAGCCGCCGGTGCGATGGCGGTCAACAACGCGGCCGCAGCGCTCTTCCTTGCCCTCGGTGCGTTCGCCCGCGACCGCGAGGTGGTCGTCTCCAGAGGAGAGCTGGTCGAGATCGGAGGTGAGTTCCGGATCCCCGCCATCATGGAGGCGGCAGGAGCGCGCCTGGTCGAAGTCGGATCGACCAACCGCACCCATCTGTCCGACTACGTCGATGCCATCAACGAGCGCACCGCCATGCTCATGGTGGTGCATCCCTCCAACTACCGCATCGAGGGGTTCACCACTCAGCCAGCCGTATCTGACCTCGTCGCGGTGGCGCGCGACGCCGGTGTCCCGCTGCTCCACGACATCGGCTCCGGCCTGCTTCGTGGTCGCATGGGGGATGAGCCCACCCTTGAGGACAGCCTCAACGCGGGGGTGGACCTCGCCGTCTTCTCCGGCGACAAGCTCTTCGGGGGGCCGCAGGCCGGCATCATCGTGGGCGACGCGACCCTCGTACAGAGGCTCGCCCGTCATCCCATCGCGCGCGCGGTACGCATCGACAAGCTGACGCTCGCCGCGCTGGAGGCGACGCTGGTGGCGCACCTGTCGGGGCGCCAACAGGACCTTCCGGTGCTGCGCATGCTCGGTGTTCCGCTGGAGGAACTGAGAGCACGCGCCGAACGGCTGGCCGGAGAGCTCGGACCGCAGGCCTCCGTCCAGGAGGGCACGGGCATGGTCGGTGGTGGCAGCCTCCCGACGGAGCGGTTGCCCACGGCCGTTGTGGAGATCAAGCCGCGCGCCGTGACCGAAACCGCCATGGTCGGCAGGCTTCGCGCCGGCGAGCCACCGGTGATCGTGCGCGCTGAGCGGGGAAGAGTCATCGTCGACCTGCGCACCGTGCCACCAGCTCAGGACGCACAGGTGGCGACGAGTCTCCTCAAGGCCATGCACTGACAGTCGCGATCATCGGCGGGCTGCGGGCAGATCGGCCAGGTCGGCGGGCATGCGCATCCGCTGGGTGACCGCCTGCCGGTGTCAGCGGCGGTGTGTCCTGACGCGCCGGGTTGTGGAATCCACGCGGACGGTGTGCCCCTTGTCGTCGAGGTACTCAAGGAGCGGGATCGCCACCCTGCGAGAGGTGTCCAGCGCACTTCTGGCGTCGCTGGCCGTGAACGGCTGCCGGAGCGTGCTGAGTATCTCGACAGCCGCCGTCTCCGCGCTCAGCGGCAGGACGACGCCTTCCGCCAGCCTGAGCAGGGCGCCGACACGGGAGGCGGCGATGACCGCCTTGGAAGTCAGGCCGAGCTCTACCAGCCGAGCCGCGTCGGGAGCCCGGAAGGGGGCTGCGGCGAGCTCCTCCTCGAGCCGACGTACCGCGGCGGCCACCGCTTCGGGCAGCTGGGGTTTGGCGGCAGGCCGGTGGATGCGGCCCGTCTCAACCCGCAGCGGGGGCTGGACGAGCGCTTCCACCAGACGCCGGTCGGGCACGCCGAGCAGCTGTTTGGCGATGTCCATGGGCAGGGAAGGCGCCAGGGGGTTCTTCTCGGCGTACTCGGCGACGAGGTGGGTGAGCTGTCTGCCAAGAGCGGTCCACCGGTCATGGTCGACCAGCCAGTCGCCGGCGGCCCGGTGACCGTCCGCCTGACTTCCCATAAGAGTGAAGTCCGACTTCTTGAGGTACTGATGCCTGCGCAGGAGCTCGCGCGCGGTCGGCGTCTGCGGCCATGAGGCCAGCTCCCGGCCCGCCGCCGCGGCCGCGCCTCGTCCGCTGAGGGATGGCGGCCGGACGTCGAGCACCGTCACGCCCGCGATACGGCGCGAGCCCGGGTCTCGCAGGATCGCGCGATCACCGATATGGAAGGGAGCAGCCTGCGCCAGTGTCAGGCGGGCGAACTCCTTGCCGAGACGCCGTACGGCGACGGCCACCGCGGCGGATCCGATGTGCAGGATGCATTCGCGGCCGAGCTCGTCCGTGGTCAACCCGCGCAGCCGGACGTCCAGTGAACGCGTGGTCGTCCAATGATCGGGGGTGGTGAGCGCCATCCCTCGTGAGGTCTCGGGGAGCTCGATGCCTTTGAGATTGAGCGCCACCCGGGCGACGCCGGAGGCGGACGTCACCTTCTGCTTGAGCGACTCCAGCCCCCGGACTCGTACCCTTCGGCCCGAAGGGCTCAGCACCAGCTCGTCGCCCACCGCTACCTTCCCGTCGGGAAGGGTGCCGGTGACGACCGTGCCCATGCCCTTGACGGTGAACACGCGGTCGATCCACAGTCTGACCGGCGCGTCGGGTTGCGCGGGAGGAAGGCTGGAAACCAGCCTGTCCAAGGCCTGCACCAGGTCGTCGATGCCGTCGCCCGTCGTGCTGCTGACGGTGACGGCTTCGATGTCTGCCAGGCAGGTCCCCGCGATCTCGGAGCGCGCCTCCTCCACGGCGAGAGAAGGGTCGGCACGGTCTGATCGCGTGACGACGAGCAACCCGTGAGCCGTGCCCAGCGCGTCGATCACCGCCAGGTGCTCGGCCGACTGCGGCATCCAGCCTTCGTCGGCGGCCACCACCATCATGACCGCGGGCACAGGGCCGACACCCGCCAGCATGTTGGTCAGGAATCGCTCGTGGCCGGGCACGTCGACGAAGGCCAGCGATCGCCCCGATGGAAGCGTTCGCCAGGCGAACCCCAGGTCGATCGTCAGCCCTCGCCTGCGCTCCTCGGCCCACCGGTCCGGCTCCATTCCGGTGAGCGCCCGGACGAGCGTGGACTTGCCGTGATCCACGTGGCCAGCGGTCGCGACTACGTGCATGCGTGCTTTCCCATCGCTCGGGCGTTCCAGCGAGGATCTCCAGCGGAGGCGAACGGGAATCGAACCCGCCGGCGACGTGAACGCCGCCCCATCGGTTTTGTAGACCGGGAGGGCCACCAGGCACCCAACGCCTCCATGGACTAACTAATGATATTTGAAGTACAAAGTCAACACGTCGAGTGCCCTGATCGCTGAAATCCACGTCAGCCCTTCCCCTGACATGGCTATTCAAAAGCTGCTTTGTTCATCGGAACGTTGAAGTGGGCCGATTCAGCCGAGAAGCCTTGACTATATGAATTTAAAGCGATCCACTGTGCATATCGACGCTCAGCGTTCTGAGCTTGCTCGGACGGGTGTCCTGATCAGCTGCCCAGGTTGGGAGAGAAGCATGACCATCGCTGACCGCACGCTGTCGACGACGTCGCCCGACGTTGGCCCCCTGCTCAAGGAGTACCGGGAGCAGTTCGTCCCCGCCGCCATGGACTACCTCGAGAGGAGGATCAGCGCCAACGAGCTGCGTCGCCTGTGGAAGCCGCACTACCTCGGAACCTTCCACCAGTACGACCTGACCGTGGAGCAGGCGTGGCGGCAGCAGAGCGGCTCCACCGGCCGGCTCGAGTCGGGTGGTCCTCCGGCTGACCCTCACCACGAGACGCCGCTCGCCCACTTCCCGGTGAGCGTTGCCTACAACAACCTCGATCGGCTGATCGAGGTGCTGGCGATCGAGCTTGGCGACCAGACGGTCGACAAGACCCGGATCCGCGAGCGCACTGTCGACTTCGCGCACGTCATCGACTCGCTCGATGCTCTCATGGCGTCCCTCGACAACTGACGGGTGACGCCGGGCAAACCCGCTCCATCGCTCTCACTCGAAAGGTTGAACTGTGAGCGAACCGTTCAGAATCCTTCAGCAACTCCACGACAGGGGGGTCGCGGCTGATATCGACGCCGCCACCCTCTCTCCGGCGGAGGTTGTGAAGGGTCACGCGTCCGCGTGGGGAGGGCCGGGGAACCTGTACCCCATCCGCCCTTACACGCTGACGCCGTCGGCCCTCGAGACCTTCATCGTCCGCGAGCGCATTCACGTGCGCATCGACGGCCTCGGTGAGGACATCGTCGACCTCCACGGTATGGCGATCTACCGTCGCCACGACCCGCACTCCGCCACCGAGCTGGACTGGGCCAGTTCGACGATCACCGCTCAGTTCCTGTCGCTCCAGGTGACGGGGCACAGCGAGATCTTCGGCCAGGTCAAGGTCTCGAACACTCCCAGCAAGTCGGAGGGAGCGCGGGTCAAGCCGAGTCCGGCGCCCGATGATGGGACAACGATGCCCATCAAGGACTGTATCACCATGATCTATCCTCGGTTCGAGGTAGAGCAGCTCGGCACGACCGTTGACACCGGCGACCAGGTGGTCCGTCTGGAGTCGCGGGTCGCGATGGTCCCGCCGATCGGGGACGTGTCGCGCACATCCAGGTCCTACGCGCTGTACGACAGCGAGGGCCGTCAGCTCGGCGAGTTGATCGCCGCCGACATCGAGATCGGGAACCTGCTGCACCACGTTCCCATCACCAGCGCGGTGGTGCCCGCCGAGCTCGCCAGACTGCTGGCGTAGGCACCGAGACGATGAGTGACGTGCGCGTTGAAGGGCCGGCCCGTGCGAACTTCCGCGCGGGCCGGCTCGACTCCTATGCGTTCAGTGTCGAAGCGACTATCGGGTACAACCCCATGCGGTACCTGTTCGCGCGACGGTTCTCCGACAGGGCCACGAGTGCGATCACCGCGATCTTCGTCCTGAAGCCCGATGTGCTCTTCGGAACTTATGTCTGGATTGAGGAGAGGCTTGATCCGGCCTCATGTCAGATCCACACCTATTTGCCGACGATGAAGAAGCCGATCCAGGTCGTGGATCGGCTGATGTTCGACTGCCTGCCACTGACCGACATCGGCTATCTGGACCTCATGGCCTGGCCCCATCCCGCACTTCAGCCCAGCCTGGCCGACGGTTGCCCTCCTGTCGACGGACGCACGAGGGCGGAGAAGCGGTGCTATGCCGGGTCATCCTCCTTGTCGGGGCTGCACGTGGCAGAGCTCGTCACTCCCCGCCATGGGCTGGTGGTCACGAGGGTGGTGAGCCATCGGGGACAGCAGATCAGGCGCTGGGACGCCTTGGAGTTGGGCAGCGCCGAGGAGGATCGGCTCCCTCGCCGCGTGCGTGTCGCCCGGGTCGAAAGCGGCCATCAGACCGATTTCGCCCGGACCAGCGCGGTCGTGGCGGTGCCTGCTGACGGGTTCGACACCCCACCGGAGATGCTCCGTGAGGTGGTGGAGCAGTACCTGAGCAAAGAACAGGGGTGAGCGCACATGCCTGGCCTGTCGTCTGCCGCTCGTGTCGGTGGTCGCGTGCTTCATCTGACCGTGACGGTCGTCTCAGCGGTGCCCCGTCTGCTGATCGTGGCCGTATCGGCTCGGCGACAGGACAGGCGGGTGCGTCTCTCCCGGGAGATCGCCGGCGTGATCGAGCAGTTGGGCGGTGCGTTCCTCAAGGCAGGCCAGTTGCTCGCCACCCGAGTCGATCTGGTCGGTGCCGACCTGGCCGCCGCGCTGGGCAGGCTGCACGACGATGTGAAGCCGATGACCGCCCGGCAGGCTCTGCTGACGGTGACCAGTGCCTTCGACAGGGTGCCGGTCGCCATCGAGGCCGCTGTGCGGACTCCTCCCGTGGCCAGCGGCTCCATCGCGTGCGTCTACCGTGTGCGTCACGACGGGGCCGACGTGGCGGTGAAGGTCCGGCGTCCGGACGTGGCCCGGCGCTTCGCCGCCGACATCGCCATCGTGGCGTTCCTGACCAGGGCGGCGGCGAGACTACCGATGCTGCGTCGAGTGCCGCTGGTGGAGATCGTCGATCAGGTCGGCATGTCGCTGGCCGCGCAGATGGACTTCTCGCGGGAAGTGGAGCATCTCCGGCGGCTGCGTACCGACCTCGCCGACCTGCCCGACATCGTGGTGCCCGCCGTGCTGGAGGAATGGTCATCGGGCGGTGTCATCGCGATGGAGTACGTCCACGGGCTCGACCGCGCGTCGGCCGACCAGCTTCCGGCCGAGACGAAAGAGGCCGGACTGTCCCGCCTGGTAAGGGCGGTTTACCACATGCTCTTCGTCGACGGATTCATCCATGTCGACCTGCACCAGGGAAACGTCTATTTTCGGGCCGACGGCACCGTCGTCATTCTGGATGCCGGATTCATGTTCCAGCTGAGCGATATGGCCCGCACGAGATTCACGCAGTTCTTCGCCGGAATGATTCGCGGCGACGGTGAATTCTGTGCCGATATTTTGTTGTCCACGGTGCGGCACATCGAAAAAGACGCCGACGTCTCGGCCTTCAAACGGGATGTGACGGATCTGGTGGCGCGGAGCACCGGCGCGGTCGCCAAGGACTTCGAACTGGCCGCCTTCTCCGTCGAACTGTTCGACCTCCAGCGGAGAAACCGCCTGTTCGCGGAGCCCGAGTTCGTCTTCCCGCTGCTGTGCCTGCTGTCGCTCGAGGGCGCGGTACGGCGGCTGCATCCGCTGATGGACTTCCAGCTGGAGGCGGCCCCGCATGTCATGCACGGCCTGCTCTTGACAGACGCCGTCGTTACGTAGCGAACATTAGTTGTCACGCGCAGGAATCCCGACAGAGGGGCTTGACAGGTCCATTACCTCCATAGAATATGACTATATATTTCTAAAGTTAATTTCCCGCCGCATGGTATTCGGGTCTCTCTTGTCCTGATCAGCTGGGAGCGTTTGCATGTCCGCGCGAGAATTTCCGCGACAAGCACCACCGATCAGCGGTTCCGTCGCCACGCTATGTCTCACGGCTTTCGTGGTGATGGTCGACACCACCGTCGTGCAGGTGATGGTGCCGGATCTGGTGCGCGTGGCCGGAGGCAACCTGGATTACGCGCTGTGGGCTGTCAACGGTTTCGTGCTCACCTATGCGGCGCTCCTGATCACCGCCGGCCGACTGGGCGGCCTTCGGGGACCCAAGGTTCTCCTCCTGGCCGGTCTCGTTGTCTTCGCCCTGGCTTCCCTGGCATGCGGCCTGTCCTCGTCGGCGGCGCAGCTCATCGCCGCCCGACTGGCGCAGGGCATCGGGGGCGCATTGATCGTTCCGCAGAGCCTCACCATCATCGCGACGGTCTTCCCGAAAGAGCGGCGCGGGGTGGCTCTCGGCGTGATCAGCGCGACCATGGCACTGGCGGCCATCATCGGCCCCGTAGGCGGGGGATTGATCGTCAGTGCCTGGGGCTGGCGGTGGGCCTTCCTGGTCAACGTGCCCACCTGCCTGGTCGCCCTGGTACTGACCCTCCTGTGGGTACCTGATGCCCCAGCGGGACCGCGGCAGGCGCTCGACTGGCCGGGCGTGGCATTGGCCACCGCGGGCCTCGCGGCGATCACCTACGCGCTGATCGGCAAAAGCGAGTTCGGGATGGTGTTCGCGGTCGCCGGCGTGCTCCTGCTGATGCTGTTCGTCTGGTGGGAGCGGCGGCACAGGGCGCCGCTGATGCCGACCGCCTTGTTCCGTCAGCGCTCTTTCAGCCTTGCCGGCTGGCTGGCCTGCACGCAGTTCCTGGTGCTGTCCGGGCTCATGCTCGTCGTCAGCCTCCACGTGCGAGGGCCGCTCGGCGGCAGTGCGATCGACACCGCTCTGGCCTTCCTGCCCATGGCGGTCACGGCGGGTCTCGTCTCCCCGTTCGCCGGCGCCATCACCGATCGGGCAGGCGGACGGCTCGTCATCAGCACCGGACTCCTGGCTATGGGTGTCGGCGTGGCCGGCTTCGCCGTCCTGGCCGCCGCATCGGCCCCGCTCGGGCTGCTGGCCCTGCCGTTGGGCGTGGTGGGGTTCGGCGTCGGACTGGTGATGGCGCCGGCCAGCGTCGAGGCAGTCAGATACCTCCCGCCCTCTCTCGTCCCTGCGGCGTCCGGCGTGCTGAACACGGGCAGGCAGGTAGCCGGACTGCTCGGCGTGGCGATCACCGGGGCGCTCCTCCAGACGGGCCCGTCGGGGCAAGCTCCGGCCGGAGTCGCTCTGGGACTTCTGGCAGGCGTCGCGCTGGTGGCCGCGGCGAGCGGGTTGCTGCTCAGAGCACGACCGGCCCAGCCAGACGTCCTCCCTGCCACCTCCGTGACCTCCTGATCCGCATCTGTTTTCGCCGTCCGTCGCGTCTCATCGAGTTTCGAGGAGATCATCATGCGCCAGTGCCTGGACGAACGCCAGCGATCGCTTCTAGCGCTCACCGACAAGGTGATTCCCGCGCTGTCGGAGCGAGCGGCACGCCACGATCGGGACAACACGTTCCCACACGACAACTACACCGACCTGCGCGACGCCGGGCTCATGAGACTGACGGTCCCCGAGGAACTGGGCGGGCTCGGCGCGGACCAGCAGGACATGCTGTTGGTCCTGGAACAGCTGGCGGGCGCTGACGGAGCCACGGCGCTGGCCTACGCCATGCACGTCGCCCCCCTCGGTTCGTGGGGGCTGACCTGGCGCCGGACCGGTGCCCCGCCGCTCGAGCAGGTCCTGCGGCTCGCGGCGATGGGACACCTCACCCTGGCGGCGATCGCCAGTGAGATCGGGACCTCCAACCTGTTCACCGATGCCAAGACGACCGCCACGCGTGTCGACGGCGGCTTCCTCCTCAACGGCCGCAAGAATTTCGGCACCAACAGCGCGGTGGCCACCATGTGGGCCACCACCGCTCGCTATGAGGATCCCGAGCTGGGCCCCCGGTTGCTGGTCCTTCTCGTGGATCCCGCCAGCAAGGGGATCACGATCGAGCAGACCTGGGACACGCTCGGCATGCGGGCCACCCAGAGCAATGACGTGGTCTTCGACGGCCTCTTCGTTCCAGATCAAGGCGTCGTCCAGTCCATCCCGATCGGTCATTTCGATGTCCAGGTGCTGGAGACGATCATCTGCTGGACCGCTCCGAGTTTCGGCGCCGTCTATACGGGGATCGCTGCGGGAGCCCTCAACTGGGCCGTGGAGCAGATCCGCCGGCGAGGACTCGAGAGGGACGCGCGCGTCCAGGACGCCATCGCGGACGTCGAGATCGCGTTGGAGGTCAACCGCAGCGTGCTGCGCCGCCATGCGTCCGAGGTGACGAGCGGGCAGTTGATCAGCCAGCTCAGTGTGCAGGAAGGGCTGGGCCGTTGCGCCTTCGTCAAGAACGTCTGCACGAACAATGCCGCGGCGATCATGACGCGCCTTGCCGATGTGGTCGGCGGGGCGGCCTACAGCCGTACCCAGCCCTTTGAACGCATGTGGCGTGACGTACAGGCAGGACTGATCATGCCCATCAACAACCGCACGGGCAAGGAACTGATCGGCGCGAGCGCGCTTGGGACAGCGCTCGCTCCGGTAGCCCCGCCACCGCGGTTCCCCGGCGCGGCTCCTGCCACGGAGGATGAGCGCAGATGAGGCGCGGACGGAAGGTCATCGTGGCACTGATGTCATTGCTGCTCCTGGCCATCGGCTGCGGCTCGGGTCACCACGGGCATCGCAACGGCATACCCACGACCTTGCGAGTCGGAATCATCCCCAACATTTCACCGGAGAGTCAGCGAGCGCAGTACGAACCCTTCCGCGCCTACCTGGCCGACAGACTGAAAACCGATGTCGAGCTCTTCGTGGCGACCAACTACGCGGGGGTCGTGTCCGCGCTGGTGGCCAAGAAGCTCGATGTCGCGTACCTGGGTGGGTTGACCTACGTCCAGGCCGAGGCACAGACGGCGGTGGTCCCGCTCGTCACCGAGGTGGATCAGGAAACCGGTACACCCGAGTACCTGTCCGCGGTGGTGGTGAAGGCGAGCTCGCCGTACAAGTCGACCAAGGACGTGGTGGCAGCCGGCGGGAAGTTCGCCTTCGGCGACGTCGCCTCCACTTCTGGCAGCCTGTACCCCCGAGCCATGATCGTCGATGCGGGCGCCCGCTGCGATGTCGGTGATCTCACCGCGTGCCCGCCGCTCTCGTCGGTCTCGTTCACCGGCGGTCACGACGCGACAGCACAGGCTGTGCTGTCCGGGGGAGTGGACGCCGGAGGCATCGAGCTGCGGATCCTGCACCGGCTCGAGAAGCAGGGCAGTGTGCCCAAGGGAGCGCTTCGGGTCGTCGAAACGCGCCAGGTGATGGGCTACCCCTGGGTCGCGAGCTCAGAGCTCAACGCGACGTCGCGGAAGGCGGTCGCCGACGCGTTCGTCGCCATCCGCGACCCGAAGCTGCTGGATCTCATGCGGGCCAAGAGCTATGCGGCCGTCACCGCCACGGACTACGCGGAAGTCCGTCAGCACGCCACCACCCTTGGATTGCTGACCCCGCCACGAGGGCAGTGATGGGCTCAACGGGAGTGGAGATCGACGTCTCGCGGGTCAGGGTGGTCTTCGCAGGGCGGGCGGTCCTCGACGATGTGACTCTCAAGGTCGACGTCGGCGAACGGGTCGCGTTACTCGGGCCGTCCGGCGCCGGTAAGACGACTCTCCTTCGCGTGATCGTCGGCGCGGTCCGCCCTGAACAGGGGCAGGTCGGCATCGACGGCTCCAGCCCTTTCGGCCGCCGGGCGGACGTGACCAGGCTGAGAAGAGCCATCGGATGCGTCCGCCAGCGGGACGACCTCGTGCCGGGGCTCACCGCCAGAACGAACATCCTGGCCGGAGCCGCACACCAATGGCGACCGGGTGACTGGGCGTCGATCCTCGTCGGCGTCGTTCCTCGTCGCTTCGCCGACAGGCTCGCGGAACTGGCCCACCGGCATGAGATCGAGCACACGCTCAGCGAGCGGGTGGAACAGCTGTCGGGAGGCGAGCGCCAGCGCGTGGCGCTGGCTCGAGCCCTGTTCACCCGGCCCCGCCTGCTCCTGGCCGACGAGTGCACGTCAGGTCTCGATCCGGTACGGGCCGCCGTCGCCCTGGAGCACCTCAGAAACAGCGGCGCGACACTGGTGGCCACCACCCACGACCTGAACGTGGCCAGGTACTGCGACCGCGTGGTCGCACTGCGCGAAGGAAGGGTCGTCTACGACGGCTCGCCACCCGACAGCGAGGAGATCGAGCGCATCTACGGGAAGATCGACCCCGCGGAGATGGTCATATGAGACAGCCCCCGCGTAGGTCCCTGCGCCTGACCGTGGTGGCGGTGATCGTGGTGGCCGTCTCCTGGTCGCTCGCGGGCACCGGCGTCGGGCTGGGCTCGCTCATCCAGGGGCGGGCCGGAGCCGTACAGATGATCTCTGGGCTGTTCCCACCGGATCTCGACGCCGTGCTTGTCTCGCGGGTGCTGAAAGCTGCCGTGGAGACCCTGCAGATGTCGATAGCGGCGCTCCTCCTGGGAGCGGTGATCGGTCTCCCGCTCGCAGTCCTGATGGCGGCGAACGTCCAGGCACCCGCGCCGCTCGCCATGGCCGCGCGGACAGTTGCGACGCTGCTGCGCAGCGTGCACGAGTTGCTGTGGGCGCTGCTGTTCGTGGCCACGGTGGGTCTCGGCCCTGCCGCAGGGGTGTACGCCATCGCCCTCCATTCGGCCGGTGTGATGGCCAAGCTCTGCTCGGAGCAACTCGAAGCCGTCGACCCCGGACCCGTGGAGGCCATGCGGCTCACCGGTGGCGGCAGGGCCACGACCGCGCTGCTCGGCATCATCCCGCAGGCACGGGCCAACCTCGCCTCCCAGGTGCTCTACCAGTGGGAATGCAACATTCGCAGTTCCGTCGTCATCGGGTTCGTCGGGGCGGGCGGCATCGGGCAGGCGCTCGGCATCGCCCTGCACCTGTTCCGCTACCAGGAACTCGCCACCCTGGTGGCCTCTGTCGTGATCCTGGTCATCGCGGTGGATCGGATCTCGAAGGTCTTCCGGAGCCGTCTGGGCGCGGCCTCCGGGCGCACGAGCGGCCGCAGGTCGCACCCCTACCGATCACTCCTTGAGAGGAGCTCCAGATGAAGTTCCTGTTCGTCCTGCACGACGGCCCCTACGGAAGCGAACGGACCTACAACGGCATCCGGTGGGCCAGGCAGATGCTCGACGAGGACGGCAACGAGGTCAAGGTCTTCCTCTTCGGAGACGCCGTGGCATCGGCGATGGCAGGTCAGAAGACGCCGGACGGCTACTACAACGTCGGACACATGATCAAGGGCCTGGCGTCCAAGCAGGCCGAGGTGGGCTGCTGCGGTGCCTGCCTCGACGCTCGCGGCATCAGCGAGGACAGCGTCGCCAATGGCGCGCGTCGATCCTCCATGAAGGAGCTCGCCCAGTGGACCTCCTGGGCGGATCAGACCATCAACGTGTGAACGCCCCAGAAAAGGGACCGGCCGGATACGCCCGCTGCGGAGTATCCGGCCGGAGTGTGTCAGCCCAGGCTCGCCATCGCGCGAATGGCACGATCGACTTCCTCGGGGTTGGTGACGATGCTCGGACCGAACCGGACGAAGGACTCCCGGTAGGGCGTCTCGGCGGCCGAGACCGCCTGCTCGCCCAGCTTCCGCACGACAGCCTCAGGCTTCAGGCCATCGACCGAACAGCAGAGGATGCCCGCGGACAGATCAGCGGACAGCGGCGTCACCAGGCGCACGTGCTTCATCCCGGCCAGGCCGGCCTTCAGCTGATCGACCTGCGAACGGACGCGGGCGGCGATGCGGTCCAGGCCGATGCTCTGGTGGAACTCGACCGCCTTGGCCAGCGCCCATCGATGTTCAAAGGTGTGGTAGCCGCCGAGCGTGGCCAACTCACCGGGAGCTCCCTTCGGCGACCGGCCCGAGAGCCAGCCGACGAACGCCGGCATCGAGAAGCTAGGGACGACAGGCTGGAACCGGGCCCACGCGGCCGGGCTGCCCCAGATGAAGCCGGTGCCGCGAGGACCGAAAAGCCACTTGTGCGTCGAGGTCATGAAGAAGTCGCAGCCGAGATCCTTCATCTTCACGTCCTCGGCCGCGAAGCCGTGTACGCCGTCGACGCAGAGCAGAATCCGATCTTTCTCGTCACGTTCGGCGTTGACCTGAGCCAGGGCGTCGGCGACCTCCTTGACCGGCAGTTTCAGTCCCGTACTCGAGTGCACCCAGGTCACCGCCATCACGCGAGTCCTGCTGGTGACGGCGGCGCGCAGTTTCGCGACCAGTTCACCGGAGCGTGCGCGCGCGGGATCGTCGTAGAGCTTCACGGTCTTGACCACCGCTCCGGTGGCCTGGGCACGAAGGCGGAGCGACTCGTGAGTGGAGTAGAACTCGTGCTCGGTGGTCACGATCTCGTCGCCCGGCCTCAGCCCCAGCCCGCCGTACACCACACCGATGGCCATGGTGGCGCTGTCGGTGAGGGCGATCTCCTCGGCTTTGGCGCCGATGTACCCGGCGAGCGCCTTCCGCACGTGATCACTGCGCTCGAAGTCCTGCATGCCCATGCCGAACTGCTGAGGGAAGGAGTCGAGCCCGTCGCGGAACTCCTTGATCGCCGCGGTCACGGGAGCGGGATGCGAGGCGAGCATGAACGCGGAGAAGTGCGCCAGACGCCGGGTGAGGGGGAACTGGGCGCGCACGGACTCCCAGTCGTGGGGGTCCAACCGCATGGCGGCCTCTGGGGTCGTGGGCGAGGGAGCGGGGGCGCCGGCTTGGGCCGTGGTACATCCTGCCGCGAGCACGCCCGCTGTGGCGAGCACGCCACCGCGAAGCAGCTCCCTTCGCCCGTACTTGTTTTCCATAGTCTCGCTGGGAGCTTCCCGAGCCGATTGAGGGTTGTGGTCAGCCATGATGCCTCCTGTGCACAGCTTGCAGCAGTGAAGGAGCTATATTTTTCTAAAGCTTAGCATCGGGTCATGAACTGCCAAAGGTGTTGCATCGCCGGAGATGTCGAAATGTCCCCATCGTCAGTCGTCTTCCTGTTAGGAGGTGCTCACATGAGATACGCGCTTGTGTTTCGTGACGCCGGGGCCATCGAGGCCGTGTGGGAAGCGATGAGTGGCGACGAACAGGACAAGGCGTTCGAGCAGATCGACCGCTGGTTCGCCCGCCACGCCGATCGCATCCGGCACAGCCGCCACCTCAAGTCGGTGGTGACCGCGACGACTCTCCGCCAGCCGGCCGGTAGGAAGGTCCGCTTAGTCGACGGCCCCTTCGGCAGTGAGTCCGCTGCCGTCAGCGGCTACATCGAGGTCGAGGTGACCCGGCTGGAGGAAGCCGTCGACCTGGTGCGGAGCTGGCCGTTCGACACGCTGGTCGAGATCCGCGCGATCGCCTGAGCCGATCACTTACCGGTGCGTCAGGGTTTCCCGCATACGGACCGCGACGACCACGCCGGAGGCCACGGTGATTCCAGCGATCACCCAGATCGCCGCGCGGACGCCGTACAGGTCTGCCAGCACTCCCGCGAGCAGAGCACCCACCGCGAAGCCCCCGTCACGCCACAGCCGGTAGACGCCTACAGATCGGGCCCGCCACGAGGGGTGGGCGACATCGCCCACCGCGGCGAGCAGGGTCGGGTAGACCATCGCGGTCCCCGCACCGATCAACGCGACAGCGATCAGCCAGCCTGTGAAGTCGTTCGCCGAAGCGACGGCTCCGAGGGCCACTCCCTGGAGGAGCATGCCGCCGGTGATGAGGTGCTTGCGTCCGATGCGGTCGGAGACCGCGCCGGTGATCAGCTGGCCCGCGCCCCACACGGCGGGCAGCGCCGCCGTGAGCAAGCCGATCTCCGGGAGGCTGAGGCCGCCCGCGGCGAACAGTATGGGGAACAGCCCCCACGCGAGACCGTCGTTGAGGTTGTTCACCATGCCTGCCTGGCTGACCGCCGACAGCGATGGGTCCTTGAAGCTGGTGGTGAGAAAGATCTGCCACGTTCGCATCTCGTGGCCATGAGCGAGACCGCCCTCAAGATGCGCGTGCCCCCGTGTCTCCTTCACGAACAGCGCGGAAAGGCCGAGGCCGAGCGCGGCGTAGGAAAGTCCAAGGAGGAACGGGGCGGGCCGCAGCCCGTATCGCTCCGCGAGGTAGCCGGTGAAGAAGGCCGTGAGCGCGACCGCGACGTAGCCGGCCGACTCGTTCAAGCCCATGGCCAGGCCGCGCCGCTGAGGGCCGACCAGGTCGATCTTCATGATGACCGTCGTCGACCAGGTAAGCCCTTGGTTGACGCCCAGCAGCACGTTGGCGGCGACGATCCAGCCCCAGTTCGGTGCCCAGATCAGCAGCGCCGGCGTCGGCAGGCCGATGAGCCAGCCTGCGATCAGGACGGGCTTCCTGCCGAAACGATCCGACAGCGTGCCCGCGAAGAAGTTGCTCGCCGCTTTCGTGGCGCCGAAAGCGACGATGTAGGTGAGGATCGCGGTGTACGCCTGCAGCGCGAACGTCTCTTCGGCAAGCAACGGCAGGACCGTCCGCTCCTGCCCGAGCATGCCGCCGACCAGCGCGTTCACGGCCACGAGCAGGACGAACTGGGGGAGGTTGGCGCGTAGCCCCAGTCGAGCTGTCTCGGTCACCGATCGCGCTCCAGCGGGAGGCTCGTGATCCGCGACCAGTCGTCTGGTCCGCCGGACAGGATCGCCACATGCCGATGCCCGGTACGGCGCAGCAGGCTCGCGGCGGTGGCGGCGCGTTCACCGTGACCGCACATGACCACCAACGGCTCATCGCCGAGGTCGGCGCCCGCCAGGTGGCCGAGCTCCACATGGCGCGCGCCAGGCAGGTGCCCGTCGTGGTACTCGACGGTCTGGCGCACGTCGAGGACCTGGGTGTGACCGACCTGATGAGGGCCGATGACATCGATCGTGCTCGCGGCACTGTGCCGGTCATCGACGATCTCGCCCATCAGGTTCTCGTGGCCGATCTTCAGGGACTGCCAGACGATCTCCTTCGGATCCTGTTCGGGATTGCGCACGACCACGAACGGCTGGGACGCGGGCACGACCCAGCCCAGCCAGGTGCCGAACTGTGGTCGCAACGGGATAGAGACGGCCCCCGTGACGTGGCGTCGGGCGAAGTCGAGCACGGGACGAACATCGACGACCATGGCCCCCGCCGCAATCGCCGCGTCAAGGGGAACGCGATTCAGCGGCGGATCGGGGGAGACGATGGCCGGACCACGGCGGTTGATCTCCGGGAGGTGGGAGAAGTAGGCCGGATAGGTGCCGAGCCCTTCGATCAGCCCCCGGGCGAAGATTTCCGGGTCGGCTATCCGCAGCAGGGGGTTCGTCCGCTTCTCCGCGCCGATGGTGGACGTGCGTTCGGCGCTGGGCGGGGCGGAGCAGAAGGACCCCGCGCCGTGCGTCGGCCAGACGCCGACCTCGTCCGGCAGGCGGCTCAGCCGTCGCAGCGATGCGTGCTGCGCCCGCGCCAGTGGCACCGTCTGGTCGGGCGACACCAGATCGGTCCGCGCGGCGGCCCCCACGATCAGCGATCCTCCGGTGAACACGCCCAACGGCGCATCGCCGTCCAGCAGGAGGAAGGACAGATGCTCCGTTGTATGTCCTGGTGTCTCCAGGGCCCGCAGGGTCAACCCACCCAGATCGACCTCGTCTTCGTCGCGCAGCGCGGTATGCGGGAACCCGCGCCGACCGGCGGCGGAGGCGATCACCGTGGCGCCGACGTCGTGCGCGAGCTGAGGAGAGCCGGACAGGTAGTCGGCGTGCAGGTGTGTGTCCGCCGTGAAAGCGATGGTCAGCCCCCGCTGTTCGGCGGCGCGGCGCACCGCCCGCAGGTCACGGGAGACGTCCACCGCCAGGGCGCGCCCATCACCCAGGGCCACCAGGTATGCGGTGTTGCCGAGTCCCTCGTCGACGATCGGGATCAACTGCGATGGCGAGAAGCCCACGATGTCCCTCCTCGAATCCGGCTGTTACAATATTCCATAACTAATTGGAGGATGTCGCATGAGTGACCGTGGGCGCAAGTCCCAGCTCTACGAACAGTTCGCCCGCCTGGGTAAGGCGCTGGCCAACCCGCTGCGGTTGGAGCTGATCGACGTGCTCGCCCAAGGAGAGCGGAGTGTGGAGGACCTGGCCCTGGCCTGTGGCCTCAAGCTCAGCAACACCTCCGCCCAGCTCAAGGTGCTGTACTCCACCGGGCTGCTGAAGACCAGGCGGGACGGCACCCGCGTCTTCTACCGCCTCGCCGACGACTCGGTCCACGCCTTCGTCGAGTCGATGAAGCTGCTGGCCGCCTCCTCGCTGGCCGAGGTCGAGCGCGCGGCGCGCGACTACCTCGGCGATGATCAGGACTTGGCGCCGGTAAGCCGACCCGAACTGGCCGAGATGCTGGACACGGGCGAGGTCCTCGTCATCGATGTACGGCCGGAAGCGGAGTTCGAGGCGGGTCACATCCCGGGTGCCCTCTCCATCCCGCACGACCAGGTGGCCACCCGCCTCGCGGAACTGCCGAACGGGAAGACGATCGTGGCCTACTGCCGCGGGCGGTTCTGCGTCATGGCGCCGAACGCGGTACGCCTGCTGCGCGGGTTCGGATACGACGCCAGAACACTTGAGGACGGCCTGCCCGAATGGCGGGGCGCCGGGCTCCCCGTGGCCTCCTGAGGAGTGCGCCTTGACGCATCCCGCGCTGGCCGGCGGCCCCGTCTACCTGGACTACAACGCCACCACCCCGGTCGACCCCGAGGCGCTGGAGGTGGCGCTGCCGTACCTGACGACGCATTTCGGCAACCCCTCCAGCGGGCACCACTACGCCGGCGCGCCACGCCGCGCCGTCGAGCAGGCCCGCGGACAGATGGCCGGGCTGCTGGGCGCCGCACCCGAGGAGATCGTCTTCACCGGCGGTGGGTCCGAGGCCGACACCCTGGCCATCCGCGGCGCCGCCCTCGGCTCCCGCCGGCGGCGGGTCGTCACGCTGGCCACCGAGCACCCGGCCGTGCTGCGCTCCTGTGACAGCCTGCGCGCCGAAGGGTTCACCGTGACCCTGCTGCCGGTGGACGGCCACGGCCGCGCCGACCCCGGTGACCTGCGCGCCGCCGTGCGGGAAGCCGCGCTGGTGTCGATCGCCTACGGCAACAGCGAGACCGGCACCCTGCAGCCGATCGCCGAGCTGGCCGCCATCGCCCGCGATGCGGGGGCGCTGTTCCACACCGACGCCGCCCAGGCCGTCGGGAAGGTGCCGATCGACGTGGACGCGCTCGGGGTGGACCTGCTGACCGTGGTCGGCCACAAGATGTACGCGCCCAAGGGAGTGGGCGCCCTGTACGTGCGCTCCGGCACCCCGCTCCACCCGGTCATCCACGGCGGCGGTCAGGAGGGCGGCCTGCGGGCCGGCACGGAGAACGTCGCCTTCATCGCCGCCCTGGGCCGGGCCGCCGAAATCGCCGCCCGTGAGCTGCCTGGCAGCGCCGTACGGCTGGCCATCCTGCGCGACCTGCTGCGGGCCGAACTGGAGGCCGCCCTGCCAGGCAGGGTGCTCCTCAACGGCCACCCCACCGAGCGCCTGCCCGGCACCCTGAACGTGAGCGTCGAAGGCGTCAGCGGCCGAGCCATGCTGGCAGCAGTCCCCGGCATCGCCGCGTCCACCGGCTCGGCCTGCCACGAAGGCGTCGACGCCCCCTCACCCGTGCTGCTGGCCATGGGGCTGCCCGCGGAGCGGGCGCTGGCGGCGCTTCGCCTATCACTGGGCCGCTGGAGCACCGAGCAGGAGGTACGGCTGGCCGCGCACCTGATCGCCGAGGCGGTCGTCACTCCGCCAGTCATGGGGGTCACCACCGCACCGGCAGTGCGGCCAGCCCGCCGGTCAGGACGTGCTGGTTGACCGTCAGCTCCTCCACCTCGACGGCCAGCCGTAGCGTCGGGAAGCGGGTGGTGAGCTGGGAGAAGACCACCTGCAGCTCGATCCGCGCCAGGGGAGCGCCGATGCAGTAGCGCGCGCCGTGGCCGAACGTGAGATGAGGCACGGCTTGGCGGGAGGAGTCGAACCGGTCCGGGTCCTCGAACACCGTCGCGTCGTGGTTGGCCGCACCGGTGTCCAGGAGCACCAGTTCCCCTGCGCGTACGTGCACGCCTTCGATGTCGAGGTCGGCGTGAGCATAGCGGGGGATGCCGCCGCCGCCCTGGCCGGGCGCGCGCAGGATCTCCTCGACGGTGGGGTCGATGAGTGAGGGGTCGGCGACGATTGCCTGCCACTGATCGGGGTTGGTCAGCAGCCACAGCGCGCCCATGCCGATGGCGGTCACCGTGGTCTCGTGGCCCGCGAACAGCAGGGCCATGCCCATCATGGCGGCCTCGTCGTCGCTGACGCCTTCGGTGTCGGCCAGGCGGGTGATGACGTCGTCGCCGGGCTCGGCCCGCTTGCGCGCCACCAGTTCCTGGCCGTAGGCGAACAGCTCGGCCAGTCCGTGCTCCGAGCGGGCTCGGTCGGTCACGTCGGCGGCGGCCTGAGTCCAGGCGCGGAACCGGCCGCGGTCGCCGTACGGCACGCCCAGCAGCTCGCAGATCACCGCGATCGGCAGCGGTAGCGCGAGCGCGGCGTTCAGGTCGGCGGGCGGCCCTGCGGCGGCCAGCTCGTCCAGGAGTGCGCTCGTGAGCGTCTCGACGCGGCCGCGCAGCGCGCGCATCCGCTTGGGGGAGAAGTGCGGCTGCAGCAGTGAACGCATCCGCCGATGGTCGGCTTGCTCGCTCTCGTAGTCGCCCAACGGGCCGCCGAACATCGCCGAGTCGCCGGTGCGGGCGGCCTTGTCGGGCTCGGGGTGGGAACGGCCGAGCCGGTCGTCGTCCAGCAGGTGCCGGACGAGGTCGTAGCCGGTGACCAGCCATCCTTCGTCGCCGACCGCCGTGCGGATCCGGTGGATCGGGCCGTCGGCCTGCAACGCGCGCAGCAGAGGCGGCGGCTGGAGCAGACCTGGCTGGTCGAACGGGAGTTGGGCTGCGACCATCACGTGCCTCCTTTGTATATGACTCTTTGTACACTCGCCTTTAAACAAAGTACTTGTTAACTTTGGAGTACACAAGAAGGGCGGCCCATGGAAGCGAGCGATCGGTTGGCTGAGCCGGTGCGCCGGATGCGGCGCACCGAGCGGCGGCAGCAGATTCTTGACGCGGCCACCAAGGCGTTCGCCCGTGCCGG
This sequence comes from Nonomuraea sp. NPDC059194, assembly GCF_042754765.1. Classification (NCBI taxonomy): domain Bacteria; kingdom Bacillati; phylum Actinomycetota; class Actinomycetes; order Streptosporangiales; family Streptosporangiaceae; genus Nonomuraea; species Nonomuraea sp. NPDC059194. The sequence goes on along the minus strand of NZ_JBHZBH010000010.1, from coordinate 66,792 downwards.
CTACTCGGCCACCAGCCTGGACGACGTCGCCGCCGAAGCCGCCATCACCCGCGTGTTGCTGTATCGGCACTTCGATTCCAAGGCCGACATGTACCAGGCCGTCCTCGATCGCGCCTGCGAGCGGCTGGTCCAGGCGACAGGCGCCGACGACTTCGGTGATGACGCCATCCCCGCCCTGCTGCGGGCCGCCTCAGCGGATCCCGACGGCTTTCGGCTGCTGTTCCGTCATGCCGCCAGGGAGCCGGAGTTCCGCGACCTCATTGACAGCCTGACGGCGGCCTCTCGGGAGGTCGCCGAGCGCAACCTGGCCAAGCGCATCCAGCCGGGGCCATGGCGTTCGTGGGCGGCGAACCTGCTGCCCACCCTTACCGTGGAGGCCGTGATCGCCTGGCTCGACGCGGGCCAGCCTGACCCCGCCGAAGCCGCCGAGCGGATCAGTCAGGTCGTCCATGGCGTCATCGCCGCCGCCCAGGACGACCGAGTTGAAGGGGGGTAGCCGGGCTGCTGGCGGCTCTGCTTGCCTGGCCTGCAACGTTGACCGCACTCCAGTAGTGCTGTAACCATGGTTTCAGTAACGATGGTTGCAGCGAGGAGATCGGAACGTGACGGTTCAGGCAGGCCAGTGGGTACTGCTGGCATACCGGATCCCGCGGCAACCCTCCACGCTGCGGATCACCATCTGGCGCAAGCTGGATCGGCTCGGCGTCGCCCGCCTCGGGGACGGCCTGGTCACGCTGCCGGCCGATGCCCGCACGCGTGAGCAGTTGGACTGGATAGCCGACGAGATCGCCGAGATGGGCGGTACGGCGACGGTGTGGCTCGCCGTACCAACCAGCCTGGCCCAGGAGCAGGCCATCGCCGCCGATATGCGCCAGGCGCGGGCGGCGGAGTACCGGGCAGTCAGCGAGCAGGCGCAGCAAACTCTCCACGCCCGTCCGGGGGAGCGCGCTCGCGTCGTCAAGCGTCTGCGCGCGGAGTTGCGCCGCATCGGGCGCCGGGACTTCTTCCCGCCCGCCGAGCGCGACGCCGCTCTCCTGGCGGTTCGAGAGCTGGCCCAGGACGGCGTCACGGACCACGCCGCCAAGGAGGATGCCAGATGAAGTGGGCAACCCGTAGCGGGGTGCACATCGATCGGGCCGCGTGCGCCTGGCTGATCCGCCGCCATGTGGACGCCGAGGCCGAATTCGTGTTCGTCAACGATCCCGCCCTGGTACCGGCGGACGCCGTCCCCTTCGATCTGCGGGGGGTGGAGCTGTCGCATCACGGTGGCGACTGCACCTTTGAGACGATCCTGCGCCGCTACGAGATCCACGATCCGGTGCTGTGGAAGCTCGCCGAGATCGTCCACGAGGCGGACATCGATGACGAGCGCTTCGACGCGCCCGAGGCCGCGGGGCTGGACGCGATCCTGCGCGGACTGTCGATGATCTGCGATGACACCACCGTCCTGCAGATCACCGGGACCGTGTTCGACGGGTTGTACGAGTTCTACCGGCGGGCCCTGACCCTGGGAAGGGAGCCGGCATGAGCGGCGCGAAGGAATCGACATCGCCGCCGTCGGCGCGGGACCACCTGATCCCGTTCCGGCAGGCGGTGCGTGCCTGGCTCGGCATCTCCCTGCAGACATTCGGCGGTCCGGCCGGGCAGATCGCCGTCATGCAACGCACCCTGGTGGAGGAGAAACGCTGGATCGGTCAGCAGCGCTTCAACCACGCGCTCAACTACTGCATGCTGCTGCCGGGGCCCGAGGCGCAGCAGTTGGCCATCTACATCGGCTGGCTGCTCAACGGCACGCTCGGCGGCCTGGTGGCGGGCACCCTGTTCGTCCTGCCCGGCGTGGTGGCGCTGCTCGTCCTGTCGAGCGTCTACGTGATCTGGCAGGACACCACCCTGGTCACGGCGCTGTTCGCCGGGATCGCCCCGGCTGTCGTGGCGATCGTCGCGCAGGCGCTCATCCGCGTCGCCCGCCGCTCGCTCACGCATCCAGCGCTGATCGGGCTGGCCGTCGCCGCCTTCCTTTCGCTGGCCCTGTTCGCGGCTCCCTTTCCGCTCGTGATCGCCGTCGCGGCCATGGCAGGCTGGCTGCTGCACCGGCGCGTCCTGAACGCCGCCGCGACTCACAACGGCCACAGCGAAGAAGGCGCGGCGCCGCTCATTCCTGACGACGCCCTGCACCACGTGCAGCCCAGCGCAGGCCACGCGGTGAAGGTGCTGGCCATCGGCCTGGCCGTCTGGGGGTTGCCCCTGGCCGCGATCATCGCCCTCACGGGCACGGACAGTGTGTTCACCACGCAGGGCCTGTTCTTCTCCGGCACCGCGCTGATCACTTTCGGCGGCGCGTACGCCGTGCTGGCGTTCATCGCCCAGCGCGCCGTGGAGACCTACGCCTGGCTGTCGCCCGCGGAGATGGTCCGCGGGCTGGCGCTGGCCGAGAGCACGCCAGGCCCGCTGATCATGGTCGTGCAGTTCGTCGCCTTCCTCGGCGCCTACCGCGACCCCGGCGGCCTCGACCCGTGGGCGGCCGCGCTGCTCGGCTCCCTGCTCACCGTCTGGGTCACCTTCGTCCCGTGCTTCCTGTTCATCTTTATCGGCGCGCCCTACGTCGAGCGGCTGCGCCACAACACCGCGATCAGCGCCGCCCTCACCGGCATCACCGCCGCAGTCGTGGGCGTCATCGCCAACCTGGCGCTCTACTTCGCCGAGCACACCCTGTTCACCACGACGTCCCCGTGGAGCTGGGGCCCCTTCACCATGCAGCTGCCCGACCCGGCCTCGCTGAGCCCCGTCGCGCTCGCCATCACCGTGACGGCGCTGCTCATGACCTTCGTCCTCAAGTGGCCGATGCTGCGCATCCTGGGGATCTGTGCCCTTCTCGGCCTGGGTACGGCGCTGCTCCACCTCTGAGCAGGGACGACGCTCGTCTAGATGACGCTGATACGGATGCGGCGGAAGCAGACGCGACCGGTATGGGCTTGCAGTCCGAGATACGCGGGCGCTTCCGGAGCGGTCGGCAGTCCGCGGTCGGGGTCGGTGTTGGTGAAGGTCGTGACCTGCTGTCCGTTGAGCAGCACGGTGTAGTCCTGGCCGCGGACGCGGATCTCGTAGTCGTTCCACGCGCCGGGCGGCCTCGCCGCCACCGGCGTGTAGGTCTGGTCCGTGGCTCCGTAGATGGCGCCCGTGCGTTGCGTGTCGACGCCGTCGGGCCGGGCCAGATCGTCGATCTGAGCCTCGAAGCCGAAGTGCGCCGCGACCCACGCCGGGTTCTCGTAGCCCTTGCCCATGGGGTCTGGGAAGCGCACGAACACGCCCCCGTTGTCGTCGGGGCGCGTGAGGCGGTACTGCAGACGCACCGAGAAGTCGGTGGGGAGAGGCCGGGTGCACCACAGCAGGCCGAGGCCGTTACCGGGGATGGCCTGCAGCGCGCCGTCCACGATCTGGAACCGGCCGGCGCCGGCCATCCGCCAGGCGCTCATGTCGGTTCCATCGAACAGCACCTCGTAACCGTCGTCGGAGACGAATCGGCGGGCCGGTGTGAGATGTTCGGCCAGTCGGCGGGCGAGCGCGACGCCGGCGAGCATCGGGTTGGGCGAGCCCAGGCGCGGGAACAGCGCCGGACCGGCCACATAGGCGTTGTCGACGCCGTGCAGGCGGCAGTCGGCGTTGGTGACCGAGCCGGCCGGGTCGTCGCCGAGGCGCAGCGTACCGCCCTCGTGATGGGTGGTGCCGAGCCCGTCACGGCGGCGGGCGAACGGCACGATTTCGAAGGGCGCCTGCCCGGCGGCCGCCGGGCGGAACGTCGCGCCGTCGAGGATCTCGTACGGTGACCCGCCGGCGAAGGCCAGGGCGGCGGCGTCGGCGCAGGCGTCCATCTCCTGCCAGAGCCGCCGGTCGGCCTCGCCGGGGGCCAGGTGCACGAGCGCGCGCGGGACGCCGTACTCGTCGAGTTCGGAGTCCAGCTGGATCCGGCTGGCCGGGTTGCCGGGATCCATTTCGCCGATGCCGCGCAAGGTGATCACCACGTGGGTGTCGTTGGCGGACTGGAACCGGTCGAACAGGTCGATGTCAGGCAACTTCTTGAACAGCTCCGCCTCGGAGTCTCCGCCCCTGGAGCCGAGGCCGGCGGCGGTGATCTGCAGGTGGAAGAAGCGTTCGCGCCCGTCGGTGTCCACCGCGTGGCCCTTGAGGAGCAGGGCCGCGGCCATGAGCTCGCGTTCGGCGATCGTGCCAAGGGACTGCCGCGGGATGCGGATGGTGAGGTTGGAGCGCAGGTGCCCCATCAGCCCGCTGCCGATGGGGCCAGCGCCGGGCTGGGAGGCGAAGGCGTGTAGCGCGAGCCGGGTGCTCTCGATCGTGCCCAGCGCGATGACCAGCGATCCGCCGGGCGGTAGCGGCACGTAGCCCTGGCTCGTCTGGACACCGATGACCTCGCTGCCGCGGGTGTCCAGGCGCAGTACGTGACACTGGGGCACGATCATCAGCCGCTTGTCGGCGTCGTTGCCGCCCGATTCGGCCCAGGCGGCGCGGGCGGCCTGCACCAGCAGCGGTCCGGCGCTGAACTTGTTGTTCGGGAAGAAACCTGGCCGGGTGCCGGCCTGCACCGCCAGCGGGGCCTCCAGCTTCAGCTGGTCGGCCAGCTCCTGCGGACTGCTGTCGCCGGCGTCCTCGGGGCTGATGCCGAGCAGCCGGGCCAGTTCGGCCGTCGTCGTGGGCGCCTCGCCCGCCGCTGGATGGTCGGGCAGCGCCGCCAGCTCCATCGCTCCGGGAACGAGCTGCTGGCTCACCGCCTGGTACAGGCGCTCGCGCAGCGCGTTCTGCAGCGGGCCGAAGATGAAGTCGTTGGTCTGGTCGATGCCGAGCTGTCGGGAGGCGGCGTCGAGCTGATCATCACGCAGGTCGTCCACGACGACCTTCGGCCACACGGTGGGCGACAGTTCCTCCGACAGCGGCCTGGGGGCCCATCCGCCCCAGTACAGGGACCGGCCGCCCACGCAGTAGGCCAGCCCGGAGAAGGGCACCGGGGAATGCCAGGCCAGCCCCCACACCTCGTTGCGCGCGACGCTCGCCTGCCCGGCCTGCCGCAGCGCGGCGATGCTCGTGGCGGCCGGCACGGCCAGGCCCAGCATTGGGAGGTTCTGCACGTGCTCGGGCAGCATGAACGGGCCGCCCTCCAGCACGAGGATCCGGTGTGCCCGTGCGGCGTCGACGTGGAACATGTGCGCGGCCACCACCGCGCCAAAGCTGCCACCCCCGACGACGACGACATCGAACGGCCGGGCTCCGGGCGAGGCCTGGTCGTCTGTGCTGGCCATCGCCTCGGCCAGCGTGTTGCACACATATCGGCCGAGAACGTCGCGAGAGAAGTCGGTTACTTGGGTCTGCGTCGCCATGGGCGCCGCCTTTCGCCAGCGTCCAGCAAGGACTCCATGCAGACGCATGCCTATACGCTCCGTGCTGAAACTAACACATAGCGCTACATGCGCGCCAATACTCCCATAGTGGGATGTCACGGCGGGAAAGGGTCGCGCCCCCTTCTGACCTGCTGCTTTTGCATGCCTGGCGACCTTGCATCTGGGCTAGGCCCAGGCCAACCGCTGTTCGAGGAGGGCTTGCTGGGCCGGGTTGGCGGTCAGTTCGAGCGCCCGCTCGTCCGCCTCCTTCGCCTCTCGCGCGCGTCCGAGCTCCCGCAGCAGTTCGGCTCTGGTGGCGTGGAAAAGGTGGTACCGGGGCAATACGTCGCCGAGGCGATCGACCGCGGCCAGGGCGGTCGCCGGCCCGTCGACGTAGCGGGCCGCGATGGCGCGGTGCAGGTGGGTGACCGGTGAGGGCGCGAGGTGCAGCAGCATGTCGTACAGCGTCACGATCTGCTCCCAGTCGGTGTCCGCCCAGCTCTCGGCCTCGGCGTGGCAGGCGACGATCGCCGCCTGGAGCTGGTAGGGGCCGGGCTGCCGGTGCGCGCGTGCCGTACGGCTCAGCAGGGCGACGGCCGCGGCGACGGCGGCGCGGTCCCACAGGGCGCGGTCCTGGTCACGCAAGAGCACCAGAGCACCGTCAGTGTCGAAGCGGGCGGCTTCCCTGGCTCGATGCAGCCGGATGAGCGCGAGCAGGCCCGCGGCCTCCGGCTCGTTCGGCGCCATCGCCGCCAGGAGCGCAGCCAGCCATTCCGCGTCGTCGACGAGGTCCCGCCGGTGGGCGCGCTCGCCGGCGCTGGTCAGGTAGCCCTCGTTGAACAGCAGGTAGATGACCGTCAGCACCTGCTCCAGCCGTTCGGGGAGCTCGTCGATCGGCGGCATGCGGTACGGGATGCCCGCTTCGGTGATCTTTCGTTTGGCCCGTGTCAGCCGCTGGCCGACCGTCGACTCGGGGACGAGGAACGCCGCGGCGATCTGCGCCGTCGTCAGGCCGCAGACCGTCCGCAGGGTCAGCGCGATCTGCGCCGGACGCGACAGCGCCGGGTGACAGCAGATGAAGATGAGCCGCAGCCGATCGTCCGGTTCGGGGCGCACCGGCCACTGGAGCTGGGCGAGCTTGGTTCGATACGTGGCCTCACGCCGCAGAACGTCCAGACCGCGCCTGCGGGCGACGGTGAACAGCCAGGCGTCGGGCCGGTCCGGGATGCCCTCCTCGGGCCAGCGTCGCAGCGCCGTCTCCACCGCGTCCTGCACCAGGTCCTCGGCGGCCGAGAAGTCGCCCAGCAGGGAGACCAGGGACGCGGCCAACCGGCCCGCATGCTCACGCACCACGCGGGCCAGGGCCTCATGCGTCCCGGTGTCGGTCATGATGCCGGACGGATCTTCATGTGCTCACGCACCACGCGGGCCAGGGCCTCATGCGTCCCAGCGTCGGTCATGATGCCGGACGGATCTCCACGACCGGGCAGGCCGGCCACGATCTGGCCATGCGGAGGGCCTCGTCCAGATCGGCGAGCTCGGCCTCCACGTAGCCGCTGACGACCTCCTTGCCCTCCACGAAGGGTCCGTCGGTCATGACCGGCTCGCCTGGGCCGCCGAGGCGCAGCGTGGTCGCGGCATGGGCGGGCTGCAACTGGGTGCTGTGAGTGATCTTCTGCCCGTGTTCGGCGAACCAGCGGCCGACCGCCTCGAACGCCGCATCACGTTCGGACTGGTCCTTGGCCTCCCAGTCCTTGCGGTACTGCTCGGTCTCGACGAACATCAACACGTACTTCACGTGAACCACCTCCTACCCATGAGACGAACAGCGGTCCCTCCGATACGACACCTCGGCTCGGTGGCGCGCTACCGAATCGCATACGTTTGGCGGAAAGTAGCGTGGAGGGATCGCTGTGGTGCCCCCCCGGCGTCAGGGGTTAGAACTGCTGAAGAATGAGTGTGAATTAGTGTCCATGAGATGTCATGAGCAGCGTAAGATCTCGCCCTGTGAACCTGACGGAATGGGCGCGAGCACAGGGGATCGCTCCTCGTACCGCGTACCGCTGGTTCCGCGAGGGCACGCTGCCGGTCCCTGCGGAACGGGTGGGACCGCGCACGATCCTGGTCAACATCGACGCGAACACCTCGCCGTCCGTGATTGGCGGTGTGGGCCTGTACGCCCGCGTCTCCTCCCCCGAGCAGAAAGCAGACCTGGAACGCCAGGTCGCCCGGCTGGCCGTGTGGGCGGCGAATGCCGGGCACCCGGTGGTGCGCGTGGAGTCCGAGATCGCCTCCGGCATGGACGGAAGCCGGGCGAAGGCCCGTCGCCTGCTGGCCGACCCGAAGGTGACCGCCGTGGTGGTGGAGCGCCGTGACCGGCTCGGCCTGATGAACACCGAACTCGTTGAGGCCGCACTCCAAGCCGCCGGACGCCGTCTGATTGTCCTGGATGACGGTGAGGTCGAAGACGATCTCGCACGGGACATGGTGGAGGTGTTGACCTCGTTCTGCGCCCGCCTGTACGGCCGCCGTTCGGCGACGAGCCGGGCGAACAAAGCCCTGCAAGCAGCGGCGGCCGATGACTGAGAACAAGCAGCCGCTGCGCGCCATCGATGCGCCGTTCGTCGCTCTCGGGCCGTCCGGTGTGTCGATACGCGGCCGGCTCAAGGGTCTGACACCGCAGGATGAGAAGGTGTTGCGGCTGGTCGGCGACCATCTGGGTAAGTTGGCATGCCGCGACCTCAAGCAACGGTGTGCCGATGCTCTGGAGCACTCCACGGACACCTGGGCGGCCCGTAAGCGGGACCTGACTGCCGAGTCGTCCTCCCGGTGGGCCGGGTCGATCACCAAGGCGACGCATGACCAGTGGGCGCTCGCCCGGCGTGGGCAGGCCGCGCACCTGGACTCCCTGGACGCTGACATCCGCACGCTTCGCCACCGACTGTCCTTGCCGATCGGCACCAAGGGCACCAAGCGCGCACCCGGCGGGTACCGATCCAAGCACGAATGGTTCGCCAAGAGCCGCCGCCTGCACATCCTTGAAGAGCGCAGGGCGCAGGTCGCCGCCGACCGTGAAGACGGCCGCGTGCGGGTAGCACGCGGCGGTAAAGGCCTGCTCAACACCCGGCACAACCTCAACGCGGCCCAGCTTGGCGAGACCGAGTGGCGGGAACGCTGGCAGGCCGCCCGCTGGTTCCTGTCGGCAGACGGCGAATCCGGCAAACGCTTAGGGAACGAGACCATCCGCGTCACACCGGACGGCGAAGTGTCGATCAAGCTACCCGCCCCGCTGGCCGGCCTGTCCAACGCCAAACACGGCCGGTACGTCCTGACCGCCCGCGTCTGCTTCCCGCACCGGGGCCAGGAATGGGCAGACCGCATCGAGGGCAACCGGGCGGTTGCCTACCGCATCCACCTGGACGTGCGGCGCGGCCGCTGGTACCTCGACGCCTCGTGGACGCGGCCCGTCGTCACGACCATCCCGCTGGAGGCGGCACGTGCCAACGGCATGGTCGGCGTGGACACCAACGCCGACCACTTCGCCGCCTATCGCCTCGACCGGCACGGCAACCCGATCGGTGACCCGCACCGCTTCTTCTACGACCTGACCGGCAACGCCCTGCACCGGGACGCCCAGGTGCGGCACGCCATCACCCGCCTCCTGCACTGGGCCAAACGGTCCGGCGCCGCCGCGATCGGTATCGAGGACCTCGACTTCGCGGCCGACAAGAGTCGGGAGAAGCACGGACGGCGCAAAAGGTTCCGGCAGCTCATCTCCGGCATGCCCACCGGCAAACTCCGCGCCCGGCTGGTGTCGATGGCCGCCGAACTCGGCCTTGTCGTCGTCGCCGTCGATCCCGCCTACACCTCGATGTGGGGCGATCAGCACTGGCGTCAGCCGTTGACCAGCACCAAACGAACCATGACTCGCCATGACGCCGCCTCGGTGGCGATTGGCAGGCGCGCCCTCGGGCACCCGATCCGGCGACGGACGGCACCGCCCCGTATCCACCAGAGCGATGGGTACGGGCATCGGACCGTCCAGGCCGAACCGGGCGCCCGAGGGCGTGAGGAAACCCGCCGCCCCATCACGGAGCGCGCACACGATGCACGTATCCGGACGGGGACAGCTCAAGGAACGCGGGCGACCAGCGCACCCAAAACCGTTCGGGATGCGCGCAGTGCCGGGACGTGGGTCCAAGACCCATTACTGATCACTGATCAGGAACGGTAGAAGTGCATGACGATCGCAAGCCCGACGAAGTGCATGATCACCACCAGGGCGATCAGGAAGACGAACACGAACTTGGCCGGGCCGTGCTCGAAGTGCTTGCCCTCCTTCAGGGGAGGCAGCTTGGCCTGTCGCTCGGCGATGCGCTCCTCCAAGGGCTTGCGGTAGAACACGAGTCTCCTCCAGGGGATGGTTTGTGCAGCTATCCTTTGTGGGCTATTAGTTTGTACACAAAGTAATTTACCATGGAGTGGAGGAGGTACCCACAGATGGAGCCTGTGACAGAGGCGACAGATCTGCTGGCGCTGGACCGCCAGGTGTGCTTCGCCCTGAGCATCGCCTCGCGCAGCGTCATCGGGCTGTATCGGCCGCTGCTGCAGCCGATGGGCCTGACCCATCCGCAGTACCTGGCCATGCTCGCGCTCTGGCAGCACGAACCGCTGTCGGTCAAGGAGTTGGGAGAGCTGCTTCAGCTCGATCCGGGCACCCTGTCCCCCCTGCTCAAGCGGCTGCAGGCCCTCGGCTACATCCACCGCGAGCGCAACAGCAAGGACGAGCGTGCCCTCGCCGTGACCCTCACTCCCGCCGGCAGGCAGCTACGAGTGGAAGCGGAGAAGATTCCCCCCGCCATCGTGGCGCGTCTCGGCATGGACATCGACGAGTTGCAGGATTTGCACCGGTCGTTGATGCGAGTGATCGCGGCAGCGCACGGTGCCAACGGAGCCAAGCCGCAGGAGTCCTGAGCGCGGCCGGCACAGGGCGCCGTCAGGTCGGTACGCCGGGGGCCGCGGTGAGGCTGACCGACGCCTCAGCCGTATAGGCCAGGAAGGTGAACGTCTCCTGGAAGTACAGCCGGATGCTGGTCTCGTCGTGCGAGAGATAGCCGATCGACACGTCCTGGCCGAGGCGCATCTCGAAGTCACCACCTCGGGTGGACAGCAGGACAGCGCCCTCGATGGCCGGTCCCCAGACGATCTGGCCGTCCAGCAGGCGGGCGACGTGCTCGAAGATCGGGTAGCCGTGGTCAGAGGTCTCACTGACGGCGGTGTAGGCGTCGGCGCTGAGCACCAGGCTGTACGGCCCGCCCACACCGGCCAGCCGGAGCGTCGACACGGCCCGGCTGACCGCGTCGGGGTAGGCGCGGATCTCGGCCGGCAGCGCGATCGCCGTGTTGGAGGAGGCCTCACGGATGCCGGCGACTCCGGCCGCGGCGTAACCGTCGAAGACAGTGCGATCTTCGACGAAGGCCAGCCGGCGGGCGGCGTCCTTCACCGGCTGCCAGTCGGCGTCCTTCGCGCCGCGCTCGACGTCGTCCACCTGCCGCCGGTCGACGGTGAACGGCACGCGTAGTTCGACGAGTTGCTGGGAGAGACGGACATGCGCGCTCACCGCGTCGTCGGCAGCGCCGATCTCCTCCAGCCGGCCGGTGGAAACGGCGGCGAGCTGGGCGCCTTCCGGCTCGGACACGTCGACGACCCGCCGCCCGGCCACATGGCGTGCGAACGTGCGCCTGGCCTCCTCCTCCAGGTCGGTCCATGCCGCGGCGGAGATGGGCGCCAGTTCGCGATGCAGGTTGTTCATCGGGCAGTGCCTCTCTTCAGGTCGCCGATTCCGAGAGATCCGTCGGCCGTGGCCGGGACGCCGGTCGCGGGGGAGAGGTCCGCTTCGGCCGTGGTCGCGCTGTCCGGCGGACCAGGCAGGTCCTGGAGGAAGTCGAGGCTCGGGACGAAGAACAGCGTGCCGGTCACGGCCGTCGAGAAGTCGAGGATCCGGTCGTGGTCGGCCGGCGGGGCGCCGAGGAACATCCTTTCGAGCATCCGCTCGGTGACCGTGGGGGTGCGGGCGTAGCCGATGAAGTAGGTGCCGAACTCGCCGCGGCCCACGGTGCCGAAGGGCATGTTGTCGCGCAGGATCTGCCGCTCGGTGCCGTCGGCGTCGACGATCGTGGTCAGGGCGACATGCGAGTCGGCCGGTTTGACGTCGTCGTCCAGTTCGATGTCGGTCAGCTTCCTGCGGCCTATCACTCTCTCCTGCGCCTCGACCGGCAGCGCGTTCCACGCTCTCAGGTCGTGCAGGTACTTCTGCACGATGACGTAGCTCCCGCCGGCGAACGCGGAATCCTCGTCGCCGATCAGGACCGCCTCGTGCGCATCGGGGCCGACGGGGTTCTCCGTCCCGTCGACGAAACCGAGCAGGTCGCGGACGTCGAAGTACTTGAACCCGTGCACCTCGTCGCGGACGGTCGCCGCGCCGTAGAGCCGGTCCATGATCTCCGATGCCAGCGCGAAGCACAGGTCGAGGCGCTGTGCCCGGATGTGGAACAGCAGGTCACCGGGCGTGGCCACGGCGCGGTGCCGGCTTCCGGCCAGTTCGCGAAAGGGGTGCAGTTCGGCGGGGCGAGGTCCGGCGAACAGGCGGTCCCAGGCGTGGGAGCCGATGGCGGCGACGCAACTGAGCGTGCTGTCCGGCGCCCGGAAGCCGATGGCCCGCTGCAGCGCCTCCAGGTCGGACAGCAGGTCTCGGACCGCCGGCTCGCCACCCGGATCGATGGTCGCCACGATGAAGATCGCCGCCCTGGTCAGCGGGCTCAGCACCGGTTGGGGGAGCGCGTCCGCGAGTTCCGCCATGCCGTCCCTCTCTCACGAGTTCGTGCCGAAACCGTTCCCCGTTTTCGGTCAACCGATTCAAGGCATGTCGTGGTTAATCGGTCAGGCGCGGCGCGTGTTCCGCAGTCTTTGTCGCGCCGCGAGCAGGTGTTGGAGAGTCCCTGAGGAATGGCAGCGGCTTGGGGAGGGTCAGCCTCGGAGTAGTTCGGCGAGCACCTCGGCTTCGCTGATCTCCGGATGCTTGGTCGCGGTGAGCAGGGTCAGAGTTCCGTCCTTGGCGAGGTCGCGCAGGTGAGCCAGCGCGTCCGCGTGCTGGGGATCTTCGAGCTCGGCCCGGTAGCGGCGGCTGAATTCCGCGAAACGCTCGGGGGCGTGGCCGTACCACTTGCGCAGCTCCGTGGACGGTGCGACCTGCTTGCACCACTCGTCGAGGTGGGCCCGCTCCTTGGTCATTCCCCTGGGCCACACTCGGTCGACCAGTACCCTGGCGCCGTCGGTCTGCGTCGGATCCTCGTAGACCCTTCGGACGTGCACCGTCCTCTTGGGTGCCATGGTGGTACCTCCCCTTGAGCGTGGTGTCTCGACGCGTGCCACTTCGCAGGTGCGTTCATGGGGGCTGTCTTCCACGCTATCCAGCGTTCGTCGCGCTCGTCATGGCGGTCTTCCGTCGGCGCGAGACGGGCCGGTCGTGTGGTGGCGGGATCGATGTACCGGGCGCCTACCCGGTGCGCAGGGACATCCAGGAACCGGCGGTCGAGTAGTGGTGCCAGGGGAAGTAGCAGGAGGGGACGGTGGCACCGGCGATTCTGGCGAGAATGTCCGGCGTGGTGGCGGAGACGGTCATGGGTGAGCACCGAGAGACCACCTCGCCCTGGTCCACGTAGGCAAGGTCGACGCGGAAGCCGAGACGGTCCCCGGCTCGGTGCCTGCCGTGGCCGCCGCCGCGCGCGCCGTACCCGACGAAACCGGTGTAGCCCGCGGGAACGGAGTAGGCGGTGGTCTCGATCCGCACGTTGGTGGGCAGCGGCTCGGGTGTCATGCAAACGATGGAACAGCGGGCGTTGCCGGTGAGGCGCTGGTCTCGCGCTGGCCCAGTTCGAGAGCTGCCTCGCGAACGCGGGGTTCCACCACACCAGGCGAATCGCCTGCCCGGGCTGGACCCCGCACGGGATCGTCGGGTCGAAGGACGCGCCGCCACCCGGGATGGGATCCGATGAGCCAGGATGAGGCCGCCACTCTGCTGCGGCGTGCCGTCGACTCGCTGCGCACCCACGCCGATCCCAGCAAAAACGTCTCTGATGCGGCCCTGGCGCTGACGGAGGCCGCCGCTTTCCTGACCCGGGTCATGTCCATCGAGCACGACCTGGACGACGACTCCCGCCGGAAGGCGCTGAGCGAGGCACAGCAGTACGTGCGACCGGCGGACCTCCGCATGCGATTCGCCCGCCTGCAGGCCGACGAGGAGATGCGTTCCCGGAACAGGAAGCAGGTCGTCTCCGGCGGTGAGCCCGTGTAGCGGCCGTTGTGTCGTGGGCCGGCGCGCTGATCATCGGCTGCCGCCGGCCCCGGATCCGAGATATCGGCGCAGAGCTTCCCGTCCTCCCGGAACGAACGGCCATTCATCGATGACCCCGCACAGTTCGGCCTCCGTCAGCCAGCTCCGCCAGGAGATCTCTCTCGGGTCCGGGGTCAGCGGTTCCGCGACGACGCTCTCGTGCACACCCAGCCAGATGGGGCTGATTCCTTCCCTGCACAGGAACTTGAACAGGAAGCGCACCGGCACCCGGACGCCCAACTCTTCGACCAGCTCCCGGGCCGCAGCCTCCTCATACGACTCGCCGACGTCCACAGCGCCGCCGGCCATCACGTCGTAGTGACCGGGGAATCGGAAATGCGTCTCGGACCGTCGCAGCACCAGGATTCGCCCCGCCTGGTCACGGCAGATCGTCGTCGCGATGCGATGCGGCCAGTTTCGACGCACCGCCTCGCCTCGGTCGACCACTCCCACCACGCGGTCATGCTCGTCGACTCGCTCGACCAGTTCGCCCATGGAAGCACGATCTCAGTTCCCACTGACAATGTGGCTCCGCGAGGACCACGGATCTCCGCGGTTCGCGGGCGCCACGACGAGTCCGTCACGATCTTGGCGGCGGGCTTGCCGGCTCCAGCCGTACGACGATCCCCTTCGAGGTCGGTTGGTTGCTGCTCTCGGCCACGCTGTCCAGCGGCACCAGGACGTTGGTCTCCGGATAGTAAGCAGCGGCGGAGCCGCGGGTGGTCGGATACGGGACCACCACGAAGTCTTCGGCACGGCGCTCGGCGTCGTCGGTCCACACACTGACCAGGTCGACGTGCTGCCCCTCGGACAGGCCGAGTTCCCTCAGGTCCGCCGGATTGACGAGCACCACCCGGCGGCTTCCGTGGATGCCTCGGTACCGGTCGTTGGGCGTATAGGGAATGGTGTTCCACTGGTCGTGGGAGCGCAGGGTCTGCAGCAGCAGGTGCCCCTCGGGAGCGTACGGCATCTGCCAGGCGTTGCAGGTGAACAGCGCCTTGCCCTGGGGGGTGGGGAACACCCCCTCGTTGACCGGGTTCGGCAGGGTGATGCCGCCGGGACGGGCCACCCTTCGGTTGAAGTCGTGCAGTCCCGGCACGATGCGGGAGATGCGGTCACGGATCGTGCCGTAGTCGGCCTCGAACTGCTTCCACGGGATGTCGGCTCTGCCGTCAAGGGTACGGCCGGCGAGCCTGCACAGGATGGCGACCTCGCTGAGCAGGAGCTTGGAGGCCGGCTTCAGCCGTCCATGGGAGGTGTGCACCTCGCTCATGGAGTTCTCCACGGTGACGAACTGCTCTCCGTCGGCCTGGATGTCCCGTTCGGTGCGGCCCAGGGTCGGCAGGATGAGCGCGGTCTGGCCGCACACCGTGTGGGACCTGTTGAGCTTGGTGGAGATGTGGGCGGTCAGGCGGCACTTCCGCATGGCCTCCTCGGTGACCGCGCTGTCCGGCGCGGCCCTGACGAAGTTGCCCGCGAGAGCGAGGAAGAACCTGACGCGGCCCTCTCTCATCGCCCTGATCGAGTTCACCGAGTCCAACCCGTGGGCACGAGGCGGGTCGAAACCGAACTCCCGCTGGAGCGCGTCCAGGAAGGAGTCCGGCATCTGCTCCCAGACGCCCATCGTACGGTCGCCCTGCACATTGCTGTGCCCGCGTACCGGACAGGCCCCGGCTCCCGCCCTGCCGAGGTTTCCCCGCAACATCAGGAAGTTCACGATCTCCCGGATGGTGGCGACGCCGTGCTTGTGCTGCGTCACCCCCATCGCCCAGCAGACGATGACGCGTTCGCTGCGCAGGACGTCGTCCCTGACCTTCTCGATCGCCTCACGGGTCAGTCCGGTCGCGGTGATGACGTCCGTCCAGTCGATGGTGCGGGCGTGCCGGGAGAACTCCTCGAAACCGCTGGTGTTGGCGCGGATGAAGTCATGGTCCAGTACGCGGCCCGGGTCGGCGTCCTCCGCCTCCAGCAGCAGCCGGTTGAGGCCCTGGAACAGCGCGAGGTCGCCGCCGGGGCGGATGTGGAGAAAACGATCGGCGATCTGGATGCCGCGTCCGATCACCCCGCCTATCTGCTGCGGATTCTTGAACCGCAGCAGTCCGGCTTCCGGCAGCGGATTCACCGCCACGATGCGGGCGCCGTTCAGCTTGGCCTGCTCCAGCGCGGAAAGCTGCCGCGGATGGTTGGTCCCGGGGTTCTGACCCACCAGGAAGATCAGGTCGGCGTGATGAATGTCGTGCAGGCTGACCGTTCCCTTGCCGGTGCCCAGGGTCTCGTGCAGGGCGAAACCGCTGGACTCGTGGCACATGTTGCTGCAGTCGGGCAGGTTGTTGGTGCCGAGCGCCCTGGCGAACAGTTGCAGGACGAACGCGGCCTCGTTGCTGGCTCTGCCCGAGGTGTAGAAGACCGCCTCATCGGGAGAGTCGAGTGACGTCAGTTCCTCGGACAGCAGCCCGAAGGCGTCATCCCAGCTGATCGGCTCGTAGTGATCGGAACCCGGCCGTTTGACCATCGGTTCGGTGAGCCGCCCCTGGTGGTTCAACCACATGTCGGACTGCCGGCCCAGCTCGGAGACCGAGTGCCGGCGGAAGAAGTCGGCGGTGACGCGCCGCGTCGTCGCCTCGTCGTTGATGTGCTTGGCGCCGTTCTCGCAGTACTCGTTGCGATGCCTGTGACCTGGAGTGGGGTCCGCCCAGGCACAGCCGGGACAGTCGATGCCGTCCACCTGGTTCATGGTCAGCAGCGTCACTCCGGCTCGCCATGGGGACGTCTGCTCCAGGGAGTACTCCAGCGCGTGCACCACCGCCGGCACTCCCGCCGCCCATTTCTTGGGCGGCGTCACGGTGAGCGGATCTTTCGGCTCGTCGCCCGTTGGCTTCGGCATCAGGTCGCCTCTCACTCGTCTCTTCCGGCACGCGGGGTCAGCTCTTCCGCACACGGGGTCGGCTCTTCCGGCTCGCGGGGTCGGCTCTTCCGGCTCGCGGGGTCAGCCGACGGGCCAGGTCGGTACCCGGCACCTTGGCGGTTCCGGTTCGACCGGCAGTACGCGTCCGTCGCGGATGGCCCCCCGCCAGGCCCCGCCCTCTTCCCCCAGTCCCTCGATGAACTCCTTGAAGTGCCCGAGTTCCCGCCGGACCACACGGCGGGTGACTCCAGCGGTGTTCATGAGGAGGACTGCGCCACCACGCGGCTTGAGCTGTATTCGTACGGTGACCGTGGTACCTCCCGATGCGGTGGGGCGGAACGACACTTCACCCCGATGACAGGGACTGCGGTCCAGGCTCCGCCAGGCCACATGCGAGTCAGGCTGCTGCTCCACGATCTCCGCCACGAACTCGCGGCGCATCGGTCCGACGCCGATGACCCAGCGGGTGAGCGCGGGCCTGACCTGCTCGACCCTCTTCACCACGGTCATGAATCGCGGAAAGCTCTTGAACTGGGTCCACTGGTTGTACGCGGTGCGCACCGGGACCGCGATTTCCACCACCGCTTCAATAGAGCTCACGGGTCGCCACGGTATGGCGCAGCGCCTTCTCGACACCATCCGCAAAAGTGCAAATTAGTGGTCAAATTTCACTTTGTTCGGAAAAATGCGGACAACACGCCATATACCTACCCTGGCCTGCCATGGGAGCGGAGCCACGGAATGCTGTGCCGGCGGTTTGCAGGAGCTCGAAATCCGGAAACAATCCTGGCATGGAAACAGCACCCAGTTTCGCCGCCGACATCAAGCCGCTCTTCCGGGAAAAGGACCGGCAGGCTATGCTTGACCACTTTGACCTGTGGTCCTATGACGATGTCTGGCACAATGGCCAAAGAATCCTCGCCAAACTGATTGCCGGTGAGATGCCGTGCGACGGGGCGTGGGGTGAAGGCAATGTGGCGACCTTTCAGAATTGGCTGGACTCGGGCATGAACCCCTAGGAGGACCGGAAGCGCGTCCTCGGTCCAGCTCGCTGAGGACCTGGCCGGGCTACCCCCGGCGGTCAACGTGGTCGGCACCGACGACCCGCTGCACGAGGCGGGCGTGCCCGTGGATCTGCACGAGTTCCCTATGACGCACACGGCCGCGACCGAGCCGGTCTGCCAGGCGAGCCTCGACGTCGTGGTCGCGGGAGCGGGCAGGGGGCTGTGAACGAGGAGATCCTGCGTGGTGCCCGCGCTTGTGACATAGCTTCTGTGTACTTGGTTGTATACAGCGACCGACGGGGAGTCATGGCCGATCGGAAGAATCGCCGTACCGCCGAGCTGATGGCGGACACGGTGCATGAGCGGCTGCGCGAGGCCATTCTGTCGGCCGCCTACCGCCCCAACCACCGACTGGTGGAGGAGGAGCTGGCCGAGGAACTGGAGGTCAGCCGGACTCCGGTGCGGGAGGCGCTGCTGCGGCTGCGGCAGGAAGGCCTGGTCGAGCAGCGCAAGGGGTGGATCGTCAGGGACCACGCGCCCGAGGAGATCCTGGAGATCATCGAGGCTCGGGCCGGGATCGAGGCGGAGGCCGCGTTCCTGGCCGCCACCAGGCTCGGCGGCGACCGGCTGGCCCGCCTCGACGAGCTCATGACGCTCATGGAGGACGCGCGCATCTCCCGGCTGCGGCTCAACGAGCTGAACAACGAGTTCCACGAGATCATCACCGAGGAGGCGGGCAACGCGCTGATCGCGCAGTTCCATCGGCGCACCAAGATCGCCTACTGGAACCTGTCCCAGCCGGTGGTCTTCACCCCGGCCGACGACGAGATCGTCAACAAGCAGCACCGGGAGCTGGTCGCCGCGCTGCGTGCCGGGGATGGCGAGGGTGCGGCGCGGGTGGCGCGAGCACGTGCGCAACACCGCGCGCATCATCGCCGCCGCTGTCGGCCTCGGCTGAGCCGCCCGACGCACCCGCCTGTGGAGGGGCCGTTTCGGCCCACCCGCCTGTGGAGGGGCCGCTTCGGCTCGCCCGCCTGTGGAGGGGCCGCTTCGGCTCGCCCGCCTGTGGAGGGGCCGCTTCGGCTCGCCCGCCTGTGGAAGGGGCCGCTTCGGCTCGCCCGCCTGTGGAAGGGCCCGCTTCGATCCGCCCGCCGTGGTGTGGCTGCTTCGGCGTGCCCGCCGCCCCGCCGTACTCTGGAGATCATGGAAGCTCGCCCGGCGTGGACGGATCACACCCACCTGTTCCCCGGCGCGGTCGTGCGGGTCGACGGCCTGGCCGCGCCCGAGCCCGCCGCCCTGCACCTGCGCCTGTCCGACGGCGTGGAGGTGAGTGCCGAGCTGTTGTCGGGACCGCACGGCACTCTGGTCGAGGTCGCCGCCTACACCACCCGCGCCGGCACCCGGCTGCCCGCCAGGGCCTGGCCGGTCAGTTCGTGGGAGCTCCGTGACGGGGCCGTGCTGCTGCGGCTGGGGCGCGGGCGCTGAGCGTCGCCCAGCCGAACAGCGCCAGGCCCGCCAGAACCACCCCGAGCGCCGCCCACTGCCGCCCTGTCAGTTTCCTCTCCCAGCACCAGCACGCCAAGCAGCAGCCCGACGACCGGCTGCAGGTAGGTGTTGACCGAGGTTGCGCCCGACCCCCACAGCAGGATGAAACGGAAGTAGAGCAGGTAGGCAGCGGCCGAGGCGAGCAACCCCAGCTCCAGCACCGCCGCCACCGCCAGCGGCCCGGCGCCGGCCACGCCGAACTGCCCCGACAGCACCGTGACCGGTAGCAGCCACAGCGCCCCGGTGCCGATCTGGCCGGCCGCGATGACGGCCGGGTCCAGGTGCGCCAGGCGCCGCCCGGTGTAGACGTTGCCGCAGGCGAAGATGGCCGACGAGGCCACCACGGCCAGCTGCCACCCCGGCTCGCCGCCGCCGTCCGGACCGGACAGGGCGGCGACGCCGAGGAAGGCCACTACGATCCCAGCCGGCCGCAGGACTCCCGCGCCCTCCCTGCGCCAGGCCAGCAGGAAGACGAAGATCGGTGTCGTGGCCGACAGCACCACCGTCATGGAGGCGGACACGTGCGTCTGCGCCCAGGTCAGCAGCGTGAACGGCAGCGCAGTGCACCACCTTCGCCGACTGCCTGGCCCTGATCAAGGCGGGCAAGAGCGCCGACTACGACGGGCTCAGCGGCGGGCTGAAGTTCGGCGCCGACAACGACATCACCGAGACCAGCTACCAGCTCATGGTCTACGGCGACGACGGCACGTACGCGGTCAAGAAGTAGGCCCGGGACACGTGAGACCGTACAGACTGCTGCCGGTCGTGGTGGTGGCCGTGGTGGTGGCCATCCTCGCCACGGCCGTGCCCGCCTTGGCCACCGCGTCCGATGAGTGGGGCTTTCGGGGCCTGCTGCGCGACGGCACGCGAAAGCCGGTCGCCGGGGTGACCGTACAGATCAGCACCGGCGGCACCGTCCTCGGCGGCGACGTCACCGACGACGCCGGCCGTTGGGGACCCATCGCGGTGCCAGGCCCGGGCAGCTACCGGATCTCGGCCGGAGATCTGGAGGTGACGCGAGAGCTGCGCGACGACCCGACCACGCTGAAGATCCAGAACATCGTCCTCTCCACCGACCAGGACGTCACCGACCAGGCCGGCCGCGACACGCTGGGCACCCAGCTCGCGCAGCGCGCCGCCGCCGGGCTCAACCTGGGCCTGCTGATCGCCATCGCGGCGATCGGGCTGTCGCTGGTGTTCGGCGTGGCCCGCTTCACCAACTTCGCGCACGGCGAGAACGTCACCTTCGGCGGCGTGATCGGCTTCCTGTTCGCCTCGGTGCTCGGCCTGCCGCTACTGGCGGCGATGGTGCTGGCCACCGTGGCCGGCGCCGCGTTCGGCTACGCCCAGGACCTGGCGCTGTGGCGGCCGCTGCGCCGCCGGGGCGTCTCGCTGGTCACGCTGATGATCGCCAGCATCGGTGTGGGACTGGCCCTGCGCAGCGCGATCCAGTTCTTCTACGGCAACGCCGCCCAGGCGATCTCGCGCGAGGACTGGGGTGTCGTCACCCTCGGCCCGGTGACCATGCCGGCCACCAACTACGCGAGCATGGCCATCAGCGTCGCGGTGCTGGTGGCCGTGGGGCTGTGGCTCAAGCGCGGCCGGCTCGGCAAGGCCGTACGCGCGATCTCTGACAACAGCCCGCTCGCCGCCGTCACCGGCATCGACGTCGGCTCGGTGACCCGGCTGGTGTGGGTCGTCAGCGGCGCCCTGGCCGGCGCGCTGGTCGTCGGCCTGTGCACCGAGTTGCTGGTGCTGTGGATCCCCACGGACATGAAGTACACCGGCGGCCTGGCCATCCTCATCGTGGTGCTGCTGGTGCGGCCGCAAGGAATCTTCGGGCGACGGGAGCGCGTCGGGTGAACGTCCTTCTCAACTCGCTTCGCGAGCTCATCACCCCGACCACGGCCGCCTACGCGCTGGCCGCGATCGGCCTCAACATCCACTTCGGCTTCACCGGGCTGGTCAACTTCGGCCAGGCGGGCTTCGTGGCCATCGGCGGGTACGGCTTCGCGCTGTCGGTCGTGGTGCTCGAGCTGCCGGCGCCTCTTGCCATCGCGCTGACGCTGCTGCTGGCGACGGGTTGCGCGCTGCTGCTGGGCCTGCCGACGCTCCGGCTGCGCGCCGACTACCTGGCCATCGTGACCATCGCCGCGGCCGAGATCATCCGCTTCGCGCTCAACTCCAGCGCGTTCGCCTCGGTCACCGGGGGCGCCAACGGCCTGTACAACAGGTACTCGGGCTGGCTCAAGGACGCCAACCCCTACCCATCCGGCCTGATCCACCTGGGTCCATGGACCTTCACCTCGGTGGACCTGTGGATCGCCACCGTGGACTGGGCCGTCGTCGCGCTCGTCGCTTCCGGCGTCTTCGCCCTGGTGCGCAGCCCCTGGGGGCTGGTGCTCAAGGGCATCCGCGAGGACGAGCAGGCCATGCTCAGCCTCGGCAAGAACGTCGCCCTGTACAAGCTGCAGGCCCTGGTGCTGGGCGGCTGCGCCGGCGCGCTGGCCGGGATCCTGTACGTGCAGCCCACCTCGGTGCAGCCCTTCGACTTCGCCGGCCGGATGACCTTCAACATGTACACGATGCTCATCCTCGGCGGCGCGGCCACCGTGCTGGGGCCGATCCTCGGCTCCATGGTCTTCTGGGTGGTCATGCGCCTGACCGACGAGCTGGTCGGCCTGGGCGTGGCCGCTGGCCTGTTCCGAGACGTCACCCAGGGCAGCATGGTGCGCTTCTTCCTGGTCGGTGTGGCCCTGGTGCTGCTGGTGGTCTTCCGCCCGCAGGGCATCCTCGGCAACAGAGTGGAGGTGTCCTTCGATGCCAGGTGACGCGATCCTCGTGGCCGACGGCGTGCACCGGCACTTCGCCGGTGTCACGGCCGTGGACGTCGAGCACGTGGAGGTGCCCCGAGGCGCCATCACCGCCCTCATCGGGCCCAACGGCGCGGGCAAGACGACCCTGTTCAACCTGCTGACCGGCTTCGACCGGCCGCATCGAGGCGTGTGGACCTTCAACGGCCGGCGGCTGTCCGGCCTGCCGCCGTACCGCGTGGCCAGGATGGGCATGGTGCGCACCTTCCAGCTGACCCGGGTGCTGGGCAAGCTGACCGTGCTGCAGAACATGATGCTGGGCTCCAGGCGCCAGGGCGGTGAACGGCTGAGCGCCGCGCTGCTGCCCTTCACCTGGAAGGCCCAGCGCGAGCGCGACGCCGCGCGGGCGATGGAGCTGCTGGCCCGCTTCAAGCTCGACGCCAAGGCGCACGACTACGCCGCTTCGCTGTCCGGCGGGCAGCGCAAGCTGCTGGAGATGGCCCGCGCGCTGATGAACGAGCCGGAGCTGGTGATGCTGGACGAGCCGATGGCCGGCGTCAACCCGGCCCTGACGCAGGAGCTGCTGCACCACATCCTGGAGCTGAAGGCGCAGGGTATGACGGTGCTGTTCATCGAGCACGACATGCACATGGTCCGCTTCGTGGCCGACCACGTGATCGTCATGGCGGAGGGCCGAGTCATCGCCGAGGGCACCCCTGGCGAGGTGCTGGCCAGCCCCGCCGTGGTCGACGCCTACCTGGGCGCCCACCACGGCACCAGCCTGCGCGAGCTGATCGAGGAGGAGCGGTGAGCGTCGAGGTCTCCCGGCTCGTGGCCGGATACCTGCCCAACGTCGACATCCTCAACGGCTGCGACCTGGTCGCCGCGGCCGGCGAGGTGGTCGGCATCATCGGGCCGAACGGCGCGGGCAAGTCCACCCTGCTCAAAGCCATCTTCGGCATGGTCACCGTACGCTCGGGGACGATCACCCTGGACGGCGAGGACATCACCGGGATGCGTCCCGACCGGCTGGTCGGGCGCGGCGTCGGCTTCGTCCCGCAGAGTGCCAACGTCTTCACCGACCTGACCGTGCAGGAGAACCTGGAGCTGGGCACCTTTCAGCGGCCCAAGGCGTTCGCCGCGCGTTTCGGGGCGGTCGCCGAGATCTTCCCCGGCCTGGAGCGCCTGCTCAGGCGCAGGGAGGGCGGGCTGTCGGGCGGCGAGCGGCAGACGGTCGCCATGGCCAGGGCGCTGATGGCCGAGCCATCGGTGCTGCTGCTGGACGAGCCGTCGGCCGGGCTGTCACCGCATCGAACGGACGAGGTGTTCCTCAACGTGCATCGGATCAAGCGCGCCGGCGTGGCGGTGGTCATCGTGGAGCAGAACGCCCGCCGCTGCCTGGAGATCTGCGACCGCGGGTACGTGCTGGACCAGGGGCGCAACGCCTACACCGGGACGGGAGCCGATCTCATGCACGATCCCAAGGTGGCCGAGCTCTACCTCGGCTCCCTGGCCGCGGAGGATCACCATCGATCAGGCCGGCTCACATCCCCGGCGGAAACCAGGCTTGAAGGTTCTGCGGGTTGATCGGCACTGAGATGTGCTCGTGCGTGATCAACCACGTGCCGCTTGACCGTCGGCAACAAACGGTTGACCGTACCCATATCGCACTCTTGGGCCCGTTCTTGCGCGTGCCGGAGTTCAGGTGGAGCATGTGCGCGAACGCGACGTCTTCACTCGTCGCTATGGTCAGGTCGTGCGTTTCCAGGCCGATGGGGCCGTCGTATTCATCGAACCACCGCACGAAGTTGCGGCGGACTTCATCGGTTCCCGCGAACTGGAGAGGGGGGACGACATCGTAATAGACGATGTCGGAAGAATAATGTGACATGAGTCGATCGATGTCCTTCGCCTGGCTGGCATCGACTCGGCTCTCCAAGAGAGCCCTAACCTCGGCATCATTCGAAGTCATCGCATTCTCCGTTTCTTCGTTCCAGTGCGCCGGTTTCAGTAGTCCGACGACGCAGCCCACCGGAATGTGAGGCGACGAGCTGAGCCGCTACGCCGACGCCTGGCGCGAGCACCTGGAGGCCGACCCTCGGGCCGGCAGTGTGGCGAGCGTCTACCGGGCCATGATGGGGGCACTCAGGACGCTGCCGCTAGCGGCCGCCAGCGTCGCCCGAGCCGAGGACGTCTTCGGCAAGTACCTGCGCAAGCGAGGGAGCGTCTTCGCGCGGCTGCCGGAGATCAGCAGGAGCCACGATCAGGTCAGTCAGGCGGTGCTCTGTCAGGACGGCTGGTCAGCGGAAGTCGGTGATGCGGAACACCGCCATCATGTCCGCGGCCCTGGAACCGGGTGAGAAGGAGGCTTCGACGCCGACCCACCCGCGGAAGGCGCCCTTGTCGTCGATGATCTGCATGAGCGGTTTGACGTGGGAGTTGCCGGTGTAACAGAACTCGCCGCGCTCCATCGCCAGACAGGTGCACCAGTGCCACAACGTGTCGCGGCGATCGGAATTGGAGATCTTCGTGAGGTAGTACTGGATGGAGCTCACGTTCGCGCGCGTCCCGCCCCCGTACTTGGGGCAGCCGCCCGACTTCTGGCAGGCGCCCCTGGACGACGGCTGCAAGTAGGTCAGGCACCAGGTGGTGTCGGCGCAGGTGCGGAAGGAGGAATGGGCGAACCTCTGCCCGCTGGAGTTGACGATCTTGCCGCCCGCCCAGCTCGTCAGATCCTGCCTGAGCGCACCGGAGAACGCCTTCACCGAACTCATCGCGCGCCTGGTGCCGAGCGCCGCGTTGCTGCCGTATCCGTAACCGTGGGTGGCCAGGGTGCTGTCCTTGAGGTCCAGACGAGCGAGCTTGCCGTCGGGGGAGGGCCGCACGTACCACTGCTCGGTCCACGTCTGGGCGATCTTCCACCGAATGCTCACCACGTTGCCTGACACGGTGTATGTCCCGGTGCGGTTCTCATCGGGGGCGCCGGTGAAGCCCCCGGCGGTGAGCACCTCGCAGGTACGGGGGCGCGATTGCGAACCGCCTGCCTTGGTGGTGCAGCCTGAGTCGGGGATGGTGCCGGTGCGCTGCCTGGCCTCGGGATGGCGTTGCCACCACAGATACAGGGCCGCGGTCACCGTGCCGTCGGCGGCGAATCGGTAGCTGCCGAGTCGTACCCAGTTCCGGCTGGATGCGGCTTTCAGGTGTCCTTGCGAGACGACGTAGGTGGCCTTGCCGCCCGGCAGGGTCGCGGTGGAGGCGGCAGCCGGCCAGGGGGCGACCGTACAGGTGAGGAGGAAGGTAAGGGCCGCCGCCACGATGGAAGGAAGCGCGCGCATGAAGTCTCCCGATCATTTACGGACGTTGCCGATGGTGCGCGAGCGAGGATCCGGTCTGTACCGGAAGGCTCCACGTCATACTGTCGGGCGGTGGACGCCTTTGTGCGCCGAATGGCAACAAGAGCCGTACAGCGAAGCGAGCTTCCTGACCGCATGCGGGCTCACGTGACCGGATAGGCGGGTTCGATCTGCACGGCTGTCGTGACGTTTCCGGCAGCCTCGCGCCGTGTGCCAGACGCGCCAACCACATCCGCCACCCGGACAGCACCTTTGACGAGACCCGTGCCACTCCTGGCTGGTGAAGACGAGAGTGATTCGGCGGAGCGTGCGGCCCTGCCGTACCGAACTATCACTACAGGTCAGGTCGCCTGAGAGGCGCTGGCCCTCGGGCGACCTGACGTGCTCCCTTTAGGGCCTGACCAGGATGACGTTGCCGAGCGAGCGCTGGACGCGGACACTCCCGATGCCGACAACTGGCCGCGGCCGAGGTTCATCTCCTACAACGTCTGTGGCGCTGCGAGCCAGTGCGCCGGCATCTACGGGAACTCCACGACCGCGTGGCGTGACCAGGTCGTCAAGGCCATGGACCACTGGGACGCCGACCTCGTGATGCTCCAGGAGGTCTGCTACAACCAGTGGACGCTCCTGCGTGACCGCCTCCGGAACCGTTCCGACGGACCCGCGTACGACTCCGTCTGGGCAGCGGCCCTGCCGGCAGGGCCGTCGACCGCCGGATGCTCGCGATGGGGTACGGATCACCGCTTCGGCCTGGTGATCTTCGCGAAGGGAGGTGTCGGGACGATCAACAACGGCTCCCGCACCGTCCATCCGCTTCCGGAGGTCGACCCGAACAACTCGGTCGAGAACCGGATCATGCTGTGCGCCCGGGCGTCGGTCACCGGCCGTATGGTCCGTGCCTGCAACACGCACATCGACTACCACACGGCGACGGCCAAGATCCAGGTCGAGCGCGTCGCACTCCTCACCGAGGGCTTCGCCGGTCAGGGCGACCCGGTGGTGCTGGCCGGAGACTTCAACGTCAAGCCCAAGGACGACATCCTCGACCCGCTCTACGACCACACGGGCGGTCACGGCGTCTTCCAGGAGGTCGACGAGAACGACAAGGACTACTTCACCGGGACCGAGTGCGGCCAGGACCAGGACCGCTGCCGAAGCGGTGAGGCAACCGCCGAGAAAGGATGCTCGCCCAAGGTCGGCGAACCCGGAAAGATCGACTACATCTTCCTGAGCTACTACTGGTTCACCAGCGTCCGCGGTGACGCGGCGGCCTGCACCCCGGGCATGTCGGACCATCACCTCCTGCGCGGCGCCGCCGCCTGGGAGCACTGACCCACCCGCAGCAGCAGGTTGCCGGCGACATCGGCGGCGTTCCACTATCCACGCCAGGATGGCGACGGCCTCGCGGGTCGGGCGACCGGCGAGGCCGTGGTGGTCAGCGCTGGTTCCAGAGGCCGGTGGCGGCCGTACGGCGGGCGAAGTCGGCGAAGTCGCGGGGCGAGCGGCCCAGAGCGCGCTGCACGCCGTCGCCCAGGTGGGCGTTGCGGCCGTCCAGCACCGTGGTGAACAGGTACAGCAGCAGGCCGATGACGTCCTCGGGCACCCCCGCGCCGGCCAGCGCGGCGGCGTAGTCGTCGGCGGCCACCTGCTGGTAGCCGATCCGGCGGCCGGTGGCGGCGGAGATGTCGGCCACGGCGTCGGCGAAGGTGAGCAGCCTGGGCCCGGTCAGCTCGTAGATCTCGCCGATGTGGCGGGCGTCGGTGAGCGCCGCGACGGCGACGTCGGCGATGTCGTCGGCGTCGACGAACGGCTCGGGCACCTCGCCGGCCGGCAGGACCACCTCTCCGTCCACCACCGGGTCCAGCAGGTAGCTCTCGCTGAAGTTCTGGTTGAACCAGGCCGCGCGCAGGATCGTCCAGCCGGCGCCGGAATCCTGCAGCAGCTTCTCGCTGTCCTGGGCCTCCTCCTCGCCCCGGCCGGACAGCAGCACCAGGCGCCTGGCCCCGCCGTCCACCGCGAGCCTGCTGAAGGCGCCGACCGCCTCGGGCGCGCCGGGCGCCGCCAGGTCCGGGTAGTAGGAGACGTAGACGGCGCGGACGTCCTGCAGCGCCGGCTCCCAGGTGGCCGGGTCCTGCCAGTCGAAGGGTCTGTCGCCGCCGCGCGTGCCCGCACGCACCGGCACCCCGCGCCGGGTCAGTCCCTCCAGCACCCGCCGTCCGGTCTTGCCCGTGCCACCCAGGACGAGCGTCAGATCACGTGAGGTCATGGTCGTTCTCCTTGATCAATATGGATGTTCATCGCGCCGGCCGGCGGATGCTGTGGGCGTCGGGCGGCCAGGTCATCGGTCAGGAGGGGCCCGGCCTCGGGAACGGTTCCCGGGCGCGGGTTCGACGGCGATGACGGGCGCGCGGCGACGATGGTCACCCTGGCGCAGCGGGACAAAGGCTGCCAAGATGACCGGCTTTCAGGTTGTTGCATGCTTTTCGGGTGTTCTCGCAGCAACATGCAGAGATCGCTAGATTTTCCGCATGAGCTTGGCGGCCCTCGGGATCTCTCCGCGCGAAGAGCAGGTCTACCGCTACTTCCTGCGCCATCAGGGCTCCAATACCGCCGACGTCGACGATGCATCCCTACAGGTCGCAGGTGGATCCTCGGGTCAGGGAACGGGCCCTGGCCGAGCTCAAGGCAGGCGTCCGCCACCGGTCCATCGTGCACCGCAGCACGCTGGACGATCCGGCGGTGGCCGCCTACTTCCATGAGATCCACCGGGCCGGGGACCGCCACCGGGTGATCGACGAGCCGATCCAGCGCCTGCTCATCATCGACCGCGAGACGGCGTTCGTGCCGATCGAGCCGGGCAATCCGGCCGCCGGCGCTCTGGCGATCAGGCAGCCCGGCATCGTCGTGACGCTGATCGGGCTCTTCGAGCAGGCCTGGAGCAGGGCGACCGACCTCGAACCCGACGCGGCCGACCCCAGCCCCGTCGAGAAGCAGGTGCTCGACCTGCTCGATCGGCTGGGCAAGGACGAGGTGGCGGCGCGGGCGATGGGCGTGTCCGTGCGCACCTTCCGCGGCCACGTCGCGGACCTGATGGCCAGGCTGGGCGCCGCCAACAGGTTCCAGATCGGCGCCCGCGCCAAGGAACGGGGCTGGATCTAGCCTTCGTCAGCGTCCTGGCTCCTGGCGCCCACCGCGCGCGGTCCGTCAGCCGACGATCAGGACGATCTTGCCTCTGGTGCGCCCGCTCTCGGCGAGCTCGTGGGCCTTGCCTGCCCGCTCCAGGGGCAGCGTCGCCTCGATTCGCGGGCGCAGGCGGCCGGAGGCGGCCAGCGAGGCGATCTCCCGCATGCCCGCCTGGTCCGCTTCGACGATCATGAAGGCGGCGCGTAGCCCCAGCGGGCGCGCCTCCGCCGCCAGGTAGCCCTCGGCCGGCGAGGCGAGCGACACGACGATGCCGCCCGGGCGCAGCGTCCGCAGCGAGCGCGGCCCGTACTCGCCACCGATGGTGTCGATCACCACGTCGATGTCGCCGGCCGCGGCGGTGAAGTCGACCTGGGTGTAGTCGATGACCTCGTCGGCGCCCAGCTCCCGCACGAAGTCGTGCTTGAGCGAGCGCGCGGTGCCGATGACGTGGGCGCCGCGCGGGCGAAGTGACGTACTCCGCGTACGTTCCGGCCGGCAGCGGATGGCGCGGCAGGCCGAACACCTCCTCACCTGGCTCAAGGGTGGTCACGCCCGGCCCGACGGCCTCCACGACGCCGGACACGTCCCAGCCCAGCCTGACCGGCGCCTCGCCGCCGGCGAGACCACCAGTGGCCCGGTGCCAGACGTCGGTCGGGTTGACCGCGGCAGCACGCACCCTGACCAGTACCTCGGCGGGTCCAGGCACCGGCCGCTCCACATCGATCACCTTCAGCACCTCGGGCCCGCCAAAAGAGTCCTGACCGATAGCGCGCATCATGTCCGTTCCTTCACTGTCTGATCTCGCTGACGGGACAAGCGTGCCCAATGGCCCAGGGACGCCACGAGTGGCCAGATAGCCAATGTATGGAAGGATCTGGCCATGCATCGTGTCGTCGTCCTGGCCCTCGATGGCGTCTACCCCTTCGAGCTGAGCATCCCGGTCCGGATCTTCGGGACCGCGGTGGGGGCGCAGGGCGAGCCGCTGTACGAGGTCATCACCTGCAGCCTGGACGGTGGCCCCGTCCTGACGAACGTCGACTTCGCGCTCGCCGTCCAGCACGGCGGCGAGGTCGTGGAGACCGCCGACACGCTGGTGATCCCGCCGTTCACGTGCGGCCCCGACCGTGACAGGGACTGGCTGCCCGAGGAACTGTCCCTGGTGCTGGCCCGGGGGCATGACCCCGCTCCAGTGGCTCACCCAGCAACGCCTCCAGCACGCGAGGCGGCTGCTGGAGACCACGGATCTGCCCGTGGACCGCGTCGCGGCCGAAGCGGGCCTGGGCAGCGGCGCCTCGCTGCGCCAGCACCTGGCCGCCGCGATCGGCGTCTCGCCCATGGCCTACCGCCACACCTTCCGCGCCAAGGATCACGAGGGCCGGTGAGGCGCCTCGGCGCCCCGCCCCTGCAGCGAGCCCGCACTTCCGATGGCCAGTCCTGGTCCGATGGCCGCTTACTCGGTCGATATGGACGACTCCTATGCCGTCACCAGGGAGGACATCGCGGCTCTGCCGTACCTCGTCGCCACGGCACCTGACCGGCGGCAACCGCAACGATGTCACCCAGCTCATCTCACGGCTACAGGCCATCGGGTTGGTGCCGTCGCTCATGGTGACGGCCGCCTCGCGCAGTTGGGCCACGGTCAGGCCGTCGTCGACGTGCTTCTCGGTGACCGGCGAGCCGGGCGCCATGTCGACGGCCGTCCACGTGACATGCTTGCCCAGGGGCTTGGAGGTGCGTGCCATGTGCAGCACGGCCGCGCAGAGCAGGCCATGGTTTGGGGGATTTCGTCATTCTTTGCGGTGATCGCGCCTAGGATGTCGCCTCATGAAGATCATGACACTCACGATGATCGCCGCCGCTGCGGTTGTCTCTCTCACTCCCGGGGTCGCGAACGCCGAGCCCCTCCCGTCCGGATGCACAAGCGGATACGGCTACCCCTCCGCCGGAAAGTACTACTACACCTGGGCCAAGTGCACGGGCGGGGGCGGATATGTTCAGGCCATCGCGACATGCACCAACGGACGGGTCACCACCAAGGCTCGAGGCCCCTGGGTTTATGTCGGCTCGTACTCGAAGGCTCACTGCCCGGCCACTCACCAGAGGGCCACCGGCCACGACTACGCCATCAAGAAGTACTGACCGACAGCACCCTGAGGGCGACCGGCGGCGGCTTCGCGGTCGCGAGCCGCCCAACCCGGCGGCTGACCGAGAGGCCTCTACGCCGAAGTGCGGGGTCATGATTCCGCCGACCCTCACTGACAGGTGCGGCGGCAGTTCGAGCAACTCGCGTCAACGCCCCTGCAGAGCGAGCAGTTCGGAAACTGTGACGAATCGGTAGCCCTGGTCGCGGAGGCCGGTGACCAGGACTGTGTTCGTCCCGCTGGCGTACCACGGATGGAGCAAGATGATCGACCCTGGCCTGGTCTGCTCGCGCACTGCCGTGACGATCTCGGCGGCGGTGGGGGTCGTGCCCGAGTCCGGCTCCACATGACCGTGTGCCGCTGGTTGTGGGCCAGGTACAGCGGCAGGATCAGCAATTCCCTACCGGTCGGCGGACGGAACGGGATGTCGCCTTGCTGGCCGGCCGCACGGATGGCTCTGTCGGTGCGCTCGACCTCCTCGGCCACGGTGGAGCGGGTGTAGGTGTGGTTCGCGAGCTGATGACCGGCGGCGACCAGCGCGCTCGCCGGCCCAGCAACCCGCCACGTCGGCGGCCACGATGGCGTGGCTGGCGCACTCGCTGATGGCGACCACCCGGGCCTGGGGGAAGGCGGTCTCGTAACCGCCCGCGCTGTCGCGGCCGAACTCGGCGCCGTTGGCCTCGGTGTCGGGCAGGTCCACGACGAACCCGTCGATCGCCATCACCCGCCGGCGGTTCAGCCAGGCGCCCCACTCGGTTGCCGCGGGCCAGGCGATCTGCTGGAACACCTCTTTGACCGCCTCGGTTCCCAGGCGCTGTCGGGCTTGGGTGATCGCCCCGTGGGTCGGCGCGCTCAGTGCTCGAGGCTCACCGTCGTCCTGGCCGAAGTCGTCGTGGAGACGAAATACGGCCCCGTCCCGAGAATCGTCGCGTTCACCAGCCAGGGAGGCCTGCCTGTCGAGCTCAAGAAGCAACTGGCCACGCTGGGCGTTCAGGTATACAAGGCGGGCCGAGCGCATCGAGGGTATGTGAACGGTCACGCCGAGCCGGGCCGACGTCAAAGCGCAGATCAGGGACCTGGGAGGCTGGATAGCCACCGTCAAGAGCGC
Organism: Nonomuraea sp. NPDC059194; assembly: GCF_042754765.1. Taxonomy (NCBI): domain Bacteria; kingdom Bacillati; phylum Actinomycetota; class Actinomycetes; order Streptosporangiales; family Streptosporangiaceae; genus Nonomuraea; species Nonomuraea sp. NPDC059194. The sequence goes on along the minus strand of NZ_JBHZBH010000010.1, from coordinate 34,961 downwards.
CTTCTCAACCGTCCGGATATGCGGCAGGATTTGCGCGGACCGGCTGAACAGGTTCATCGGCGACCCTCAGAAGAATGTCCTCGCCGGAACGAACGGAAATGATCGGCGGAAAGGTCATCGACTCGCAGTTCCTCAAGGCTGCCAGAGGTCTTTTCGGTAACCGAGGGATGAATATGGTCGCGACGATGATGACCTGGAAGGCTTGTGTCGCCGGAATGCTCAGGGAAGGTCGCGGAGGGCCGAGCGCCCAAAACCGGGCCGTGGAGCCCCACGGCCTGGACGCTTCCCTGACTCCGTCGACCGGCCTATCCAAGAATGATGACCATGACAGAGAATGAGATCGTCCAGGCTTTTCGTGCGCTTTCGAATTCTTCGGCTCCCGCATCGCCGGAAGCGGTCGCCCAAGTGGAGGAGGTGATCGGCCACCCGCTCCCACCATTGCTCCGCCGGCTTTACCTTGAAGTGGCCAATGGGGGTTTCGGCCCGCGGGACGGAATTCTCGGGGTAGCCTGCAGCGAACACGAGCACCATTCCGACGTGGCCGACATTCTCGAGATATATGAAAGCACGCGGGACGAATGGCCTGGAATGTTATGGCTTTTCGACTGGGGCGACGGGATCTGGTCGGTGGTGGAGTTCCGTGATCCGGCCGGACCCGTATGGGTGTGGGATCCGAACATCGATGATTCCGACCTGGCCGAGGAATCTCCGCTGAGCCCCCAGAACATGGTCCTGGCCGAATGGCTCACGGAGTCCCTCGACGGGAATCTGGAAAAGGCCTTCGAAACCGGCGGCTTGGTGGCCGTGTCCGAGCGGCGGGCGGCGTTCGATGTGCGCCCCGGGGAATTGGAGTACGACCCGCCGGACCCGCTGACCGACGACGAGATCATTGGGGCGATGTCCAGGCTGCCCGGCACGACTGCGACCGCGTCTCCAGCGGCAGTCGACGAGGCGGAACGGGCAATGGGTCTTCGCTTGCCGCCACTGCTTCGCCGGGTGTACCTGGAGGTTGCCAACGGAGGGCTGGGGCCTGGAGGCGGCATCCTCGGTGTGCCGGTCACGGGCACTGCTCAGCCGGCTGACGTCGTCGAATGCCACGCGGCATGGAACGCGGGTCCCGACCCCTTCGTCCCTTCCGGTCTGGTGTGGCTCTGCGACTGGGGGTCAGCGATATGGTCGCTGGTGGACTGCCGTGATCCGGCCGGGCCGATGTGGCTGTGGGATCCGATGGGTCCCTATCTCAGCTCAGATGCGGTCAAGAGCGTGGACCGCACGTCATTGGTGGCGCAGAACATGACCCTTGCCGAATGGCTCACCGAGTGGTTGAACGGCTCGTTCGGGGCAGATTCCAGGCCCTCGACTCTTCGTGCCGTCGCGGCGCGCCGGAGCGGTCAGCACTGTGAGACAACGTGCGCAGTGGAGTGGGCCGAGTTTGGAGAAGAATGCCGGCCGCGCTCGACGACAAGCCCGAGACGGCCATCCTGCGGACGATGAAGTCTGATCCGGCCCGAACTTGCGGGTGGATGAACGGAACTCGTCGGCGCAAGTTCGGGCCGAAGGTGATCAATCAACGGTTGGCGGCTGTGCCGCCAGCTTCTGGCAGGGCTGGTTTACCACCACCAGCCGCCGCCCCAGCCGCCCCACCAGCGACGGCGGCGGCAGCCGCCGCCCCACCAGCGGCGGCGCCGCCACCAGTGGTTTTGCGTGTAGCCAGGCTGATACCGAGGCGTCCTAGCCATGATTCCTCCCCCGAGGACTAGTCGACCTAAATTTGAACATTACACCGGCATCCCCCGCATCGCGAGGGGGTCGCACCGGTTGTGCGCGTGGAGTTGCGAAGTGCAGTCCCGCTGATGTCTGACGATCTGCAATCAGGCGCACCGGCGACCATGCCCTCCGCCACACGTCAGTCGTACGGGTGGGTGTCCAAGCTTCGAAGCCGCGCTCATGGACGCGCTGCGGGCCTGCAACGTTCGCCCGCGACGCCATGACCCGCCTGCTGGCGTCGAGCTGGGAGATCGTGGCCGAGTCCGCGGCCCTGCAGACCGCCGCCGAGGAAGTCCTCCCGGCGCGGCGGACGGGGTACGTGCGGGGCGCCGGGCGCCACACGACCCACAAGGTTGCTCACGCGGGGCGAACAGCGGGCCCGCGATCATGCTGTGATCCGCACCCGCCGCCGGAGGATGAAAAGGGGTCAAGGATGCCCCCACATCGGTCGCCATTTCCAGGCCGCAGCGCTCTTCGCGCGGTTCGTGGTTCAGCGGGTCGCCGTTCCCCCGGTGTAGCGGCGGGGAAGGACCACGAGCGGGTTGTCGTCGAGGACCACATCGGGCGGGCCGAATCGGGCGGCGACCTCCCGGATCTCCGGGTCGCCGAGGAGCAGCAGGCGGCCCTCGTCGACGAACAGCTCGCCGTCGACATGGATAGTGGGCCGGTCGATCTGGCAGTCGCAGTGCGCGAAGCCGGGCCTGGTGGTGACCGGGGCGCCGTCGTAGAGGGCATCGAGGCCGCAGTAGAAGGCTCCGGCGTGCTTCTCACGCTCGAACTGGGTGCCACCGGCGAGCCGCGTCTTGGGGTTGAGCCCGATCAGGGCGTGCCGGAGGTAGTAGCCGCCTGGCGCGGCGCGGCGGATCTGCTCGGCGGCGATCCCGCCCTCGATCGTACGCACCAGGTTCCCCTCGAACGTGATGCGCAGAGGTTGTTCCGGCATCCCCGTGAAGGTCGAGTCCTCGATGACGAGGACGCCTTCGGTGCTGGCCGGATGGAAGTTGGCGCCGCCGTAAGGGAAGGGCTGCCAGTCGCCGGGCCCCAGAGGGCCCTCGTCGGGGGTGAAGGCGAGCCGTGACAGGGTCAGGTCGGTCCCCAGCGTGGAGGTCACGCGGATGCTCTGGGCCGCATCGAGTCGGGCCAGAGCCCGATGCTGGATGGCGTAGAAGACCTCGTTGGGGAACCTGGCGCCGGTGAGCATGGCGCCGGCCGTGGCGGCCATGTGCAGCGAGGCGAAGCGGAGGGGCAGGGCTCTGATCTGATCGAAGAAGAGGGGAGCGCTGTGCACCTCGGCCCACCACGTGGCGCTGATCACGACGTCGGCCTCCCGGACCGCGGCCGTCTCGATCCGGTGAGTCACCTCCTTGTCCCACCCCCCGGGGCTGAACGGCGCCACGGACAACACGTGCACATCGGCGTCGCGGTAGGCCGCCGCCGCGGCGACAGCCTGAACGACGACGGGGTCGGCCGTGTGCTCGACCAGCAGGAGGACCCGTTCCCCTGACGCCACCTGGGCGTGGTGCATCAGATTCCGGGCGCCGGGCATCAGCTCGACGATCGAGTACGGAGTGGCGCCCGGCACGGAGACGTAGCTGAAAGGCGCCGCGGCGTAGGGATTGACGATCATCGAGCTCTCATCTGGTGTGGAGTGCCATCCTTCGTGGAAGTACCCATTCCATAGCGTGATATTACGACTACGGCGAGTTATATAGAGTGCTTCACCGGAAGCCACCGACGACCCGGCGCGGCGCGCGCCGCAAGCCGGCCTGCCCCGGGGTATTGCTGCGACGACTCACCCAACACGAGAAAAGGAAGGTGCGGATGAGTACCCAGCAGGTGGCGCTGAGCCGGGGCAGGACGAACCTCGCCCTGGCCACGCTGTTCTTCGGGGTGTTCGTACTGGGCTGCGCCGAACTGCTCGTGGTCGGCGTGCTGAATCTGATCGCCGCCGACCTTCAGGTCTCCATTGCTGCGGCTGGCACGCTGGTGACCGCCTATGCGCTGGGGATCGCGATCGGCGGTCCGATCCTGACCGCACTGACGATCAAGCTGAGCAAGCGGGCCGTTCTGATCGGCACGCTCATCCTGTTCGCCCTGGCCAACCTGGTCCCGGTGCTGGTCCCCGACTACGGCCTGTTCGTCGTGGCGCGCATCCTGGCCGGCGCGATCCAGGGGTTGTTCATCGCCGTCGGGTTCGTAACGGGCATGTCGTTCGTCCCGCCGGAGCGCGCGGGCCGGGCGATCTCCGTGATCATCTCCGGTATCGCGGTGTCGGCCGCACTGGGCGTGCCGCTGGGCACGCTGGTCGGGCAGACACTGGGCTGGCGCGGCTCGTTCACCGGGATCATCATGCTCAGCGTGGTCGCGTTGATCGCCATGGTGGCGCTGGTTCCGGCCGTGCCCCGCACCGGCAGCGGCGTCGCCGGCCAGGCCAGGTACGCCTTCGCCCCGCGGGTGCTCGCCGTGCTGGCCCTGAACTTCCTGGTTTTCGCGGCGGTGTATTCGGCGCTGACGTACATCGTGCCGTTCCTGGAAGGCGTCACGGGCACCTCCGGCGCGCTGATCAGCGTGTTCCTGCTCGCCTACGGCCTGGCCAATGCGGTGGGCGCGTTCGGCGGCGGCCGGTTCGCCGACAAGAACGCCGCGCGCACCCTCATCGTGGCGACCTGCGGCACAGCGGTCTGCCTGCTGGCGCTCTACCTCGTCGGCGCGATCGCGTTGCTGGTGGCGCCGGCACTGTTGGCCTGGGGCCTGTTCGTCGGCGGCATGGTGCCCTCGCTCCAGTTCCGCGTGGTGAGCCTGGCCGGCCCCGGCGGCGCGCTGGCGTCCTCGCTGCCCGGTTCCGCGGTCAACGTGGGGATCGCGTTCGGCTCGGTCGCCGGTGGCGTGGCGATCGACAACTTCAGCGCCTCGGCCCCGTTGATCGCCGGCCTGATCATCGCCGTGATCGCCATCCCGGCCGCCTGGGCCACCAGCTTCCTCAAGCCGCCGATGGTCCAGGGGGCGGCGGCGCTCACTCCTGACGTCGCGTAACAAGCCGGTGATCAGGTGGCCCGTAGTCCATCCTTACGCGCGGCGTCGATACGGCTACACCCCGCATCCGGCCTTGATCGGTGCCGCCAGGACGACTAGCCTGATCGCCTTGCTGCCGGAAGGCGGGGCCGAGGCGATCGCGTCACGCGGGAAGAGCCCCGACCACGACGAGCTGCTCGACCACGCCGCCATGAAGTTTGGGACCGACTGACGATGAGCGCGGAAGAGGATTTCAAGCAGGTCGGCGCCGAGCTGGCCGACCTGGGTGTACGGATCTCCAGGATGATGGGGAGTCCCGCGCTCAAAGATCAGGCGGGGAAGGTGTTCGCGAGCCTGCAGCGCGACGGCGCGATGGTGTTCCGGCTGGTCAGGGACACCCCCGAACACACAGCCGCGCTCCAGCTGGCCGGGGCGTCCCTGTTCGACCCTTCGGGGCAGGGCAGGGCGATAAAGGACTGGGTGGTCGTGCCCCACTCCTCGGCCGAGAAATGGACGGATCTGGCCGAGGCCGCCCTCAGCCGCCCACGCTGATCAGTAGGCAACGTCGACGGTGTGGCGTCGCTCCCACGGCGGGCAAGCATGGGCTGTGCGAGAAACCGCTGGCCACTGGGCATGCTCGTCATCCAGTCGATCGCCTCGGGGATACCGCCGCCCGCTACCGGGCCGAATGCCGCAAGCACGGGGTGGTGCAGTCGATGGGCCGGGTCGGCTGCGCGCTCGACAACGCCGCCGCTGAGTCGTTCAACAGCACGCTGAAGGTCGAGTACGTGCACCGGCACCGCTTCAAGACCCGGGCCGAGGCCCGCCTGAAGATTGACATCGCCGCCCGTCAGCGGGCTCTTCCGGGTCGTGGGGAGGCGGAGGCGAGGCGTTTGCCCAGCCGCTGGGCCGGAGCTTCCACCAAGCGCCAGGTCAGCGCGCTGAGTGCCAGCAGCACCCCCACCACGCACGCCAGCACGGCCAGCCGCAGGCCCAGCGTCACGACCAGCGGTTCGGGCAAGAACCGCTCCACACTTTCCAGCAGCAGGGGATGGAGCAGGTAGATCGAGTAACTGACCAGCCCCAGCCACGCCAGAGGCCGCGGCACCTGCCTGTGCCGCAGCCTCATCCCCACGGCGAAGGTGAGCCAGGCGGCGGCCATAGCCGTCTGCAGGCCGAGCTCTCCCCACGTCAGACCCGTCCAGGCCAGCGGCACCAGCGCCACCCATCCCGCCGCCGTCCAGGAGATCTCGCCCTGCTCGGCCCGATACAGCGCCGTGCCCGCGAACATGGTGGCCAGGATCAGCAGCCCTTGCCATGGGTCCGGATAGCTCTGATTGACCGCCAGGAGGCCGAGCACGGTCACTCCGAGGACGATCGCACCCGCGCGCCGTACCGAGGCTGAGCCCTTCAGCACGGCGGTCAGGCCGCCCGCCACCAGCGCGGTCACCACCAGAACGACCGTCAGCATCCGGCCAGAGCCGCCGACCGACAGCAGCTTGGCAGGCAACGCGGCCGCGCCCAGCACGGCCACCACAGCGAAGCCCAGTGCGCCCGTGACGCTCCTGCGGTGCACGCCGAGCGTGAACATCGCGGTCAGCAGCAGGTAGAAGGCCATCTCATACGACAGCGTCCACAGCACGTTGACCAGGTTCGGCACGTACAGCAGGTTCTGCAGCATCGTCAGATGACCCAGCACCATGGAGGCCGGTCGGTCGCTCCACCAGATGTGCAGGCCGTCCCAGCCCACGGCCACCAGCAGCGCCATGCCGGCCACACATACACCGAACAGTGGATACAGCCGGAACAGGCGAGAGATCCAGAAGGCCCGCACGCTGCCTCGCCGCTCCAGCGAGGCGGGGACGATGTAGCCGCTGACCAGGAAGAACACGATCACGCCGTACCAGCCGGGCTCGAAGAGCGCTTTGACCGGCACCCTGGCCTCAGGCAGCAGCGGCTTGAGCGCGTGCTCGAAGACCACGACAAGAGCGGCGATGCCGCGCAGGGCGTCGAGCCATGCCAGGCGCTGCCGGGTCCGCTCGGGCGCTTCGATGCTCAGCATCCGGACATGCTAGCGATCAATGTCTGCAATCCCGGTGTTTGCTGGGAATTGAGCAGTGGGGGTGGCGGTGGGAGCCGACACCCGGGGTCGGTTGCGTCCACGACTTGTCACCCAGGTGCTCCCTGAATCGTGGCCGACCACCACAGCCCGGGAACGTCCGGACTGGCAGCGAGGTCTCAAATCGTGCGTTCCAGCTCTGACAAAGCCACCGAAACGTAACCAGATCACGAAATAGCGGCCGGGGCTCGGTCGCCCGGTGACCGTACAAGGGCCTGCGTACGGCCGACGACGCCATGGTGATCGCGCTGTCCCGGCAGGAGCCAGAGCGGTTCGCCACGCGGCGAAGATCAAGCGGTACGTCGTCAGACGCCTCAGCGAGGCCCCCGCCGGTCGATCTGCTGGACGCCGTCTCAGCACTCCCCGGCGGCCTGGCACAACCGGGGAGCCATCGCCCGGGCGTCGGCCAGCAGCGTCGTGAAGTCATGCTTGCCGATCTTGCCGTACGCCGTGAACTCGCTGTACACCAGCACGGCGCTGCCCTTCCTGACCACCACGGCACGCTCGGCGCCACCGAGGCTCTGCTTCGAGACGTTCTGGGCACTGAAGGTGAAGGCCTCATCACCCAGCTTCGCGGCCGACGTGGTCTTGGTGGCCAGCTTCTTCGTGGCGCACGACGCGGCCCCGGTCACCAACCGCTTCATGACCTGCTGCGCCCCCGCGGGGCTGGGCATGATGACCACCTGCTCGGCAAAGCGGTAGTCGCTGTCGCCGCTGGCGTTGACCGTACGGGAGTCCTCGGCCTTCCGTACGCTCGGCCGCTTCGACGGGCAGTCGGTCAGCAGGGCGAGGGGCTGGGCCTTGTCGGTGACCTCCCAGCCCATGTGCTCGTGCTGGGCCTTCTTGTGCTCGTACTTCAGAAAGCCCTTGGGGATCTCGCGCGGGGCGGCCGCGAAGGCGGGGGCGGTGGCGGTGGCGCCGAAGACGAGCACGGCACCGGCGACGCCGGCGAGGGTGAGCTTGATCATGGGGGATTACCGCTTTCTTGATCAGTGAATGCGCAACATCATCTTTGATGCGATCAAGAAGCCAAAGGTTCGCGAACAGGCGCCTCAAGACCGTCGACCTCCGCCGGGGTGGCGGATGGAGATGAGCCCTTCGAGCAACCCCTTCACCGCCGTGGCGGGGTAGGCGTCACCGTCGAAGGGGCCGAGCAGGACGGGCCCGTCGTCGGCGCTGTCGGGCAGCCGGCCGTGGCTCCCCCGCACGGGCGAGGGGTCCAGCGGCACCACCGACATCGTGTAGCGCAGGCCGAGCTTCTTGCGGGCCACCGCCAGGCCCGCGCGGACCTTGACGAACGGGTCGGCGGGATCCATGAACAGCTCGGCCGGGTCGTAGCCGGGCTTGCGGTGGATGTCGACCAGCCGGGCGAAGTCCGGGGCGCGCGTCGTCCAGCCAGTAGTAGTACGTGAACCACGCGTCAGGCTCGGCGACCGCGACCAGCTCGCCCGAGCGCTCGTGGTCGAGACCGTGGACGGCCTTGCCCGCCTCGTCCAGCACCTCGTCGACGCCGGGCAGCTCGGACACGACCGACCGCACCCGCGGCAGATCGGCGGGCTCGCGCACGTAGACGTGGGCGAGCTGGTGGTCGGCGACGGCGAACGCCCGCGAAGTCCACGGGTCGAGGTACTCCATCCCCGCTTGCGTGTACACCTCGAGCAACCCGGCCGCGCGCAGCGCCCGGTTGATGTCGACCGGCCTGGACGCGGGCGTGATGCCGTACTCCGACAGCACGACGAACGTGGCGTCCTCGGCCAGCAGGGGAGCGAGGGCGGCCTCGACCGCGCGTGCCGCGGCGACCGCCTCAGGCCCGTCGGGACCGTACCGCTGCAGGTCGTAGTCGAGGTGCGGGACATAGACCAGCAGCAGATCGGGCCGGTGGGCGCGCAGGATGTGGACGGAGGCGTCGACGATCCACTCGGTCGAGGCGATGCCCGCGCCCGGCCCCCAGTAGCTGAACAGCGGGAATGGCGGCAGCTCGTCGTGGAGGGAGGGCGGCCGCGTGTAGCAGTCCGGCGACTTGCGCCCGTCGGCGTGGTAGATCGGGCGGGGGGTGACGAGCAGGTCGGCGGCCGCCCCCATGGCGTACCACCAGCAGACGTTGGCGGTGCGCAGGCCGGGCACCGAGTCCCAGAGCTGGCCGCCCTGGATGAGCGCGTTGTGCTGCCGCCACAGGAAGATCTCGCCCAGGTCCCTGAAGTACCAGCCGTTGCCGACGATCCCATGCTCGCGCGGCGGCGCGCCGGTGAGCAGGGTGGCCTGCATGGAGCAGGTGACGGCGGGCAGCACGGGACGCAGCGCGGCCGCCGCGCCTACCTTGGCCACCCGCGGCATGTGCGCGAGCAGGCGTGGGGTCAGCCCGACCACGTTGATCACGACGATCGGCGGCATCACAGCTCCTTCAGTCCGAGGGCGGCCAGCTCGCGCCGCATCCAGGCGAGCTCGGCGGCGATGCCGCCGAGCACGTCCTGATCGGGTAGCACTGTCCAGGTGTAGGTCTCGACCTCGATGTGCCTGGTGAGCGGCGCGGCCAGCACCGCACGCAGCAGCTCGCCGAGATACCCGGCGGTGGTGGTCAGCGGCGGCGGAGGGGCGGCGTGCAGGGGCATGTGGAAATGGGTCCGCCACCTCTCCTCGTACGGCAGGCGCGCCAGCGCCTCGTCCAGATCGTCGGCGTAGCCGGAGGCGCACCTGGTCTGGTGCAGGAACCGCGCCTCGTGGAACCTCTCGAGCGCCCGCTGCGCCCCCGGCGGCGTCTCCAGCGCGCACGACGCCTGCAGCTTCACGATCGGCAGGTCGCCGAAGTCGAGCCCCTCGAATCCGACGGCGAGGTGGCAGGCGTCCAGGCAGACGCCGAGGAGGTCGTCGCGCGGCAGCAGCTCGGCGGCCTGGGCGGTGGTCTCGATGACGCAACCGGGTTCCGGCTCGAAGGCGACCCTGATGGTCTTGCCCGTCCGCTCGCCCACCTCGCGCAGCCCCTCGACCAGGCTCCCCAGCAGGGCGGTCGGCGCGCCCTGGGTCCGCCAGGCCAGCGGCAGCGTCGAGATCGAGCCCTCGGCCACGTCGTCCGGTAACAGGGCGGCGAGGATCGCGGCCAGGTCGAGGGTGTAGGACAGCCGCTCGGGCGAGGACCAGTCGGGGGAGTAGACGCGGTGTTTCACCACCTCCCGCTGGAAGCCGCCGTAGGGGAAGCCGTTCAGCGTGACGACCTCCAGGCCGTTGGCGTCGAGCGTGGCGCGCAGCCGTACCAGCTCGCGGCGGTCGGCCAGCAGGGCGCGGGCGGCTCCGGCGGAAAGCCACAGCCCCACGCCGAGCAGCGGCACACCGAGCAGCGCGCGGACGCGGGCGCAGGAGCCGGACAGCTGGTCGTGGATGCCCGGCAGGTCCTCGGCGGGGTGGACGTTCGTGCAGTAGGCCAGGTGGACGATGGAGCCGCCGGGATGTAGCAGGCGCATCAGCCACCCCGCTTGATGGTGTTGCCCGCGTAGTCGTCGCCCGTGATGGGCGCCGCGGGATCGACGCCGTAGAAGGCGGACGGATTGCGCCACAGCACCCTGTCGACGTCGTCAGCGGTGAAACCGGCGGCGAGCATCGCCTCGCCGACGGCCCTGGTGCGCAGCGGATCGCTCCTGCCCCAGTCGGCCGCCGAGTTCACCAGCATCCGCTCGGTGCCGTACTCCCGGAGGATCGCCACCATCCGGTCAGGGTCCATCTTGGTGTCGGGGTAGATCGAGAAGCCCATCCAGCAGCCGGAGTCGGCGACCATGCCCACCGTCACCTCGTTGAGGTGGTCGACCAGCACGCGTTCGGGCGGCAGGCCCTTGACGACGTCCAGCGTGCGCCGGGTGCCCGCCGCCTTGTCCCGGTGCGGAGTGTGCACCAGGACGGGCAGGTCGTGCTCCGCGGCCATGGCGAGCTGCGCCTCGAACGCTCTGTCCTCCGCGGGCGTCATCGAGTCGTAGCCGACCTCGCCGACCGCCACGACCGCTTCCTTCAGCAGGTAGCGGGGCAGCTCGTCGAGCACGCCCATGCAGCGCGGGTCGTTGGCCTCCTTGGGGTTGAGCGCCAGCGCGCACAGGTGGCGGATGCCGTGTTGCGCCGCCCGGTACGGCTCCCAGCCCAGCAGCGCGTCGAAGTAGTCGAGGAAACTGCCCACGTTGGTGCGCGGCTGGCCCAGCCAGAAAGCCGGTTCGACGACCGCGCGCACCCCCGCCCCGTGCATCCGCTCGTAGTCGTCGGTGGTCCTGGAGGTCATGTGAATGTGGGGGTCGAAGATGCGCATCAGATCCTCTCCAGCACGTCGGAGGGCACGGTCCGACCGGCGGCTCTGCGTTCGTCGGCGTAGGCGGTCAGCATCCGAGCCAGCTCGGGGTCGAAGCGCTCGTCGAGCCCGGCGATCCGGTCGAGCGGGATCGCCATGAACACGCACTTCAGCACGCCCTGGCGGTAGGAGTGCTCGTCGAGCACGCGCGCGCCGTACGGGCCGAGAGCGGCGGCGACGAGCCTGGCGTCGTTGGTGCGCAGCGCGTCCTCCACCAGCGGCAGCGCCGCGTCACCGAGGTCGAGCCGGTCCAGCGCGTCCAGAACGGCCAGGCGCTCGCCGGCGTCGCCGTTCCGGTACAGCGCCACGACCGTCGCCGCGTCCACCTGCCGTAGCAGGGCGGCTCTGGCGGAGGGGCCGCCCCTGCGAGCTGCCACCGGGAACAGGCGGTGCACCGCCTCCCGGTCGGCCTTCACCTGCCGTACGGCCTCAGCCGTCCAGTCGCCCATGTGCCCTCCTCAGGAAGTCGATCGACCGGCGGGCGACATCGGGGGCGGCGTGGCCGTGCCTGGCCAGCTCGACCGCCACCTGACCGCGGTAACCCGCGAGCGCGGCGATGACAGGCGGGAAGCTGATCTCGCCCGCCCCGAACTCCAGGTGCTCGTGGACTCCCCTGCGCATGTCCTCGATCTGCACGTGCGCCAGGTGCGGAAGCGCCCGCTGGACGCAGTCCGGCACGTTCTGCGGTTCGACGCACCTGCAGTGCCCGACGTCCAGCGTGAGCCCGAAGCGGGGGTGGCCGCCGAGCAGGTCACGCAGCCGTTCGTAGCCCGCCAGGTCGGCGACCAGCATCCCGGGCTCCGGCTCGAAGGCGAGCGTGACGGCAAGCTCGTCGGCGTCGTCGAGCAGCCGCTCGCACCATCCGGTCAGCCTGGCCCACGCCTCCTCCTCGGGGACGCCGTCCGGTCTGGCCCCACTCCACAGGTGCACGACGGGCGCGCCGAGGTCGGCGGCGATCCGCATGGCCCGGCGCAGGTAGTCGGCCCTGCGCCGGCCGTCCTCGCCGAGCAGCGTCGGGTGGTGCTTGCGCCACGGGTCGAGCGTGTAGCGGCCGCCCGTCTCCACGACCGCTGTCATGCCGAGCTCGCCGAGCAGCTTGGCGGTGGCCGCCACCTCACGGGCGAGGCCGGGAGCGTACGGGTCGAGGTGGCCGTGGTCGGGCGTGATCGCGGCTCCGGTGTAGCCGAGGTCGGCCAGGACGGCCAGCGCCTCGGGCAGCCGGTGGTCGCGGAAGCCGTTGGTGCAGTAGGACCAGTTCACGAGGTGGCCACCAGTCTCGACAGCCGGCCGCCGAAGGGCGCGGCGGCCAGGAGCGCCACGGACTGGGCGGGGCGGCCGTGCCCGGCGACGGCGGCGGCCTGCAGGGGGATGAGGGCCACGATGCTCAGCCGTACGGCCTGCCGTACGCGCGCGGGATCGGGGTCGGCGCGGAGGCCGGCCAGGGCTCGCCCGGCGGTGGTGACGTAGCCGGCCAGCGGCGCGCCGGGGCAGGTCCACGCGACGAGCGCGGCGGCGGTGGCGCAGGCGGCCAGCGCGCCCCTGATGGTCGCGCCGGTGGCGCCCTTCGTCTCGGCGCGGCCGAGGACGCTGATGCCGTAGGTGTGCGCGCCGATGGCGAGCGCGGTGGGAACGGCCCGCGCCGCCCCGCCCGCGCCGAGCATGACGTCGAGCACCCGGCAGGCGGCCATGGCGCTGGGTCCGGCGGCCGTGCGCTTGAGCGCCAGGTCATAGGCCCATACCGCGCCCGCGAGCAGGCCGGCCAGCCCGAGCCCTCGCCTGCCGTCCGCGACGAAGGCGGCGAGCAGGCCGGCGCCCGTGCAGCCCACCGCGGTGGCGAGCGCCGTGGCGGGGCTGATCCGGCCGGAGGGGACGGGGCGTTCGGGCCGGTCGAGAGCGTCCTGGTGGCGGTCCGACCAGTCGTTGAGCGCCATGCCGGCCCAGTACAGCAGTGTCGAGGCCAGGGCCGTCCCGGCGCGGACGGGCGAGCCCGCGGCGGCGGCGCCGGCCATCGTGTCGCCCGGCACCGATAGCGCGGCGGGTGCTCTGACCAGTTCGAGAAGCGCTCTCATGCGAGCGACTCCGCGAAGGCCCGCAGCCTGGCGTCCTGGGCGGGCAGCGCGTGCTCGGCGTCGCCGAGGGGGTCCTTGAAGAAGTAGCCGAGTTCGCCGAGCGCTCCCCGCCGGCCCCGCTCGTGCGCCCGGGCGACGAGCCTGGCCAGGTCGAGCACCAGGGGCGCGGCCAGCGCGGAGTCGCAGCCTTGCCAGGTGAACTGCATGGTCATCCGCACGCCCATGAACCCCTCGAAGGTGACGTGGTCCCATGCGGTCTTCCACTCGCCGAGGCCGGCCACGTAGTCGATGTGCGTGTGCCCCTCGACCTGGCCGCCGAGGATGCCCTCGACCGCCCTGTCCTTCGAGGTCTGCTTGCTCAGCCTGGCCGCAGGGTCGGCCAGGGTCGCGCCGTCGCCGCCGCCGAGCAGGTTCAGGCCCGACCACGAGCGCACGGCCAGCCCTCGCCCCTCGAACATCGGCGCGAGCGCGCTCTTCACCAGTGTCTCGCCCGTCTTGCCGTCGCGTCCCGCGTACGGCACGCCCTCGGCCGTCGCCAGCTGCGCCAGCGCGGGAAGGGCGGGACCTGCCGACGGAGTGAACGCCACATAGCCGCATCCGGCGTGGAAGGCCGCGTAGGCGTAAAGCGAGCTGGCCGGCAGTATCGAAGCCCCGGTGGCCAGCGCCGCCTCCAGCGCCTCCAGGTCGGCGAACTCGGGCCGCCACGCCACGGGCGGCTCGGTCGATGACAGATCCACCACCACGACGCGCGCCAGGCCCCTGCGCTCGCGGAAGGCGGTGATGTCGCGAGCCAGCCTGGCGGCGGCGTCGGCCTGGTCGCCCTCGTGCGTGTGGCCGGGCCGGATCTCCTCCTCGGCCGCCTCCAGGTCGGCAGCCACCAGGGCGGGGAGCGCGGCGGGGATCACCCCGGCCTCGCTCAGCCGCTCGGCTCGCTTCCGTAAGGAGAGGGAGGCGATGTCATGGCCGCCGAACACGAGGTCGGCGATGCCGGGTAAGCCGCACGGCGGCAGCCGTTCCGCCACGCATCCCGCGGCGGGCAGCAGGCCCGACCTGATGGCCGCCGCTCCGGCCATGACGGTCGTGGCGACCGAGCCTCTGGCGCCGATGATCCATACACCAATAGCCATGTATCGGTATATAGGTCGAAGGCCTTGTGAAGTAAAGGCCCAACTTTTGCTTGACCATCATCATAAGTCGAATCTACGATCACCAAACATGGAGGACATAAGCCGGGAATCGGCTGATAATCCCCGGGTGGGCATCATCGGGACCGGCTTCATGGGCCGCGTGCACGCCCGGTCAGCCCGCCTCGCGGGCGCCACGATCGTCGGCGTCGCAGGATCCAGACCCGACAGATCAAAGGGCCCCTACGCCTCGGCGGACGAGCTCATCGAGTCGGGCGCGATCGACCTCATCCACATCTGCACCCCCAACCACCTGCACGCGCCGTTCGCGCTCAAGGCCATCGCCGCGGGGGTGGCGGTGATCTGCGAGAAGCCGCTGGCCACCGACGCGGACACGGCACAGCTCATGGCCGCCCGCGCCGGCGAGGCGGGCCTGGTGGCAACGGTCCCGTTCGTCTACCGCTTCCACGCGATGGCCCGCGAGGCCAGGCAGCGCGTGGCACGCGGCGACGTCGGCAGGGTCACCCTGATCCACGGCAGCTACCTGCAGGACTGGCTGCTGCGCCCCGAAGACGACAACTGGCGGGTCGACCCGGAGCTCGGCGGGCCCAGCCGGACGTTCGCCGACATCGGCTCGCACTGGTGCGACCTGGCCGAGTTCGTCACGGGCGAGCGCATCAGCGCGGTGTCCGCGCAGACGGGCGTCGTCCAGCGGGAGCGCGCCGGTCACGCGCCCGTGCTGACCGAGGACGTCGTCACCGTCCAGTTCCGTACGGCCGGCGGGGCGCTCGGCTCGCTCACGACGAGCCAGGTCTCGCCGGGGCGCAAGAACCGGCTCTTCCTCGAGGTGGCGGGCACCGAGCAGAGCCTGGCCTTCGACCAGGAGGAGCCGGAGAAGCTGTGGGTCGGCAGCCGCGAAGGGTCGATGACGCTGGTGCGCGACCCGCAGACGCTGACCGCCGCGGCGCTGCCGTACTCGCCGCTGCCCGCCGGGCACGCGCAGGGCTACCACGAGTGTTTCGACGCCTTCGTCGCCGACAGCTACGCCGCGCTGCGCGGCGAGCGCCGCGACGGCCTGCCCACCTTCGACGACGGGGCCCGCGCCGCCCGCGTCTGCGACGCGGTCCTCGCCTCCGCGGCCTCGGGCGGGTGGGTCGAGTGCTGAACATGACCGGGATCGGCAAGAGCTTTCTCGGCGTGCGGGTGCTGTCGGAGGTGGACCTTGCGGTCGAAGCTGGACAGGTGCACGCCGTCGTCGGCGAGAACGGCGCCGGGAAATCCACGCTCATGAAGATCCTGGCCGGGGTACACGCGCCCGACTCAGGAACGATCACCATCGACGGACGGCAGGTCTCCTTCAGTCACCCGATAGACGCCCAGCGGGCGGGGGTGGCGATCATCTATCAGGAGTTCACGCTGCTGCCCGAGCGCAGTGTCGCCGAGAACGTCTTCCTCGGCAGGGAGCCGCTGCGTCGCGGCCTGGTGGACAGGGCCGCGATGGACGGTGCGACCGCCGCGCTCCTGGCCGAACTCGGCGAGGACTCCTTCGGCCCCCGCGACCTCGTCAAGCGGCTCTCGGTGGCCCAGCAGCAGGTCGTCGAGATCGTCAAGGCGCTCTCGCTCGACGCGCGCATCGTGGTGATGGACGAGCCGACGGCCGCGCTCGCCGACCACGAGGTCGAACTGCTCTACCGGCTGGTCAGGCGATTACAGGAACGCGGCATCGCGGTGCTGTACATCTCGCACCGCCTGCGCGAGGTCTTCGACCTCGCCTCCCGGGTCACCGTGCTGAAGGACGGCCGCCTCGTCACCACCGTCGCCGCCGCCGAGGTCACCTCCGACGACCTGGTCCGCCTGATGGTGGGCCGCGACCTGGGCACCTACTACCCGCCCCGCGCCACCTCGACGGGAGAGGTACGGCTGAGCGTCACCGGCGGCGGCAACGCCCGCCTGTCGGACATCTCGCTGGAGCTGCGGGCGGGCGAGATCGTCGGCATCGCCGGCCTGCAGGGCTCCGGCCGCTCCTCCCTCGCCAAGGCGCTGTTCGGCGCCGCCCCCTTCACCACGGGCACCATGACCCCGGTCCGTCCCCGCTCGGTTCGCGAGGCCGTCGCCGCCGGCATCGGCCTCGTCACAGAGGATCGCAAGGCCGAGGGCCTGGCCCTCCGCCAGTCCGTGCGCGACAACGCGCTGCTGGTCGCCCGCGCGGTCGGCCGCCGCGGCGGCTCCGTGCGTGACCTCCTCGACCGCGTACGGGTCTCGCCGCCCCGCCCCTCGCAGGAGGTTCGCTACCTGTCGGGCGGCAACCAGCAGAAGGTCGTCCTCGCCAAGTGGATGACGCTCGCCCCCGACGTCCTGCTCTTCGACGAGCCGACCCGCGGGGTCGACGTCGGGGCCAAGGCCGCGATCCACGACCTCATGCGGGAGCTGGCCGAGGACGGGACGGCGATCATGATGATCTCCTCCGAGCTGCCGGAGCTGATCGGCATGAGCGACCGCATCGTTGTCTTACGCGACGGGCGCATCGCGGGCAGCCTGCCGGCGGGCGCGTCGGAGGAGGCCGTCATGCGACTGGCCGCGAGCGAGGAGGCGGCATGAACGACGCGCCCCCGTCCCAGCTCAAGGTCCCGCGAAAGGCGGCCGCCCCCGCGTCGGCCCGGCGTACCGCATGGGAGAGGGTCGGATCGACCCAGGCCGTGTTCGTCGCGCTCGCGGCCACGATCGTCATCGGTGGGATCCTCGTCGCCATCGACGGCGGGAACCTGCTGACCATGGAGACCGTCGTCGGCGTCCAGCAGCGCAGCGCCGCCCTCGGCATCGTGGCCGTCGGCCAGACCCTGGCCATCCTGGCCGGCTCTCTCGACCTGTCCGTCGCCTACCTCATCAGCCTCTCCTCGCTTGTCGCCGCCGAGATCATGCAGGCGGGCAGCATCCCGGGGGCTGTCGCCACCGTCGTCGCCGTCAGCGCGCTGGTAGGCCTGGTCAACGGCGTGGTGATCACCAAGCTGAAGGTCCACGCCTTCATCGCCACCCTCGGCGTCGCCCTGATCATCAAGGGGGTCCTCGACCACCTCTACGACGGCCCCGCCGGACGCGTCCCCGAGTCGTTCCAGCACCTCGGCTACGACCGCGTCGGCCCGATTCCCGTCTCCGCGATGCTGTGGGCGGCCGTGGCCCTGACCGCATGGTTCCTGCTCGCCAGGACCAGGTACGGCTACCGCGTCTACGCCGTCGGCGGCGACCCCGAGGTGGCCCGCCTGTCCGGCGTCCGCACCGACCGGGTGATCATCCTGACGCATGTCCTGTGCTCCCTGTGCGCGGGCATCGCGGGCCTGCTGCTGGCCAGCAGGCTCGGCGCGGGCGTGCCCACCGTGGGCACCGACGGAGGCTACGACCTGGAGTCGATCGCCGCGGTCGTCCTCGGCGGCACGGCGCTGGCCGGCGGCAGGGGAGGCGTGGCCGGAACCGTCGGCGGCGTCCTGCTGCTGGCCGTCCTCGACAGCGTCTTCAACCAGCTCGAAGTCAACTCCTTCGTCAAGGACGTGGTGCGGGGCGTGGTCATCGTGGTCGCCGTGGCCGTCTACGCGAGGAAGAGGAGCACCTCATGAAGCGCGCGCTCCCCATCTTCGCGGTCCTGGCCGTCCTGCTGGCCGCGATCGCGCTGGCCAACCCGTTCTTTCTCGAACCCGCCGGCTTCCTCGCCTTCGTCAAGCGGGCCGCGCCGCTGGTGATCCTGGCGGCGGGGCAGTACTTCGTGATCGTCGCGGGCGAGTTCGACCTCTCGGTCGGGTCGCTGGTCACCGTCGAGGTGGTCGTCGCCGCCCGGCTGATCGACGGGAACGAGGCGGCCACCTGGCCCGTCCTCGCCCTGGTGGTCGTCATCGGCCTGCTCGTCGGTCTGGCCAACGGGGCGGTGACGACGCTGCTGCGGGTGCCGTCGTTCATCACCACGCTCGGCATGATGCTCGTCCTGTCGGGCGCGGTGTTCCTCTGGACGGGCGGCGCGCCGCGTGGCGCGCTCTCGCAGGCCTTCAGGGTCTTCGGGCGCGACACCCTCTGGTCGGTGCTGATCCTCGCGGCCGTCGGGGCCGCGGCGGTCCTGCTCATGCGCGCCGACTTCGGCCGCACGCTCATCGCGACGGGCGACAACGCCCGGGCGGCCGCGCTGTCAGGAGTCAGGGTCACCAGGGTCAAGATCCTCGCCTTCGTCATCTCGGGTCTGGCCGCCGCGATCGCGGGCGTCCTGCTCGGCGGTTTCGCGGGCGTGTCGGCGCAGGTCGGGCAGGGCCTGGAGTTCTCCGCCATCACCGCGGTCGTCCTTGGCGGCGTGGTGCTCGGCGGCGGCAGGGGGTCGGTCGTGGCCGCCATGGCCGGGGCGCTCACCCTGGAGGCCCTGTTCACCCTGCTCAACCTGTACGGAATCTCGGGGGCGCTGGAGTTCACCGTGCAGGGCGTCATCATCATCGCCGCCGTGGCGGCGGGAGCCGTACGGCTGCCTTTCCCCCTCACCCCCCGAAAGTCCAAAGGAGACGCTCATGCCGCGTCGTAAACCCCTCCTGCTCGCGGTGACGGCGGTCACGCTGCTCGTCGCGGGGTGCACCAGCGACAAGCCGACGGACACGACCACCGCCGCGCAGTCGGCGCCCGCCTCCTCCGCCCCCGCCGCCGAGACAACGGCGGCGGGCACCGGCGAGCAGTCGGCGTTCTTCGTCCAGGCCGACTACGACGCCCAACTCGCCATGCGCGCCAAAACCGCGCAGGGGCCGGCGGACAAGCCGTGGGAGCAGGCCATCGACCCGCAGATGGTGAGCACCACCCAGTACAAGAAGGACGGCGGCTACCACCTGTGCTTCTCCAACGCGGCGGTCAACAACCCGTGGCGGCAGGTCGGCTGGAAGAGCATGCAGGCCGAGGTGGCGCTGCACAAGGAGATCACCACGTTCACGGCGCTCGACGCCGAGGGCAAGGACGACAAGCAGATCTCCGACATCGCCGAGCTGACCGGCAAGGGCTGTGACGCGTTGATCGTCTCGCCGAACACCACCGCCACTCTCACCCCCGCCGTCAAGGCGGCCTGTGGCAAGCTGCCGGTCATCATCTTCGACCGGGGCGTGGAGACCGACTGTCCCGTCACCATGATCAACCCGATCGGCGGCTACGCCTTCGGCGCCGACGGCGCCGAGTTCCTCGTCGAGAAGGTCCCGGCGGGCGGGAAGATCCTCTCCTTGCGCATCCTGCCGGGCGTCGACGTGCTGGAGACCCGCTGGTCGGCCGCCAAGGCAGCCTTCGACAAGAGCCAGTTGAAGGTCGTCGGCGTGGAGTTCACCGACGGCGACGCGGCCAAGACCAAGAGCATCGTCAGCGACTACCTCGCCCGCCACGGCAAGCTCGACGGGGTCTGGATGGACGCCGGCGCGACGGCCGTCGCCGCCATCGAGGCGTTCGAGGACGCGGGCGTGCCCGTCCCCGCCATGGTCGGCGAGGACCAGCAGGACTTCCTGCAGAAGTGGAAGCAGAACAATCTGACCGCCGTCGCGCCCACCTACCCCACCTACCAGTGGCGCACCCCGGTCATCGCCGCCCTCAGGATCCTCAAGGGTGAGGAGGTGCCGAAGACGTGGAAGCTGCCCCAGCCGAAGATCACCACTGACAACCTCGACACCTACCTGCAGCCGAACATGCCGCCGCTGCACTACGCGCTGTGCGGCTGCGAGAGCCTGCCCGGCTTCCCCGAGACCTGGGGCGGCAAGAAGTGAACCTCGGGGTCAACACCTGGGTGTGGACCTCACCGCTCACCGACCGCGACCTGGCGGCGCTCGCGCCCAAGGTCGCGGGATGGGGGTTCGACGTCATCGAGCTGCCGGTCGAGCGACCGGGCGACTGGGACCCCGCCAGGGCGGCCGACCTGCTCACCCAGCTCGGCCTGGCCGCCACGGTGGTGCTGGTCATGCCGCCGGGCCGGGACCTGGTCTCCTCCGACACGGTCAAGGAGACCCAGGACTACCTCATGCACTGCATGGACGTGGCCGAGATCGTCGGGTCCCACGTCATCGCCGGACCCGCCTACAGCGCGGTCGGCCGTACGTGGCGGATGTCGGGGGAGGAGCGCGCCGCCGCCTACGCCGAGCTGCGCGAGAACCTCAAGCCCGTCATCGACCACAGCCCGGTACGGCTGGCCGTCGAGCCGCTCAACCGCTACGAGACCAGCCTGCTCAACACCGTCGAGCAGGCGCTGGACGCCCTGCCGGAAGACGCCGGCCTGGCGCTCGACGTCTACCACCTGAACATCGAGGAGAAAGATCCGGCCGCCGCCGTCCGCGCGGCCGCCGGCCGGATCGCGCATGTCCAGGTGTGCGGCACCGACCGGGGAACCCCCGGGCAGGACCGCTTCGACTGGCCGGCCTTCACCGCGGCCCTGCGCGCGGTCTCCTACGAGGGACCGCTGGTCATCGAGTCCTTCACCGCCCACAACCAGACGATCGCCACCGCGGCCTCCATCTGGCGGCCGCTCGCACCCAGCCAGGACGCTCTCGCCGTCGACGGGCTGGCCTTCCTCCGCACTCTCTGACTCTCCCCTCTTCCACCGGAGTCACCGCCATGCGTCGTCTTTGCGCTGTCCTGATCCTCCCCTTCCTGCTGTTGTTACCGGGCACGGCCCACGCCACGGCCACCGCCCACGACACCTTCCGCGCGCTGCTGTTCACCAAGGCCGTCGGCTACGTCCACGGCTCCATCCCGGCCGGCATCCAGATGATCAAGGACCTGGGCGCGGCCAACCACTTCGCGGTCGTGCAGACCGACGACTCCTCGGTGTTCAACGACACCGACCTGGCCGGCTACGACGTGCTGATCATGCTGCAGAACTCCGGCATGGTCTGGGAGAACGACGCCCAGCGCCAGGCGCTGCAGAAGTACGTCCGGTCGGGCAAGGGCGTCGTCGCCATCCATAACACCCTCGACATGGGCATCGAGAACGACTTCCCCTGGTGGGACGACCTGGTCAACGGCGGCGCGCACATGCCCGCCCACTCGCCGGGCGTGCTGCAGGGCACCGCCAAGGTCACCGACCGGGTCCACCCGTCGACCAAGAACCTGCCCCTGCGCTGGCAGCGTCCCGAGGAGTGGTACAACTTCGCCCCCAACCCGCGCGGCAACGTGCACGTGCTGGTGTCGGCCGACGAGAAGACCTACAACCCGGGCCCCTCGGCCATGGGCCCCGACCACCCCATCTCCTGGTGCCGCAACGCCGAGGGCGGCAAGGTGTGGGCGACCGCCATGGGCCACGACACCGCTTCCTACACCGAGGCCGCCTTCCGCGACCACGTCCTCGGCGGGATCACCTGGGCCGCTGGCGCCGAGGCGGGCGACTGCGGCGGCACGGTGAACAGCAGCTTCGAGAAGATCACTCTCGACGACAACACCGCCGACCCGATGGAGCTCGACGTCGCCGCCGACGGCCGGGTCTTCTACGTGCAGCGCAAGGGCGAGATCAAGATCTTCAAACCCGACACGCACACCACGGTCACCGCGGCCACGCTCGACGTCTACACCGGAGGCGAGGACGGGCTGGTCGGCATGGAGCTCGACCCGGCCTTCGCGCAGAACGGCTGGATCTACCTCTACTACTCGCCCGCCTCCAGCGCCGAGGACGTCAACCGGCTCTCCCGCTTCACCGTCACGGGCGACAGCATCGACCTGGCGTCGGAGAAGAAGATCCTCGACGTGCCCGCCTACCGGCAGCGCACCTACCCCGAGCCGGGCCACACCGGCGGCGCCGTGGAGTTCGGCCCCGACGGCACCCTCTACCTCAGCACCGGCGACGACGTGCCGCCCAACCTGTCGCCGGACTGGCAGGGCTACGCGCCGATCGACTGGCGTCCAGGACAGCACATGCTCGACGCGGCCCGCACCGCCGGCAACACCAACGACCTGCGCGGCAAGATCCTGCGGATCAAGCCGAAGGCCGACGGCGGCTACGACATCCCCTCGGGCAACCTGTTCGCGCCCGGCACGGCGAGGACCAGGCCGGAGGTCTACGCGATGGGCTTCCGCAACCCGTTCCGCTTCACCGTCGACCAGAAGACCGGCTACGTCCACGCCGCGGACTACGGGCCGGACCGGGGCGGCCCCACCACCGACCGCGGCCCCGAAGGGCTGGTCGAGTACAACGTCATCAAGAAGGCGGGCAACTACGGCTGGCCGTTCTGCCACGGCGACAACCAGGCCTACGCCCCGTACAACCCCGACACCAAGGTCGTCGGCCCCAAGTTCGACTGCGCGAACCCGGTCAACGACTCGCCGAACAACACCGGCCTGACCGAGCTGCCGCCCATCGAGCCGCCCGTCATGTGGTACGGCTACGGCACCTCGCCCACCTTCCCCGAACTCGGCTCCGGCGGCTCGGCCCCGATGAGCGGCCCCGTCTACCGCTACGACGCGGCCTCCACCTCCCCGACGAAGTTCCCCGCCTACTTCGACGGCACGAGCTTCTTCTACGAGTGGTCGCGCCACTACGTGAAGAACATCCACCTCGACGACCAGGACAAGCTCCTCAAGATCGACCCCTTCCTCGGCACGTTCGTCAAGCCGATGGACATGACCT
Organism: Nonomuraea sp. NPDC059194; assembly: GCF_042754765.1. Lineage (NCBI taxonomy): Bacteria > Bacillati > Actinomycetota > Actinomycetes > Streptosporangiales > Streptosporangiaceae > Nonomuraea > Nonomuraea sp. NPDC059194. Next base: position 11,947 of record NZ_JBHZBH010000010.1, on the reverse strand, counting down.
TCGGCCGCGACGGCTCGCTGTACCTGCTGGAGTGGGGCAGCTCCTTCGGCGGCGGCAACAACGACTCGGGCCTGTACCGGATCGACTACTCCGCCGGCGCCCGGGCACCCATCGCCAAGCTCACCGCCTCGCGCACCGACGGCCCGGCGCCGCTCAGCGTGGAGTTCGACAGCGCGGGCAGCATCGACCCCGACGGCGACCCGATCGAGTTCTCATGGGACTTCGACGGTGACGGCACCTTCGATTCCACCGAGGCCAAGGCCACGCACGTCTACTCGGCCAAGGGGCAGTACACCGCGCAGCTCAAGGTCAAGGACTCCACCGGCAAGGAGGGCTTCTCCAACGTCGTCATCACGGCGGGCAACTCCAAGCCGGTGGTGGCCGTCGAGGTGCCGATCGACGGCAGCACGATCGAATTCGGCCAGGACGTGCCGTACAAGATCAAGGTCACCGATCCCGAGGACGGGACGGTGGACTGCACGAAGGTCTTCGCCAACCCGGCGCTCGGCCACGACGACCACGAGCACGAGACGGTCGAGATCCCCGGCTGCGAGGGGACCATCTCCACCAGCGACATCGGCGGCCACCCCGCGGGCGCCAACCTGTACTACGTCATCAACGCCCACTACACCGACAAGGGCGAGCACCCGCTCACCGGTTACGCCAAGGTCGTCCTGCAGCCCAAGCGGAAGCAGGCCGAGTACTTCAAGACGTCGTCTGGCGTCAGGGTGATCGACCAGGCGGGCGCGGAGAGCGGCAAGCGCATCGGCGACATCAGCGACAACGACTGGATCGCCTTCACCCCGCTCGACCTCAACGGCGTCACGTCCGTCGCCTTCCGGGTCTCCAGCCCGTACGGCGGAGGCACGATCGAGCTGCGCGCGGACTCGCCCACGGGCACGCTCCTGGCCACCGCACCCGTCCAGAACACCGGAGGCTGGGACACCTACCAGATGACCAGCGCCGTCCCGGTGAAGAACGACGTGCGCACCAAGACCGTCTACGCGGTGTTCAAGAACAGCCGTAACAACGGCTTCGACCTGGACGCCGTCCAGTTCGCCGGCGAGGACACGGGCGGCGGGCTCGAGCCCGGCGTCTACACCGTCACCGCCCAGCACAGCGGCAAGAACGTCACCCCGGTGTCGCTGCTCGACGACGCCAAGATCGTGCAGCTGGGCGCCACCCAGGGCGACGAGCAGAAGTGGGAGGCGATCCCCGCCACCGCGGGCGGCTACCAGCTCAAGAACGTCAAGAGCGGCAAGTGCCTGGACGTGCCCGGCGGATCGACGGCGACGGGCACCCAGCTCGTCCAGTGGACCTGCCACCCCGACGGCGCCGCTCACCAGCTCCACCAGCGCTTCTTCATCGCCGCCGCGGGCGACGACCACATCATCACGGCCGCGGCCAGCGGCCTGTGCGTCGACGTCAACGGCGTCTCCCAGGCCGACAACGCCGCCGTGATCCAGTGGACCTGCGTCAACGCCCCCAACCAGCGCTTCCGCTTCACCCCCGTCGCGGGAGCCGACAGGACGCCGCCGGTGACCACCGCCAAGGCCGCCCAGCCGAACGCGGCCGGCTGGCACACCACGGCTCCGGTCGAGGTCACGCTGAGCGCCACGGACGAGGCGTCGGAGGTCGCCGCCACCGAGTGGCGTCTCGACGACGGCGCGTGGACCCCCTACACCGAGCCCGTCCTGGTCAGCGGCGACGGCGCCAGGAAGGTGGAGTTCCGCTCGCGTGACGCCGCGGGCAACGTGGAGGAGCCGAAGGCGCTCGACCTCAAGCTCGACGCCACCGCGCCCGTGACCACCGCCACCTTCGCCCCGCCCAACGCCGACGGTTGGAACGGCGGCGACGTCCCCGTCCTGCTCTCCGCCGCCGACCCCACCTCGGGGGTGTCGAAGACGGAGTACTCCCTCGACCAGGGCGCCTGGACGGCCTACGCCGACCGGCCCGTGGTCATCAGCGGCGACGGACCGCACGAACTGCGCTACCGCTCGACCGACACGGCGGGCACCACCGAGCAGGAGAAGGCCGCCGTCCTCAAGATCGACGGAACCAAGCCCACGCTCATGGTCTCGGGGGTCTCGGACGGCGAGGTGTACGGCGACGCCCAGGACCTGCGCATCACCTGGCAGGCCGTCGACACCACCTCGGGCGTCAGAACCACCACGGGCACACTGGACGGTGCGACCCTCACACCCGACTCAGTGGTGCCGCTGTTCCCGCAGACCCTGGCCACGCACACCATCTCCGTCACGGCCGGGGACAACGCCGGCAACTCGATCACCACGAACGTCCGCTACGCGGTGACCACGTCCCTGCGGGACATGCAGAACCTCGTCGACCGCTTCCGGGCGACGAACTGGCTGTCGAGTGCGGCGGCACATTCGCTCACCCGGGAGCTGACCAAGGCACGGAAGGCGGAGGCATCGGGCAAGGACGCCAAGGCCATCCGGCACCTGCAGGACTTCAAGAGCCTGGTGGCGGATGCCCGGCGGGTGCCGAGGGCCGACGTCCGCCAAGTCCTGACCAGGGACGCCGACAAGGTGATCGCCACGCTGGACTGACACACCGCACATGAGGAAGCTCTCCGGACCACCTTGGTCCGGGGGCTTTCTCGCGCCGAGATCAGGCGGCCACCTGGGCCGTGGAGGCCTGCAAGGCGGCAGGCGGTGAGGAGCCTCACTCACAGTGAAGGTCACCGGGCATATGGGTGGGCATATCGGGCGGGACTGTGACGAGTGCACAGATAACGCGGCGCGGCGATTCCCTTCCAGAACCATGACCTCAGCGGCAACGCCGGGCCCCAACCTAGATCACCAACAACATCCTTGTGCTCCGCTCGGCGAATTCAGTCCATGGTGCACGTGAGCTGGTCGCGGGTCAGCGGCGGCTCGGGGAGTACGTGGGCCGCCGATGGCCTGAGCCCGTCCAGGATGAGGGCGAGGTGCCGGCGCCAGCCGCGGTGGCCTGAATCGTTCGCGTGATGGCCCACGTGACGAAGGCCATGTCCTCGAGGACGAAGTCGGGGCGGAGTGCCCCGCTTTTCTGAGCACGATCGATTATCTGGGCCATCAGGCAATAGCCGTGCTCGTATGCCTCGGCGGATGCCGCCTGAGGGACGCGACGGGCGGTGAGGTCGTTGAACCCGGAATCCGCTGCCTGCAGTCGGCATATCTGTTCGACGAAGCCGGCGAAATCCTCCGTGATCACATCGACAAGCTCGGGGTCGGCGAGGATGGCCGGCTGTTCCGCATCCGCACGGACGGCATGATCTCCGGCTCGGCGTACGCCAAGGTGTGGAAGGAGGCCCGGACCTACGCGTTCACTCCCAATCAGGTCGCCTCGCCGCTGGCGGCCCGGCCGTACGACCTGCGGCATGCGGCGGACTCCCTCTGGCTCAATGTCGGAGTGCACGCGCCGGAAGCGGCCGAGCGGGCGGATCACGGGGTGGATGTGATGCTGAAGGTCTACGCCAAGTGCATCGACGGCCAACGCGATGTGGCCAACCAGCGGATCTTGGATGCTCTCGCTGCGTGAGACATCGCTAGAGCACTGAGCACACGAAGGGTCTCGGATTGCACCGGGACCCTTCGCTATGCATGGCGGTGATCATCCTCTGTGAAGGCGACGATGCCACCATCCGTCGGCGTACCGCGGGTAGCGACGTGGTCGGGGATCGGGGAGAGTGCGGCGATAGAACTCGTCATCCAGCCTCGACACGATTCGTGAGAGGTCTCTCCTCGCCGATCGGCTAAGACGCCGGAGCGCGTATTCCAGGCTGTCACGGGCTTGGATCGGATCGCAGCACGGGCAAGCCGCTTCGAGTACGTAGAGGTAGCGGCCGGGCTGCCGTAGGAACCCCTCGTATTCGGCGAAGGCCGCAGCGACGCCTCCGGGTCCTAAGTACCGGTGCTGGCGTTCGATTCGTGCGATGGCCGCACAGGTCCGGCCGGAGACGCCGGGGATCTGGATGGGTGAACGATGGCCTGGGAAGGCCGGCCACAGGTGCGCACGCAGGGCGCTCGGCCGTCTACGCGGCATCTGCCTTTCGGGTCGTCATGGACCGCATGGTGCCATACCTCGACATCGCGGACCACTCCGCGGCGTGCCCCGAAGGACTCGGAACCATTCCGCGAACCTCCGAAACCCCCGGCTCCACCTGGAGATGCGTCCCAGAGCATTCCGCGTATGTCAAGTTCCGGTACCCGCGTGACGGCGTAGTTCCGGTAGATGCGTGACAGACCGGCGTTCACGTGCCTGTGACCTTTCCGGACCCACCCGGTAGCCGCCCCGCCTCGCGGGAGAGCGAGACCGCCGTCCAGGGTGGGCGTAGCCCATCGCGGAGCGACGCCGTAGGCGCCCTTGACGACGGGGTCGCCTCCCGCATCATCGCCGGCGGGTGGTCTCGGAAGCATGGGGTCCTGGGCCCCGGGCGTGGCTAAGAGTCCGCCAGCGCAGGCCGGTCGGATGCGGCCGGGGGCTTGGGCTTGCGGGGACGGCCGCCGGGGGTGGCGAAGGCGCCGTGCTCCTTGGCGCGGTCGTGCCGGATGGCGTGCACCCGGATCACCTTGTCGTCGGCGGCCAACTGCACCGACCCGGCCACGATCGACACCTGGATGCTGTGCCGGGCCCAGGCCCGCCCGGCCTGATACATGGTGCCGGCAAACGACACCGCCCCGCCACCGTCGGCGATCCGGGTCACCACCGGACCGGTGCTGGCCGCCCGCGCCCGCCGGGCCGCCCGCACCCGCGGCTGTTCGGCGCTCTGCCTGCCCGGCCTGCTGCGCTGCACATGCGTGGCCACCAGCACCCCGCGGTGCAGCACCTCCACCAACCCGCCGCCGACCACCACCTCCACCAGTTCCCCGGCGAAGATCGGTCCGACCCGGTAGCCGAACCCGGCCAGCGAGATCTGCCCGCGCTGGTCGACCCACCGGGTGACCCCGGCCGGACGTGCCCCGCGCCGCGATGCCCCCGCGACCACCTCGGGCGCCACCTGCCGCGGCGCCGCGGCCACCTGCTGCTCGCCGGCCAGGCGGAACCGCTGGACGGGTGAGCCTCCGCCCAACGCCTGGTGCGGCCGGACGGTGTTGTAGGTCTCCACCCAGGCATCCAGCGCCGTCTGCGCCGCCGCGACGGTGGCGAACCGGCGCTCGCATCCGTCGAAGTGCTCGCGCCGCATCGTCTTGTGCAGCCGCTCCACCTTCCCCGTGGTGGTCGGCGCATACGGCGCGGTGAGCAGATGCTTGATCCCGTTGTCGGTGCAGATCCGATCGAAGGCCACCGGTCCCGGGCCCGGCCCGAACCGGGCGGTGAACACCTTGCCGTTGTCGGTGAGAACCTGCTCGGGCACCCCATGCCGGGCCAGCGCCGCGCGCAGCGCCGCACACACCGGCCCCGAGGTGGCCCGCGCCACGATCGTCGCGCACACCACGAACCGGGAATGGTCATCGATCCCGGTCACCACCTTGCACTCGCGGCCATCGGCCAGGTGGATGCCGCCCATCACATCCATCTGCCACAGCTCCATCGCCCGGCCGCGTTCCCACCGCTTGTAGTCGGCCCGCTTGCGCACCCGGCGACTCGCCTCGATCAGACCGTGCCGGATCAACGCCCGATACACACTCGAACGCCCCGGCACCGGCGCCAGCTCTTCCCGCTCCAACTCGTGCACGATCCGGGTCGGCCCCCAGCCCGGGTGCGCCGTCCGCATCGCCACGATGCGCACCTCCACCGCCGCGGTCATCTGATGCGGACACGAAGCCGGCCGCGACGACCGATCCGCCAAATTGGCGATCCCACCATCGGCCGCATACCGGCGCAACCACCGATGCACCGTCTGCCGCACCACCCCGAACCGGCGGGCCACCTCGGTCACCGACGCGCCCTCCAGCACCTCGACCACCGCCCGATACCGCTGCTCCACCACACCCAGCTCCACCAGCATGGCCATCGGCTCCCTCGCTGCAGGAATGACGACCCACAGCCAAGAGCCGAACCACAACAAGCGGCAAGCCACCCCGAGGTGTCGCGCACCTACCGGAACTGCTGTCGCACACCAGCCGGAACCTTGTCGCCCAGCTACCGGAACCGCGTCTTCAAACCGTCGCGCAGGAACCGGAACCGATGTGTCCACCATCTACCGGAACCACACAGAGCATTCCGCGTATGTTCCGCGACCACTGGCATGCGGCTGCATCTGACCGCCTGCGGCTGCATGAGCCGTGCGAACCGTACACATGCAAAAGACCAGGTCAGCGTACGGATGACCTGGTCTTGGTGGCGCGCCCTGCAGGATTCGAACCTGCGACCGTCGGATTAGAAGAAAGATCGTTTACTGTTCGGTGGTGTCAGCTAGTGTCTGTCTGTCCCGTGCTGGATTGATTTCGGTGTCAGGCCGTGACGGGTTCTGTCGGTATGTTCCGGGGCGGACGAGCACGGACCGAGCACGGGCAACCGCACCACGCATCCATGACCCGGGGATATGTGAACCACATGGCAAACGCGGTGAACCAGCAGGTCAGCTCTGTGTGATGAGTTTTGACGCACTACAGGTGAGTCAGCGGCCGGCAGATGGCCCGGATCGAGACAGGTCAGGCCTGATCGTGCTCCGCCCGTCCAGCGAGGTGGTTGAGGAAACTCGTCCAGGGATTGAGCTGGGTCACCCAGTCCGTCTTCTTGATCTGATACCGCTGCCCGGCGGCGGCGACGATGGTGTCGGGTACGTTTGTGCGGAACCGCGCGGTCGCCAGTTCATTGAGGTTCGGAATGGCCAGCCGTCCGTCGAATGCCGCGGTGATCTCCTCGTCCGTCCAGGACTTATGCTGCCACTCTCCAAGGTAGCTCTCGTAGAGTTTTTTGCTTGGAAGCGTGGTTTGTAGGTGCTTGATCAGCAGGCCGGTCACGGCTTGATGGTCGTGCTCGGTCTGGAACTCGGCGTCGCGGTATATCGGCAGGATGTTGTTCACGCAGGTGAGGATCTTCCTGTTCTTGTAGTTCTGCTGTGCGGATTCGAAGCCGTCGCGGAACTGTAAGGCCAGCGGGGTAGGGGTCGACGACCAGTCCCTTAGCGCGACGAAGGCGGGGTCCTGTACCTCGTCGCAGACGGTCGTCATGTTCAGGGACGCGACGAGATACTCGTACACGCACCATCCGCGGGTGAGGTAGCCGGGGCCGTCGAGGATGACGACGTTCCTGATCAGCTCATCCATCGACTGCAGAATCCGGTGGAATTCGGCCTCCTCCTCGGCGGTCCGCGGAAGCTGCGGGAAGGAGCTGTAGTCGTAGATGAAGAAGCAGTCGCGCAGTTCCTTCAGCCGGTTGAGCTGGCCTCCCGTTGGGTCCGGGTCGTCGATGGTCTCCCAGCGGTGCGAGATGAACAGCACCGGATGGGAGAAACGGCTGGTGTTCACCTCGTGCAAGATGCTCAGCCGTTCCTCGTCGGCGGAGGCGAGCTGTTCGGTCAGCCGTGCGATCTCTTCGGCGTGCACGACGCGGGATGGGCCGGTGTAGGTTACTTGGACGTTCTTCTCCCGCCACCCGGCCCGAATCTCCAGGACGCCGTCGACGATCGTGCCGCCGCCTATTTCCGTGCCCGGCAGCGCCTCATGCGGCAACGGGATCCGGGCGCGCCTGCGGAAAAGGGAAGGCGGAATGGTCAACCACTCCGTCCGGTAGGTGACGACCTCGTCGGAGTCGATCTTCTGGAGCCGCTCCTGCGCCGCCAGCAAATCGGCCACCGCCTTCCGCCGCTTCTTGAGCCGCTTGGCGCCCAGGCGATACTCCAGGTAGGTGATCCCCGGCGTTTCTTGACACCGTGGAAACCGCTCCCAATTCTGGATGTCGCCGCAGTGGATGAGCTTGACCCCGTCCCACGGACGCGGATCGACATCGTCGCGAATCCGCTCGTGCAGGTAGTCGAGCAGCCAGCCCAAACCCGATGACAGCGCGGCCACGTCGTCGTGTATGCCCATGACGTCGTGTATATAGGGTGGCACGATGGTCCGTGACCTACTGCCGGAGTGCGCGTTCTGTGCCTTGAGCGCGGGCGCGGCGACGACCCCTGTGATCTTCGAAGATCCCTCGGTCTTGGCCTTCTTCCCCAAACGCCCCGCCGCGCTTGGTCACACGCTCATCATCCCCCGCGCGCACATCCAGGATCTGTGGCACCTGGACATCGGCACCGCCGCCATCCTCGCGCGCGTGACTGTCGACCTGGCCCACGCTCTGCGCACGGCCCTGCGGCCGGACGGGCTGAACGTCATCAACTCTTCGGGAGCTGCGGCCTCGCAGACCGTGTTTCACCTCCATGTCCACCTGGTGCCGCGCTGGAGGGACGACCAGTTCGGCGCGATCTGGCCCGATCCGAGTCCGCCCTTCACCGCAGAGGAGCTTGAAGCCGCGGCCGACGCGCTGCGGAGCAGCCTCTCACCGTAAGGTGGCCACCGCGATCAGGACGAGGTCTACCGCGGCAAGCCCGCCGTAGAAGAGCGCCAGCGTGGCCGAGAACGTGGCGGTGCGCCAGCGCTTGGTGGCAGCGTACGGGGCGGTGTTCATGGACATGAGCTCGACGGTGGAGTCTGGCTTGCGAACATCGTCGTAGAGGCAGCGGAACAACCGTTCCTGCCACAAGAAATACCCATCGAGCAGCCAGAAGGCCACCAGAGGCACCAGGGCGACCACTGCGATGCCGGTTTCCAGCCGGTTTGCCAGAACGGCGAAAATGGCCGCCGCGATGGTCAGCACCCAGCCCTTGATAAGGAAAGAGCTGGTCCCGAGTCGGGCGATGACGGCCTGGATGAACTCCAGGTGCTTGATGCGGTCCGGGCCTAAGATGCTTTTGTCCTCCACCGGCTTTCCTTGCTCCCTCCGGGCGGCGCATTGGTGGCATTCTCGCACTATCCGACCATCCTCACGGCTGATTGATCAGTTATCATCGAGACCGAAACCGCAGTCGTATCGCGACTGGTACTGCAAGTCGGCCACCGAGATCGAGCGCACGCTGCTGACCCTGGAATCCAAGACACCCGAGCAGCGACTGTTCCTGTCACCGCAGGCCACACCGCTGCCGGCCTGCGGTGACAAGGCCGGGTTCCAGACCGATGCGGACCTGTCCGAACTCCAGTGGGACTACTTCGACCTCGCACGCAGCCAACCCAGGGTGCTGGGCCTCATGTCCTTCGGGCTCTGGGTGGCGCAGACATCGGCCTCACAGGTGCCACAGACCATCGACGGCCACGAACGCATCGCAGCCCGCGTCATGTCGGCGCCCACAGCCCACCCGTAGGGTCGCAGCTTGGTCATCTCCGTGGCGGATCGGGCCCCGTAGAGGCGTTACCGAGAGGCCCTGTCTTCATTCGCGTACAACGGGAAGATCACCCCGACGGGAAGCCTGTCCGACCCACACGTTCCATGATCGGTCGAGATACGGCTTCTTGTCCCAGCGGTCGGGTGTGTCCAGCGATGCGATGCGTGCACGCTGAGTAGAGACGTCGCCTGTGCTCGGAGTGGATCCGACTCACCGGGGTGTACGGCGCAGCTCTATCCCGGTGCTGTGTGCGAAGGAACTGGCCCGCAGTGACAGGTCATCCCGCTTGTCACTGCGGTCTATGTATGTTGGCCGTTTCTTGACGCAGCCCGGGGTCGGCGTCGGGGGGCTCGGCTCCAGCGCTGCAAGTGCGAGGATGCCGCCACGTACGGAGAACGCCTCTCCCTTGTACTCACACTTCCGTCCGTCCGGCGTCCGGTAGCGGAGCACGATGTCGCTGGTGTCGAGGGTGCTCCGGCCTAGGTCGAGGGAGTCCAGCTTTCCGGAATCCGCGTGCGGGCTGTCGTGGGGCTCCGCCACCCACTGGCCGGCGAGCTTGTCGGGCACCGGGGTCTGGCTCCGTGGTTTCTCCTTCTGGACCGAGAACTCGTACCGGCCACCGGACCAGTCGAGCCAGTCGTCGCCCATCGTGTGGGTCGGCCACCGCGGTCAGGGCAGCGGCCGCTCGCACTGTGAGCACAGGCTGATGGCTTGCAGGATGAGGCTGTACGGCATGGTGCCACGCCGGGCCCTCGGCAGCGACGGCCTTCGCACGTGACGCTCACGCGCAGGGGAAACTCTCCGCAGCGGTGTTGGCACTGCTGCGATATTCGACGAAGCGGCGGCGTATCTCCTCGACGGCTGCCGACAGAGGGAAGATGTCGCGGGTGACGAGCTGGTCGAGATGGTCGGCGCCGACGGGATGCCAATAGACGCCGTCGTCGGTCACGGTCACTTCGGGGATGAGACTGTCGACGGTGAGCGCGACTCCATCGGCGGCGGATCCGCGTTGCGCCACGGGCCGGACGACCCGGTCCTGGAGGGGGATGCCCAGAGTGTCGAGGTAGGCGTGGAAGGCGTCGGCGTCGCTGTCTTCGCCAGGTGCGATCGTGGCGGCCACCCGGACGCGGAAACCCTCGTCGAGCGCGATGCGGATACCCGCGACCGCGCGGTTCCAGCTCCCTTGGCCGCGATGCCGGTCGTGCCGGTCCGGAGCGGGGGAGTCGAGACTGATCTGCAGCGTCAGCCGATCCCGTGGCATGCTGCGCAGCAGGTCGAGGCGGCGACCGCGGAACAGCATGCCGTTGGTCAGCAGGGTGGTGGGGAACCGGTCGGTGCAGGCTCGCACGATCTGGTCCAGGTCGGGCAGCAGGAACGGCTCCCCGCCGGTGAGAAAGACCTCGGTGACCTCGGTGAGCTCTGCGGCTTCGGCGATGATCCGGCGTACCCGGTCCAGGCCGAGCGCGCGGCGCGGGGTCCGCGGTGAGGACCGCGCACAGCAGTAGTCACAGGCCAGGTTGCAGTCGAAGTTGGTGTAGAGCCACAGACGCGCGCCCGGACGCCGATCACGCGGGAGGTCCTCGACGGGGTCGCGCGCGCGGCCTCGCCGTACCGTCGCGGTGTCGGGACCGATCCCGACGAGCTCGTTGCCGGTCCGCTCGCACCAGCGCCGGACCAGATCGGCGTCGCCGGGCGCGAGGGGAACCTCGACGGTCGCCCCGACCGGCAGGGCGCCGACGCGTTCGACCAGGTCGAGGATCACCATCGCGACGGGATCTGCTGTCTGTCCACCGCCTCGAACAGCGAGGCGTAACCGTCCAGTTGGGGCCGGACCCACCGGCGCAGCCCTTCCATCTCCAGGATCCGCCGATGGTCGGGATTGTTCCAGTCCATCTTCAGCAGGTGCGTCACCCACGGCTCGGTGCGTTCCGCCGGGAGGAGGGTGGTGAAGTTGCAGTGGCAGTACGGCTCGGAGCGCCACACCTCCTCCAGCGCGCCCGGCATGAGCTCGTCCCTGCCGATCGCCTCCCAGGAGTTGATGCCGATAGCGGCGGCGTCGGCCTGGTCGTCGAGCACCGCGCGGATGGCGTCCAGCTCGCTGCGGCCGGTGTCGCCGTGCTTGCCCAGGTCGCTGTCGATCCGCAGGAAGTCCACGTCGGTGACGCCCGCCAGGGTGAGGAAGTGCACGGGCAGGATGGCGGCATGGGCGGAGTCGCGGGAACCCAGCGCGATCCGGCGCTTGTGCAGGGCGTCCAGGCCGCGCATGCCGCTGCCCGCGCGGGCGACCAGGACGGTGGCGAAGGTCAGGTCGGTGTCGCGCATGGCCAGCGCGTGGCACTGGTTGCCGGTTCGCAGGACGGTTCGGACCCAGGCCAGGTTGGTGTTCCAGGCGATGTCGATCGTGCCGGCGAGCAGGGAGTCGACCTGGCGGGCGTAGTTGGAGAACAGCACGAAGTCCATCTCGGCGTCGCTGCCCTCGAAGTAGCCGCGGATGCCCTCCCAGATGGGCACGACGTTGGCGGTGTAGGCCACCGCTCCGATAGTCAACATCAGAACAACTCCTGCCCGGTGATCGCTTTGCCGTAGAAGTCGTAGAGGACATCGGCGGTGGGGGCCATGACGTGCCCGGCGCGG
>NZ_JBHZBH010000009.1:195497-224083 GCF_042754765.1 Nonomuraea sp. NPDC059194 | reverse complement strand
TCTGACGGACTGGATGAGACGAGCGGAGTGACGGGAGACTGTCACGCTCCGTTCTGTGGGAGCCCGGAGGTGAGACTCCTCCGGGCCACCCGGCGGCTCCCGCCCCCGTCCCGCCCCCGTTGACGCGCACCGGTATCCCCGAGCGATGAATCATGATGGGGGCAGAGATCGGCAAGTTGGCCAGAATGCCCACCGCGGCTCAGGCCTCACCACCGGTGTCGGTCTCTTGATGCCTATGGGATCAGGAACTTGTGGTCGGGTCTCTGGGACGCCAGCGGGAGTTCCTCGACCCGCAGGCCAGAGAAGATCAGGGTGAGGTCGTGAGCGTTGGTTTGGATCCGGGCTTCATGGAAGTCGATGCCGATCGCCGCGGCCCAGTTCCGGGCGGCTGGTGAGTCGGCGATGAGCATGGCTCCGGGGTAGAGGACCTCCCCAGACGTAGCCGTCGAGGTCGACACCGGTTTCGTAGGTGATGAGCCGGTCAGCTGCACCGGATCCATGAACGCAGTTCTACCCGACGTGATCTTCCGGGTTCCACATCCAGCGTGATCAGGGCGCCGATGCCGCTGCCGTAGGCGTGAGCGGGTCAGGCCAGGCGGTGGCGGCCGCCGCTGACGCGCATCGGCTCGAACGGGATCGACTCGCCGCGCTCGTCACGGCCGCGACGCGACTGCATCACCCTGGCCGCCAGCACCGCCGAGGCCAGCAGCACCGCCGTCAGCGCCGTCCCGAGCACGTCGGAGTCGGGTTCGCTGGGCCGTACGACCTGGCCGCCGATGCGGTCGGACAGCTTCTCGGAGAACGGCCCCGGCCACAGCAGCTCCACCCGGGGGTCGTCGGGGTCCACGGGCGCGGGCTCGGCCGGGGTGATCGTGTCGGTGTTCTGCATGAGCTGCGGCCGGTTCATGGGCGGGTCCTGCGGCTCGACGGGCAACGTTCCCGCGTCCTTGTGCCGCTTGGCGGGCGTGGCGGCGGGGGAGGGGCTCGCGGTGGGCTTCGGCGCGGCCGAGGAATCGGGTGAGGACTCGGGCGAGGCCTCGGAGTCGGTGACGGGGCTGAGCACACCCTGGCCGTCACAGGCCAGCACCGGCAGGCAGACGTCGTCGAGCGTGCTGGACACCAGATCGTCTCCGTCGCGCTTGGGCGGCGGCTGCTCGGCGGGCTCGTCGCGGGTGCCGCCGGTGGAGCGGGTGGGCGTGGGTGCGGGCTTGCTCGTGGGCGCGATCTCGCCCACGGGGGCCAGGACGGTGCCCGTGGCCTGGTCGACCCCGTCGGTCACCGGGGCCAGGGAGTTGCCGGTGACACCATCGACCACATCGGTGACGCCGTCGACCAGGTCGCACACCCCGTTGGTCACGCCGGACAGCAGCCCGCCGCCGCGCTCGCAGTCACGCGCCTGCGTCTGCGCGGAGGCGGCACTCATCGGAAGCGCGGCCAGCGCCAGCGCGAGGAGGCCGGCCGAGACCGCGGTTCTGCGGCGTCCTACGCCCATCTACCCCTCCTGTGTCGTACGCCCGATGAACAGCTTTGTGGAGTCAGGGCCGATTTCCACGCAAAGTTACGATTCGATATCGACTAGTGATACGCGAGGGTGACTCTCGTTCTGTTCGCCTTCCATGCGCTAGGGAGCCTCCCGTGCGCTGAAGAGCCTCCGATGCACAAAAGATCACGAGGGGACAGCCTACTCACCTTGATCGTCTCTCAGTCGAGGGAGGAGACGTCGTCCAGCGCCTCGCGGATCTCGCGGGGCAGCACCACGTCCTCCGACAGCAGGATGCCGCTCAGCTGCGTGTGGGTGCGGGCGCCGACGATCGCCGAGGAGATGCCCTGCTGGTCGCGCACCCACGACAGAGCCACCGACAGCGGGGAGACGCCCAGCCCCTCCGCGGCCGTCGTGACCGACTCCACCACCCTGCGGCAGCGCTCGTCCAGGTAGGGGCGGACGAAGTCGGCGAAGTGCGGGGTGGCGGCCCGCGAGTCGGCCGGGATGCCGGTGCGATACTTGCCGGTCAGCACCCCTCTGCCCATGGGCGACCAGGCCAGCACCCCCGCGCCCACGTGCTCGGCCGCCGGCAGCACCTCGCGCTCGGGATCGCGGGCCAGCAGGGAGTACTCCACCTGCGCCGCGGTGATCGGGATCCGGCCGGGCGTCGCACGCTGCGTCACCGCGGCCGCGGCCAGCTGCCACCCGGTGTAGTCGCACACGCCCGCGTAGACCGCCCGGCCGGAGGCGACGATCGCGTCGAGGGCGGCCAGCGTCTCCTCCAGCGGCACCTCCGGATCGTAGGTGTGCAGCTGCCACAGGTCGACGTAGTCGAGGCCGAGCCGGGTGAGCGAGGCGTCGATGGCCGCGATGAGGTGGCGCCGCGAGGCGTCGCGTGGCCGCCGCGCGGCGGGGGTGAGCACGGCCTTGGTGGAGATGACCAGCTCCGAACGCGGCACGGCGTCCTTCAGCAGCCGGCCGAGCAGCCGCTCGGCGTCGCCACCGGTGTAGACGTCGGCCGTGTCGATCAGGTTGCCGCCCGCCTCGGCGAAGGTGCGCAACTGGGCGGCCGCGTCCTCGGCGTCGGTGTCCCTGCCCCAGGTCATCGTGCCGAGGCCGAGACGGGACACCGAAAGACCGCTCCGACCGACATAGCGTTGTTCCATGAAGCTCTGGCGCTCCCGTCTGTCGATCTCGGCCAGGAATTCGGCCAGGCTATCGTCCGCCCAGGCAAAGAAATGTGATCGACGCCTGCAAGACTTGTCTCATGGCGACCGTCCTCCTGGCCAGACACGGCCTCACCGCTCTGACCGGTCCCGTCCTCGCCGGCTGGACTCCTGACGTTCATCTCAGCGACGCCGGAGGCGCGCAGGCCAAGGCGCTGGCCGAACGGCTCGCGGAGGTACGGCTGGACGCCGTCGTCTCCAGCCCGCTCGAACGCTGCCAGGAGACCGCGCAGGCCGTGGCCGAGGGTCGCGAGCTGGAGGTCCAGACCGACGACAGGTTCGGCGAGTGCGGCTACGGCGAATGGACCGGGCGCCCGCTGACCGAGCTGGCCAAGGAACCCCTCTGGCAGGTCGTCCAGTCGCATCCGAGCGCGGCCGTCTTCCCCGGCGGGGAGGCGCTGGCCGACGTGCAGCACCGGGCGGTGGCCGCGGTGCGCGACTGGAACGCGCGGCTCGGGGAGAAAGGCGTCTACCTGGCGTGCACCCACGGCGACGTGATCAAGGCGATCGTCGCCGACGCCCTCGGGCTCCACCTCGATCAGTTTCAGCGCATAACCGCTGATCCGGCCTCTGTGACGATCATTCGATATACCCCCTTGCGTCCCTTTGTTCTCAGGCTTAACGATGTGGGGGAATTGCGGCTTCCCGAGGGTTCGGAGGAGAAAGACGGGGGAGAAAACATCACCGGGAGCGATGCCGCCGTCGGCGGCGGATCAGGAACCACGTAAGGTCGGGCTATGCCGGTCTTCGACTACGACCCACCAGAGAGGTTCGTGGCGGGTGCCTTGGGGCAGCCGGGGGCACGGATCTTCTTCCTGCAGGCCAGGGCCGAGGGCAGACTGACCACGGTCGCCCTCGAGAAGCTGCAGGTCGCGGCCCTCGCGGGCAAGCTCGAGGAGCTGCTCGACGAGGTGCTCAGACGCAGTGGGGGCGCCGCCCACGTGCCGGCCGTCGCGCCCTCCGACCTGCTCGACAACGCCCCGCTCGACCAGCCGATCACCGAAGACTTCAGGGTCGGCACGATGGCGCTGGCCTGGGACCCCGACCGCGACCAGGTCATCGTCGAGGCCCAGGAGATCACCGACGAGGAAGACCCGGAGGCGCCCGAGCCGTACATGCTGAGGGTGCACATCAGCGCGGCCACGGCAAGGGCCTTCTCCCACCGCGCGCTGGAGATCGTGGCGCAGGGCCGCCCGCCCTGCCCGCTGTGTGGTCAGCCACTCGACGCCGACGGCCACATCTGCGTGCGCCTGAACGGCTACCGCGGAGGTGAGGTCGCCACGTGAGCGTGCCCGAGCGCGAGCTTGAGGATCTCCGCTATGACGAAGAAGCCGCACTCAGGCTGCTCAGGGACGGCCGGCTGGAGGTGGCGGGCCGCCTGGTCGAGGCGACCAACATGACCCTCTACTGCGGCATCACGCTCGACGGCCGCGCGGCGGCCTGCGTCTACAAGCCGGTACGCGGCGAACGGCCGCTGTGGGACTTTCCCGACGGCACGCTCGCCGCCCGCGAGGTCGCCGCCTACGAGGTGTCCAGGGCGACGGGCTGGCACATCGTGCCGCCGACGGTCTACCGCGAGGGCCCCTTCGGCCCCGGCATGTGCCAGCTGTGGATCGACACCGACCAGGACATCGACCTGATGAGCCTGGTCCGCAGCCGCCACCCCGCGCTGCGCAAGATGGCGGTCTTCGACGCGGTCGTCAACAACGCCGACCGCAAGGGCGGCCACCTGCTGCCCCTGCCGGACGGCGAGACCATCTACGGCGTCGACCACGGCGTCTGCTTCTCCGCCGACGACAAGCTCCGCACCGTGCTGTGGCAGTGGCGGGGCAAGACGCTGCCGCGCGAGGCCGTCGGCGTGCTGGCCAAGCTGGAGCGTGACCTCGACTCGGGGCCACTCGGCCGCCGCCTGCGCGAGCTGCTCACCCTCGCCGAGGTGGAGGCCACGTGGATGAGGGTCAGGCGGCTGCTCGACACCGGCGTGCACCCCTACCCCTCAGAAGACTGGCCCGCGATCCCCTGGCCACCCATCTAACCCGCATGGGTAGTCTGTCCGCGTGTGTACGGTCATCGTGCGGACTGGTGAGCCGCTGACGCTGCTGGGCATCCGCGACGAGTTCGCCGACCGGCCGTGGGAAGGCCCGGGCGAGCACTGGCCCGACTATCCCGGCGTCGTCGGCGGGCGTGACCTCAAGGCGGGCGGCACGTGGCTGGCGGCCCGGCCGTCCCACGACCGCGTCGCCGCGCTGCTCAACGGGCGCGGCGCGCACGCCGACGAGCGGACCAGGATCTCCAGGGGCGAGCTGCCGCTGCGCGCCGTCGTCGCGGGCGGCATGCCCGAGGTCGACCTGCCCCGCTACGACCCCTTTCACCTGGTGGTCGCCGACCGCTCCCTGGCCCGCATGTGGTCGTGGGACGGCGACCGGCTGACGGCCGCCGACCTACCCGAGGGCACCGCCGTCATCGTCAACAGCGGCCGCGACGACGACCCGAAGGCGGTCGAGCTGCGCCCGCTGTTCGCCGCCGCCGACGACTGGCACGAGCTGGTCGAGAAGGCCACCGTACGGCACGAGCTGCCCGACGGCCGCCGCTACGCCTCGCTGTCGGCCACGCTGATCACCATCGGGGCCGGAGGGCTCGGTTACGAGTTCTCCGATCTCAACAGGTGGAATGCGGTGCGCCTGCCTCGCGTTGATCGTGGTGTTTCCCGAGACGGATAAGGTCAAAAGCATGCGATCGTGGTCTGCCCCTGATGTTCCCAGCCTGCCCGGCACCGCCGTACCTTTGAGGTTGTATGACACCGCGGCGCGCCAGGTGCGGCTGACCGAGCCGGGACGGACCGCCAGGATGTATGTGTGCGGGATCACACCCTACGACGCCACGCATCTCGGTCACGCCAACACCTACCTGGCCTTCGACCTGGTGAGCAGGGTGTGGCGGGACGGCGGGCACGAGGTCCACTTCACGCAGAACGCCACCGACGTCGACGACCCGCTGCTGGAGCGGGCCGAGCAGACCGGCCAGGACTGGCGCGAGCTGGCCGAGCGCGAGATCGAGCTGTTCAGGACCGACATGCGGGCGCTGCGCATCCTGCCGCCGCGTGAGTACGTCGGCGTGACCGAGGTCGTCGGCCAGGTCGCCGACCTGATCGAGGAGCTGGCCGCCAAGGGCGTCACCTACAGCGTCGACGGCGACGTCTACTTCAGCGTCGCCGACGCGCCCAAGTTCGGCGAGGTGTCCGGCTACAGCCGCGAGCAGATGCTGACGCTGTTCGGCGAGCGCGGCGGCGACCCCGACCGGCCGGGCAAGCGCGACCCGCTCGACTGGCTGCTGTGGCGGGCCGAGCGGCCAGGCGAGCCCTCGTGGCCCTCCGCGTTCGGGCCCGGCCGCCCCGGCTGGCACGTGGAGTGTACGGCGATCGCCCTGGCCAACCTGGGCGCCGGATTCGACGTCGCGGGCGGCGGCTCCGACCTGATCTTCCCCCACCACGAGTGCGGCGCCTCCGAGGGCTACGCGGCCAGCGGCGAGTGGCCGTTCGCCAAGTTCTACACGCACGCGGGCATGGTCGCGCTCGACGGCGAGAAGATGTCGAAGTCGCGCGGCAACCTGGTGTTCGTCTCCAAGCTGAGGGCCGAACACGACCCGATGGCCATCAGGCTGGTGCTGCTGGCCCACCACTACCGCGCCGACTGGGAGTACACCGACGACCAGCTGGCCGCGGCGAAGGAGAGGCTGGAGCGGTGGCGGGCCGCGGTCGCGCTGCCGTCCGGGCCGGCGGCGGGCAAGCTGCTGGCCACGGTGCGCGAGCGGATGGCCGACGACCTCGACGCGCCGGGCGCGCTGGCCGCCGTCGACGCGTGGGTGGCCACGGCGCTGGCCGAGGGCGGCCCCGACCCCGCGGCTCCCGGCCTGGCCCGCGACCTGACCGACGCGCTGCTCGGCGTCGCGCTCTGAGAAGGCCGCGCTCCAAGCGGTCCACGCTAGGTGAGGACCAACGCCTGGTCGGCGTCGGGGAGCAGCTCCATGAGCCGCGCGACGTGCTCGCCGGTGACGGGCGGCGGATCGGCGTCGATCCACGGCACCCGCCACTCGATCACCCGGTCGACGCCGGGCAGGAGCCCCGCGGCGGCGCGGCCCAGCGGTCCCACCAGGAGCACCACCTCCTCGGCGCGGGCGCTGACCGCGCGAATGGCGGGACCGGCCAGCAGCACGTCGCCCGCGCTGTCCGGCCGTGCCACCAGGACGGTCCCCGTCACCGGCGCGCCCTGAGCTCGCCGCGCAGCCGGTGCAGGCAGGCGGCCGGTGGGATGACGACGCTCGTGACCGCCATCCTGGCCACCTCGCCGGGCGTTCTCGGACCGGGCGCGATGCGCTCCCACGCGAACCTCGCCGTGAGCGCCGCCCACCCGGCCGCGCAGGCCAGCGCGCCGCGCCTGCCGCCCGCGAGCGCCAGTGCCAGCGCGCCGATCCCCAGCGCGCCGATCCCCAGCGCGCCGATCCCCAGCGCGGTGGTGACCGCGTGGCGGGGCAGCAGCCCGCCCGCCCCGATCAGCGAGCGCCACCGCGGCCCGTGGACCCTGCGCATCAGCGCGTCGTCGGCGTTGCCCCGCTGGAAGCGCACGCTGGACCAGAAGCCGTCGTCGCGCACCGGATGCCGGGTCACCCGCTCGCCCCTGACCAGCCGGAAGCCCGCCTGCCGCACTCTCAGCGCGAGATCGGCGTCCTCCCTGTAGGCGCGCGGGAACCGCTCGTCGAACCCTCCGACCTGCTCCAGCACGGCCCGCCGGTAGGCCATGTCCGCGGTGATCCACTCGGCCCGCGCCAGGCCCGCGGTGTTGCGCTCGGCGTCGGTCGGGCGGCGCTCGCGCGGCAGCGGCACCTCGATCCTGCCCTGGCAGCCGCCGACGTCCGCGGGTAGGTCCGCCAGATCCCTGGTGAGCGCCTCCGGCCACCCTTCGCCCGGGACCACGTCGTCGAGGAACACCACCCACGGCGTCTTCGCCTGCCGCCATCCCCGGTTGCGCGTGGCCGCGGGCCCTCGCCGGTCGGTGTCCTCCACGACGATCACCGGCACCCCCTCGGGGATCGCCTCGGCCAGCGAGGCACGCCCGATGGTGGGGATGACGACCGTGATCACGCGGGCCTCCGCACCACGAACGGCCCCATCACCAGCACGTCCACGGGAGAGGAGCCGAAGCACTCCAGCGCGTCCCTCGGCGAGTCGACCATCGGCCGTCCCGCCGTGTTCAGGCTGGTGTTGACCACCACCGGCACCCCCGTCAGCCCCTCGAACCGCTCCAGCACCTCGGCCATCAGCGGATCGCGCTCCCGCGAGACCGTCTGAATGCGGGCCGTGCCGTCCACGTGCACCACGGCCGGGATCCGCTCCCGCCATTCGGGCCGCACGTCGTGGACGAACAGCATGTACGGCGACGGCACCGGCCCCCTGCCGAAGATCTCGCGCGCCCTCGACTCCAGCACCATGGGCGCGATCGGGCGGAACTGCTCGCGCCCCTTGACGTCGTTCAGCCGTTCGGTGTTGCGGGCGTAGCCGGGATGGGCCAGCAGGGAGCGGCGGCCCAGCGCGCGCGGGCCGTACTCGCTGCGGCCCTGGAACCACGCCACGATCCGGTCGTCGGCCAGCGCCCGCGCCACCTCGCCCGCCAGGTTCTCCGGCCGCGAGTACGGCACGCGCGCCACCTCCAGCCACGCGGCCAGGTCCCCCTCGGTCCAGCCGCGCCCGAGGTCGGCGCCCCGCATGGGCGCGGCCGGCTCGCCGTACTCCTGGGCCAGGTGCAGGGCGCCGCCCAGCGCGGTGCCCGAGTCGCCCGCGGCCGGCTGCACGCACCCAGACCTCCTCGAACTGGGATCTCCTCGAACGGCCCCTCGGCCAGCAGCCTGGTGTTGGCCACGCAGTTGAGCGCCACCCCGCCCGCCATCGCCAGGTGCCGCGCCCCCGTCCTGGCGTGCAGCCAGAACGCCAGCTCCAGCAGCACCTCCTCCAGCCGCGCCTGGACGCTGGCGGCCAGGTCGGCGTGGTCGGCCGTCCAGCTCTCGCCCTGGCCGAGCCGCTTGGCGAACCCGCCCCAGTCGACGCGCTCGACGCGGAAGCCGCCCTCGCCCGTGGTCGTGACGAGCTCGCGCAGCGCTTCGAGATGGCGCGGCGTGCCGTAGGAGGCCAGCGCCATCACCTTGTACTCGTCGCTGGAGCGCAGGAAGCCGAGGTGCTCGGTCACCTCCTCGTACATCAGGCCGAGGGAGTGCGGCAGCTCCTGCGCGGCCAGCGTGGTCAGCTCGCCGTCCCTGTAGTGCCCCGCCAGATGCGAGACGGCCTCCCCGCGGCCGTCGCACACCAGGACCGCGCACTCCTCGTACGGCGCGGCCAGCCCCGCCGAGGCGGCGTGCGCCACGTGGTGCGGCACGAACCGCACCTGGGCGGGGTCGAGCCCCGGCAGCGCCGTGGCCAGGAAGCTCGGCGCTCGCGTCGCGTACGTGGTGCGCGTGGCGGGCACCGACCTGCTGGCCGCCTTCACCGCGCCGCTCGACGTCTTCGGCATGCAGACGTCTGCGCTGCCGTACCCGGCCTTCGACCTTCCGCAGGCCGAGCTGCACGCCGCCCTCGCCCGGCGGCGCGCCTACCTGCACCCCTACCGCTGGACCTCGCTCGGGCTCTCGCTCATCGAGGCCATGATGATCGGCCTGCCCGTCGTCGCGCTGGCCGCCACCGAGGCGGTCGAGGCCGTGCCCCAGGACGCGGGCGTCCTGTCCACCCGGCTGCCCGTGCTGGTCGAGGCGCTGTCGGCGTTCGTCGGCGACCCCGCCCTGGCGAGCCAGTACGGCAAGGCCGCCCGCGCGGCCGCCCGGTCCAGGTACGGCATCGCGAGGTTCCTCGCGGACTGGGATGGTTTGCTGGGCTCGTCAGCGGGTAATCCGGTTCGACACGTCGCCCGCTGACATATCTGGAATGCCATGTTCATCCTCGACCGCTCGCGCCGGGCCGCCTGCCTGGACGAGGACCCGGAGATCTTCTTTCCCATCTCGCTCCACGGCGCGGGACACGCCCAGGTGGAGCGGGCCAAGGCCATCTGCCACGGCTGCCCGGTGCGGCGGCCGTGCCTCGACTACGCGATCGCCACCGGCCAGGTGGACGGCGTCTGGGGCGGCGCCGACCCTGACGAACGCCGGGCGCTGGTCCTCACTCCCGGACCAGCCACTTTCCGCCACGCCTGAGGGGCGCGCCTTCCTGGTCGGTGGCCGACCGCGCGAAGCGCTCCCGCTCGTCGTCGGCCAGGCGGTCGACGAACAGGACGCCGTCCAGGTGGTCGGCCTCGTGCTGCAGCACCCTGGCCAGCGTGCCGATCGCCCGCACCGTCACGGGCTTGCCGTACATGTCGCGACCGCGCGCCGTCACCCCGAAGGAACGCTCCAACGGCCACCACAGCCCCGGCGCGGACAGGCACGCCTCGTCGGCCGTGATCGTCCGCTCCGACAGCTCCAGCCGCGGGTTGACCAGGTGCCCCGACCTGCCGTCGTAGTCGAAGACGACCACCCTGGCGCGCGCCCCGATCTGCGGCGCGGCCAGCCCGGCCCGCCCGTGACCCTGGCGCATCGTGAGCGTCAGCGCCTTCACCAGCCCCCGCAGCTCCTTGTCGAAGTCGGTCACCGGCTGGGCGATCTCGCGCAGCACAGGATCGTCGAAAGCGCGGATGCGCTGTACGGCCACGGCAACTCCCCGAGAACGTTGTCGTCGTCGACCAGACGATTCCCCCGGCGGCGCGCGGCGAACCGTCCAAGATCGCCCACGCCGTTAACGCCGTGTTGCGGCCGTGAAACACATGCCTCGCTTGTTACGGCGGTGAGTCGCCGGTAACCGGCGCACCGTCACAGAACGTCAAGGTGCGTAACCCGCTCCTCCTACGGTCGAGATCCCCCGAACCGTAGGAGGAACGATGGCGCGTTGGATCACCGAGTGGCACCCGGACGATCCCGCCTTCTGGGAGCGCGACGGCAAGCGCGTGGCCAGGCGCAACCTGGTCGTCTCCATCCTGGCCGAGCACCTGGGCTTCACCGTCTGGACGCTGTGGAGCATCGTGGCGGCCAAGATGGGCAGCTACGACTTCACCACCGACCAGCTGTTCTGGCTGGTCGCGCTGCCCAACCTGATCGGCTCGGCGCTGCGCGTCCCCTACACCTTCGGCCCCGCCAGGTTCGGCGGACGGACGTTCACCGTGGCCAGCGCGCTGCTCCTGCTGATCCCCGCGATCCTGCTCGGCGTGGCGGTGAGCGACCCGGGCACGCCGTACTGGCTGTTCCTGGTGATCGCGGCGACGGCCGGGTTCGGCGGCGGCAACTTCGCCTCCAGCATGGCCAACATCACCTACTTCTACCCCCAGCACCAGCAGGGCTCGGCGCTCGGGCTCAACGCGGCGGGCGGCAACATCGGCGTCAGCTCCGTGCAACTGGTCATGCCGCTGGTGATCGGCGGGTTCGACCTGGCGGCCGCGGGCTGGTTCTGGGTGCCGTTCGTCCTCGTCGCCGCGGCATGCGCCTGGTTCTTCATGGACAACCTGTCCAACGCCAGGGCCAGGCCGCGCGAGCAGTGGGCCGTGGCGGGCCGGGCGCAGACCTGGGTGATGTCCTTCCTCTACATCGGCACGTTCGGCTCGTTCATCGGCTACGCCACCGCCTTCCCCCTGCTGGCCAAGAGCCTGTTCCCGGATTCGGCGTGGGCCGCGGTCGCCTTCGCGGGACCGCTGCTCGGCTCGCTGATCAGGCCGGTCGGCGGCTGGCTGGCCGACCGGCTGGGCGGCGCGCCCGTCACCCTCTGGAACTTCGCCGCCATGGGCGCGGGGATCGTCCTGGTCTGGCTGGCCAGCGCCGCGGGCAGCTTCTGGCTGTTCGTCCTGGCCTTCCAGACGCTGTTCGTCACCGCGGGCATCGGCAACGGCTCCACCTACCGGATGATCCCCGCCATCTTCCAGGCCAAGGCCGCCGAGGAGTTCGGTGCCGGCGAGCAGGCCCTCCTGTACGGCAAGCGCCAGGCGTCGGCGGCGGTCGGCATCATCTCCGCGATCGGCGCGTTCGGCGGATTCCTCATCAATCGCGGCTTCGGCATGTCCTTCGCCCAGACCGGCAGCCCCGCCGCGGCCTTCGTCGCCTTCGGCCTGTTCTACGCCGCCTGTTTCGCCCTCACCTGGTGGTGCTACCTGCGCACGGTCGGCGTGAGCAGGGTGCCCAGCCTGGCCCACGCGCGGGTTTGATCGCCCTCACTTCGGCGGTGAGCCGCTGTTAGCACGCTAGTAACAGAAGGGACCCAGGTGTGAAACGGCCCAAAAGCACCATCGATCGCGTGACCGCACCCATCCTGACCCACTGCCCGTACTGCGCGCTGCAGTGCGGCATGACGCTGACCCCGGGAGAGCGCGTCACCGTCGAGGCCACCGACGCCCTGTGCCAGAAGGGCTGGACCTCGGCCGAACTGCTCTCGAGCCCCGACCGGCTGACCACCCCCCTCCTGTACGGCAGGCCCGCCACCTGGGAGCAGGCGCTCGACCACGTGGCCACCCGCCTGGCCCAGGTGCGCGCCGAACACGGCCCCGACGGCGTGGCCGTGTTCGGCGGGGGAGGACTCACCAACGAGAAGGCCTACCAGCTCGGCAAGTTCGCCAGGGTCGCGCTCGGCACCAGCCAGATCGACTACAACGGCCGCTTCTGCATGTCGTCGGCGGCGGCCGCCTCGATCAGGGCGTTCGGCGCGGACCGGGGTATGCCGTTCCCTGTCACTGACCTGGCCGAGGCCGACGTGGTGCTGGTGGCGGGCGGCAACCCGGCCGAGACGATGCCGCCCCTGGTCAGGCACCTCAGCAGGCCCTCGCTGATCGTCATCGACCCCCGGCGGACGGCGACGGCCAGGCTGGCCGCGCTCCACCTGCAGCCCACGCCCGGCACCGACCTGGCGCTCGCGCTGGGCCTGCTGCACCTGGCGATCGCCGAGCAGGTGGTCGACACCGCCTACATCGAGCGGCGCACGACCGGGTTCGACGCGGTGCGCACGTCGGCTTCCTCGTGGTGGCCCGAGCGGGTCGAACGGCTGACGGGGGTGCCGGTGGCCGCCATGCGCCAAGCCGTACAGATGCTGAAAAATGCGGATAAAGCGGTGGTGTTGACGGGGCGCGGGGCCGAACAGCACGCCAAGGGCACCGACACCGTCACCGCCTTCATCAACCTGGCGCTCGCCTTCGGCCTGCCCGGCACCCCCGGATCCGGCTACGGCTGCGTGACAGGGCAGGGCAACGGGCAGGGCGGCAGGGAACACGGACAGAAGGCCGACCAGCTGCCCGGCTACCGCAAGATCGACGACCCGGCCGCCCGCGCGCACGTCGCCTCCGTGTGGGGCGTCGACCCCGGCTCGCTGCCCGGCCCCGGCCGCTCGGCCTACGAACTGCTCGACGCGCTCGGCACCGCCGACGGGCCCAGGGCGCTGCTGCTGTTCGGCTCCAACCCCGTCGTCTCCGCCCCCAGGTCCGCGCACGTCACCGACCGGCTGAAGAGCCTCGACCTGCTCGTCGTCGTCGACTTCGTGCCCAGCGAGACCGCTCGTATCGCCGACGTCGTGCTGCCCAGCACCCAGTGGGCCGAGGAGAACGGCACCATGACCAACCTGGAGGGCCGGGTCCAGCTGCGCCGCCAGGCCGTCGCCCCGCCCGAGGGCGTCAAGAGCGACCTGGAGATCATCCAGGAGCTCGCGCTGCGGATGGGCCACAGCTGGCCCGCCGAGCCGCGCGAGGTCTTCGACGAGCTGCGCCGCGCCTCCGAGGGCGGCACCGCCGACTATTCGGGCATCACCTACGAGCGCGACGGCGTGTTCTGGCCCTGCCCCACGCCAGACCATCCCGGCACGCCGCGCCTGTTCCTCGACCGCTTCCACACCCCCGACGGACGCGCCAGGTTCGTCCCCGTCGAGCACCGGGCCGCCGCCGAGGAGGCCGACGCCGACTACCCCGTCTACCTGACCACGGGCAGAGTCCTCGCCCACTACCAGTCGGGAGCCCAGACGCGCCGGATCGCGCCGCTCGTCGAGGCCTCGCCTGAGCCGTACGTCGAGCTCCACCCCGACCTGGCCGAACAGCTCACGATCGGCGCGGGCGACCTGGTGCGCGTCACCAGCAGGCGCGGCGCCGTCGAGGGCGTGGCCAGGATCAGCGACGCGATCAGGTCCGACACCGTGTTCATGCCCTTCCACTGGGAGGGCGCCAACCGCCTCACCAACCCCGCGCTCGACCCGACGTCGAGGATGCCCGAGTTCAAGGTGTGCGCAGTGAAGCTCGAGAAGCCGGAGAAGCCGGAGAAGCTGGAGAAGACGGCATGAGACTCGTCGTCATCGGCAACGGCATGGCAGGGTCCCGCCTGGTCGGCGAGGTGCGGGCGCGCGACAAGGACACCAGGGTCACCGTGTTCGGCGCCGAGACCTGGCAGCCCTACAACCGGGTGCTGCTGTCGAACGTCCTGGCCGGCAGTTCGGGGCCTGACCAGGTGCGCCTGCTGGACCCCTCCTGGTACGGCGAGCACGACGTCGAGGCCCACCTCGGCGCCCGCGTCGCCCGGATCGACAGGGACAGCAGGACCGTCGTCTGCGAGGACGGGCGGCGCACGCCGTACGACGTGCTCGTGCTGGCCACCGGCAGCCAGGCCATCGTGCCGCCGATCCCGGGCGTCGAACGGGCGGTGCCGTTCCGCACCCTCGACGACTGCCAGGCGATCCTGGCGGCCAGCCGTACCAGCGCCAGGGCGGTCGTGATCGGCGGGGGGCTGCTCGGCATCGAGGCCGCGCGCGGCCTGGCCGGCCGCGGCCTGCCGGTCACGCTGCTGCACCTGGCCGGCCACCTGATGGAGCGCCAGCTCGACGCCGAGGCGGGCCTCGTGCTCGGCGAGACCCTCGCGGGCCTCGGCGTGGAGATCCGCACCGGCGTCAGCGCCGCCGAGATCCTGCCCGAGGGGGTACGGCTGGCCGACGGCAGCCTCGCCGAGGGCGACCTGGTCGTGCTGGCCTGCGGCGTCAGGCCGGAGACCGAGCTGGCCGAGCAGGCGGGCCTGCGGGTGCGGCGCGGCGTCGTCGTCGACGACGAACTGCGCACCAACGACCCGGCCGTCTTCGCCATCGGGGAGTGCGCCGAGCACGACGGCGTCGTCTACGGCCTGGTCGCGCCCGCCTGGGAGCAGGCCTCCGTGGTGGCCGATGTGATCACCGGCGCCGCCAAGGACGCCCGCTACCGCGGCTCGCGCCTGGTCACCAGGCTCAAGGCCAAGAGCGTGGAGCTGGCCGCGATGGGCGAGACGCACCTGACCGAGGAGCACGCCGAGGTGGTGCGCTTCAGCCACCGGGCCAAGGGCACCTACCGCAAGCTCGTCATCCGCGACGGGCGCCTGGTCGGGGCGATCCTGCTGGGCGACAGCGCCGCCGTCGGCACCCTCACCCAGCTCTACGACAGGGGAGGGCCGCTGCCCGGCGACCGGGCGGGCCTGCTGTTCCCCGGTCTGTCAGGAGCGGCCGTGGCCGACAGCCCGGTCAGGATGCCCGACTCGGCCAAGGTCTGCCAGTGCAACAACGTGACAAAAGGCCAGATCAGAGCGTGCTGGGAGTCCGGCGCGCGGGACGTGACAGCGGTGGCGGCCGCCACGAGAGCCACGACCGGCTGCGGCACCTGCCGCGACGCCGTCGAGGGCATCGTCGGCTGGCTGTGCGAGCAAGAAGGGGTTTCCGCGTGAACAGGGTTGTCGTCATCGGCTACGGTCCCGCCGCGCACAGACTCGTCGACACCCTGCTGACCAGGGGATTCGACGGGTCGATCACGGTCTTCGGCGAGGAGCCGCTGCCCGCCTACGACCGGGTGGCGCTCACCTCCTACCTGACGGGCACCGGCTTCGCCGACCTCAAGTTCCCCGACCTGCCCGGCGTCGTGACCCGTCTGTCGGCGCGCGTCACCGGGATCGACAGGACCGCCAAGGTCGTCACCACCGCCGACGGGCACGCCGAGCCGTACGACACGCTGGTGCTGGCCACCGGCTCGGCGCCGTTCGTGCCGCCGGTGCCCGGCGCCTCCCACGCCTTCGTCTACCGCACGATCGACGACCTGGAGCTGATCAGGGCGGCGGCGGCGGACGCCACCCGTGGCGTGGTCGTCGGCGGCGGACTGCTCGGCCTCGAGGCCGCCGACGCGCTGCGCGGGCTCGGCCTCGACACCCACATCGTCGAGCTGGCGCCCTGGCTGATGCCCCGCCAGGTCGACGAGGGCGGCGGCGCCGTCCTCAAGGGACACATCTCCAGGCTCGGCCTGACGGTTCACGCGGGCCTGTCCCTGGCCGCCATCGAGCCCGGCAGGGTCGTTCTCAGCGACGGCGCCGCCATCGACGCCTCCGTGGTCGTCTTCTCCGCCGGCATCAAACCCCGCGACGAACTGGCCCGCGACTGCGGACTCGAGGTGGGCGAGCGCGGCGGCATCGTGGTCGACGAGGGCATGCGGACCGCCGACCCCTCCATCTACGCGGTCGGGGAGTGCGCGCTGGCCGGCGGCATGGCCTACGGGCTCGTCGGGCCCTGCAACACCCAGGCCGAGGTCGCCGCCGACCGCATCCTCGGCGGCGCCGCCCGCTTCGACGGCGCGGACCTGTCGACCAAGCTGAAGCTCCTCGGCGTCGAGGTCGCCCAGTTCGGCGCGATGGAGGGGGCGCTCGACGTCACCTACATGGACCCCGTCGGCGGCGTCTACAAGAAGCTGTTCGTCTCCGACGACGCCCAGACGCTGCTGGGCGGCATCTGCGTGGGCGACGCCGGGCCGTACACGACGCTGAAGCCGTTCGTCGGCAAGCCGCTGCCGGCGCCGCCGTCCGACCTGCTGTTCACCGGCTCGGCCGTCAGCCTCGACCTGCCCGACGACGCGCAGGTCTGCTCCTGCAACAACGTCACGGCCGGACACCTGCGCACCGCCATCTGCGACGGCGTGACCGACGTGCCGGGGCTCAAGGCGTGCACCAGGGCGGGAACCACCTGCGGGTCGTGCGTGCCGCTGATGAAGCAGCTGCTAGAGAAGTCGGGTGTCGAGCTGTCCAAGGCGCTGTGCGAGCACTTCGACCACAGCAGGGCCGAGCTGTTCGACATCGTCCGCGTGCGGGAGATCACCACCTTCTCCGAACTGATCGGCCTGTACGGCAGGGGCCGCGGCTGCGACATCTGCAAGCCCGCCGTCGCCTCCATCCTCGCCTCCCTGCACAACGGGCACGTCCTCGACGGCGAGCGGGCCGCGCTGCAGGACACCAACGACCACTTCCTGGCCAACATCCAGAAGAACGGCACCTACTCGGTGGTGCCGCGCATCCCCGGCGGCGAGATCACCCCGGACAAGCTCATCGTCGTCGGCGAGGTCGCCCGTGACTTCGGCCTCTACACCAAGATCACCGGAGGTCAGCGGATCGACCTGTTCGGCGCCCGCGTCGAACAGCTCCCGCAGATCTGGAAGCGCCTGGTCGAGGCCGGCTTCGAGTCCGGCCACGCGTACGGCAAGGCGCTGCGCACGGTCAAGTCCTGCGTCGGCTCCACCTGGTGCCGATACGGCGTGCAGGACTCCGTCGGCCTGGCGATCGCCCTCGAACTGCGCTACCGGGGCCTGCGCTCCCCGCACAAGCTGAAGTCGGCGGTCTCCGGCTGCGCCAGGGAGTGCGCCGAGGCCAGGTCCAAGGACTTCGGGATCATCGCCACCGAGAAGGGCTGGAACCTCTACGTCGGAGGCAACGGCGGCTTCAAACCCCGCCACGCCGACCTGCTGGTCTCCGACGTGTCGACCGAGGAGCTGCTCACGCTCATCGACCGGTTCCTGATGTTCTACGTCCGCACCGCCGACCGGCTCCAGCGCACCTCCGCGTGGGTGGAGTCGCTGGAGGGCGGGCTCGACTACCTGCGGGCGGTGATCGTGGACGACTCCCTCGGGATCTGCGACTCGCTCGACGCGCAGATGGAACGGCACGTGGCGACCTACGTCGACGAGTGGCGGGCCACGATCGAGGACCCGGACAAGCTCAGCAGGTTCGTCAGCTTCGTCAACGCGCCCGGGACGCCCGACCCGTCGATCGTCTTCGAGACCGAGCGCGACCAGATCAAGCCCGTCCTCGTCCCACTGGACCGCCTGACCTCCTCCCTGTCCCCGTGACCGCCTCCGCCCGGCCTCCTCGCCTTGACCGCCTCCGCCCGCTGGCCTCCTCGCCTTGACCGCCTCCGCCCGCTGGCCTCCTCGCCTTGACCGCCTCCTCGACCGGCCTCCTCGCCTGACCTTCTCCTTCGAGGGCGGGAACCGGACCGCCCGCCGACCACCACGCGAAACCGACCGGAAAGGAGCATCACCAGATGACCGTCGCCGAACTGCCCACACGCGTCTGGGTCCCCGTCTGCGCCTACACCGCCCTGCTGCCGGAGCGGGGAGCGTGCGCCCTCGTCGACGGCCACCAGGTGGCGCTGTTCCGCACCTTCGACGGCCACGTCCACGCCATCGGCAACCTGGACCCCTTCACCGGCGCCCACGTCCTGTCCCGCGGCATCGTGGGGTCACGCGGCGAAGAGCCCACCGTCGCCTCACCCCTGCACAAGCAGGTCTTCTCCCTGGTCACCGGGCAGTGCCTGGACGACCCCTCGGTCACCGTGCCGATCTATCCGACCCGGGTGAACGGCGGCAGAGTGGAGGTGGGGCGTTGAGCGCCCCGACCGTGGAAGAGCCGACCTCGCCGGAGACCGCGCCCGACGCGCTGGCCGGCTTCACCATCGGCGTCACCGCGACCAGGCGGCGGGAGGAGTTCCGTGCCCTGCTCGAACGGCGCGGCGCCCGCGTCGTCAGCGCGCCCGCGATCAGGCTCGTCCCGCTCGCCGAGGACACCGACCTGCTCGCCGCCACCCGCCGCAGCCTGGAGGCCCCGATCGACGACGTCGTGGTCACCACCGGCGTCGGCTTCCGCGGCTGGATGGCCGCGGCCGAGGGCTGGGGCCTGTCGGCGGACCTGTCGCGGCACCTCACCCACGCCCGGCTGCTCGCCCGCGGACCCAAGGCCAGGGGAGCGGTGCGCGCCGCCGGGTTCAGCGACCACTGGACGCCCGCCACCGAGTCCTGCGAGGAGGTCAAGCAGCACCTGCTCGCCCAGGACCTGCGCGGCCGCCGCATCGCCGTCCAACTGCACGGGGAGCCGCTGACCGGCTTCGTCGCCGACCTGCGGGCGGCCGGCGCCGAGGTCATCGAGGTGCCCGTCTACCGCTGGCTGCCCTACCGCGACATCTCGCCGCTGCGCCGCCTGGTCAGCCAGGCCGTCTCGGGCGGCGTCGACGCCGTCGCCTTCACCAGCGCGCCCGCCGTCCTGGCCATGCTGAACTCCGCCCGCGCCGACGGGCTCGAGGACGCCCTGCTGGCCGCGTTCGGCGGCCGGGTCGTCGCCGCGTGCGTCGGCCCGGTCACCGCCCAGCCGCTGGTGTCCAAGGGGGTGCCGGTGATCCAGCCGGAACGCTCCAGGCTCGGCGCGCTGGCCAGAACCCTCGCCAGGCACCTGCCCGAGCACGCCGTCACCAGGCTGCTCGCAGGCGGACACGACCTGGAGATCCGCGGCCACGCCGTCGCCGTCGACGGCGAGCTCAAGCCGCTGCCGCCCGCGCCCATGGCCGTGCTCAAGCGGCTGGCCGACAAGCCGGGGCACGTGGTGCCCCGCTCGGAACTGCGCACGGTACTGCCCGGCGGCGCGGCCCGCGACTCGGCCGAGCACGCGGTCGAGATGGCCGTCACCCGGCTGCGCAGGGCCCTCGGCCCGGCCGGCATCGTCGAGACCGTGGTCAAACGCGGCTACCGCCTCGCCACCCCCCACGAGGCCGCCCAGTGACCTTCGCGCGGTCGATGCCCTTCGCCGCGCCGTACCGCAGACACCGGGGCACGCTCGTGATCGCCGCCCACGGCACGCGCAGCGCGGCGGGGGAGCGGACGCTGGCCAGGCTCGCCGCGGCCGTGCGCCGCCTGCGGCCGGGCCACCGGGTCGAGCTCGCCTTCCTGGA
Source organism: Nonomuraea sp. NPDC059194 (assembly GCF_042754765.1). Taxonomy (NCBI): domain Bacteria; kingdom Bacillati; phylum Actinomycetota; class Actinomycetes; order Streptosporangiales; family Streptosporangiaceae; genus Nonomuraea; species Nonomuraea sp. NPDC059194. The sequence goes on along the minus strand of NZ_JBHZBH010000009.1, from coordinate 204,303 downwards.
GATCAGCAGGCCGCTGCTCGCGGACGTCCTGCCAGGCCTGCCGGGGCCCGTCACCGTGGTCCCGCTGCTGCTGGCCGGCGGCTACCACGTCCACCTCGACCTGCCGAACGTCGTCGCCGCGACCAGGCCGGACACCACCGTCACCGCGCCGCTCGGCCCGCACCCGCTGCTGACCTCCGCGCTGGTCCGCAGGCTCAACGAGGCGGGGCTGCGCGCCACCGACACCGTCGTCCTGGCCGCCGCAGGGTCCTCCGACCCCGCGGCCCTGTCCGATGTCAGATCCGCCGCCCGCCTGCTCGCGGTACGGCTCGCGCGCCCCGTCACCGCCGCCTTCGCGGCGGGCGCGAGCCCCACCGTCCACGAGATGCTGGACCGCATGCGGCACGGCCCAGCCCCTCGCGTCGCTCTCGCCTCCTACCTGCTCGCCCCCGGCTTCTTCCACGAGAAGCTGGTCAAGGCCGGCGCCGACGTGGTCACCGCACCGATCGGCGCCGACCTCGACCTGGCCGCCCTGGTGTGGGCGCGCCACGATCAGGCGGCGGGCTCCAGCCGCAGCCCCTTGACGATCTCCTCGGCGCCGGCGTCCCGCGAGGGGCCCGCGTCCGCGCCGACGAACATCTCGTAGTAGGCGTGCTGGAAGCACCCTGCCAGCAGCAGCCTGGCGCTGCCCACCGGATCGACCGACGGCGCCACCCTGCCGAGCCGCTGCTCGGCCGCCAGGTAGTCGGCCAGCGGCACGATCTCGGCCATCGGGCCCAGACCGTTGTCGCGTACGGCCTCGCGGAAGCGGACCGTCACCGAAGGCGAGGTGAAGGCGGGCAGCGCCGCCGACTGGACCTCCAGGTAGTAGTCGATGCCCGCTCTCGCGATGGGGAGCAGGTTGTCGCTCACCTGTCCCTTCCCCACGAGGTGGGACAGGTCGTGCAAGATCCGCAGCCAGAGCGGGAGCCGGTCCTGGAGCAGCGCGAGGAAGAGGTCGACAGGGCCACCGCCCCGCTCCTCCCGTAGCGAGAGCGCCATCTCCAGCACGCGGCGCCTGGTGTCCTGACTTCTCTGGTGCGAATCGACATGGGGAGTAGCCATGGTTGCCCTAACGTGCGCAGTCACATGGGTAGGTTCAACGTGGCCGTGCCGGAATTCGGGGAAGTTACCCAGCCGTGTTTCTCCTGCTTGTTCAATCGTTGCGAGTTGGCGTTCCGACCTGGTGCATTCTGGGGCGAAACGCGCGGGGCATTGATTATTGCCTGAAATCTGTGAGAAAGCAGGTGATTGAAAGCTGAAACTTCCCTGGCAGTGCGATCGCCTGTCCGTCATGGGGAGGGTTCCGCAGGTGCATGGACCTGCGGTGCTGCCAGATATTTCATGATCTGTCCCTTACTGGCCCCCGCAAAATCCCCCTTTCCGGACGGCCCATCGCCTGATCAGCCGAGTAATCGAATCCCATTCGGGAGATCGGTCCCCGGAAATCACGGCTGTCGGCTGGATCACGCCTCCCGGTGTAGCCCCCCGTCGACTTGACGAGAAGCTTCACACCGCCGGACACCCGGGCGGACGACTCAAATCACCATCCGTCGGAGACGACCGTCCCCGGTGACGCAGCAGACGACCCTGGGCTCCGGACGAATTCCAGCAGACCGTCCTCATGCTCTCGTGACGCCGGAGCATCGAGGAAAACCGAGCGACCTGAGGGGAGCCACCCGTGCCCCATGACGCACCCAAGGAGCATCCGTGCTCAGGATGCGCCCCGAGGAGCATCCGCGCCCTGGGCCCAACCCGCTCTGGGCCCAACCCGCCCCAGGCCGCGCCGAGGGGTTGAGGATGTGCGCCCGGCGGGCTACCCGGCCTCGGCGTTGGGCATGAGAAGACTCCGCGTCGCCAAGGCGTGCCGCCTGCAGAGCGTCCAGGCCCGGCCCAGCCCGTCCCGGGCTCACCCCGCCCCGGGCCCGCCCTGCCTCGGGCCCCCCTGCTCCGGGCCGCGCGGAGGGTTGAGGGTGTGCGCCCGGCGGGCTACCCGGCCTCGGCGTTGGGTGTGAGAAGACCCCGCGGCCCCAAGGCGTGCGTCTGCAGAGCGTCCGGGCCCGGGCCAACCCGCCCGGGGCTCACCCCGCTCCGGGCCGCACGGAGGGTTGAGGATGTGCGCCCGGCGGGCTACCCGGCCTCCGCGTTGGGCGCGAGAAGACTCCGCGGCCCCAAAGCGTGCGCCTGCAGAGCATCCCGACTGGCCCTGGGGATCGTCTGTGGTCCTCAGGGTTGATGCGGAAGGTCCGCGTCACATGGGCCGGGCACGTGGAGTGTCCGGGCGGGCCCTGGGGATCGTCTGTGGTTCTCAGGGCTGATACGGCAGGCCAGGTCACCCGGGCCGGGCCAGCGGAGGGCCATGTTCCCGGCGGGCTGGGCTACTGGTCGCCGGGGTCGCGGTCTCGGCGGCGCAGGTAGCGCTCGAACTCCGCGGCGATCGCGTCGCCCGACGCCTCGGGCAGCTCGGCCGCGTCCTTGCGCTCCTCCAGCTCCTTGACGTACTCGGCCACCTCGCTGTCCTGCGAGGCCAGCTCGTCCACGCCGGTCTCCCACGCGCGGGCCTCCTCCACGAGGTCGCCCAGCGGCACGGGGATCTCCAGCACGTCCTCCACCCTGCGCAGCAGCGCGAGCGTCGCCTTCGGGTTGGGCGGCTGGGCAACGTAGTGCGGCACCGACGCCCACAGCGAGACGGCCCGCAGCCCCGCCGCGCCGAACGCGTGCTGCAGCACCCCCACGATGCCCGTCGGCCCCTCGTAGCGGCTCAGCTCCAGGTTGACCGAGCGGGCCAGGCCCTCGTCGGTCGCCGACCCCACGATCGGGACGGGTCGCGTGTGCGGGGAGTCATTGAGCAGCGCGCCCAGCATGACCGTCATCTCGATGCCCAGCTCGTGGCAGACGCCCACGATCTCGTCGCAGAAGCCGCGCCAGCGCATGTTCGGCTCGATGCCGCGCAGCAGCACCACGTCGCGCTCCACGCCCGGCGGCCGGGCCAGTGACAGCCTGGTCGTCGGCCAGACGATCGAGCGGGTCAGCCCGTCACCCATCTCCACGATGGGGCGCGTGACCTGGAAGTCGTAATAATCTTCCGGGTCCAGCGCGATCAGCGGCTCGGCCTTCCACTCGCTCTCCAGGTGCGCGATGACGCCGCTGGAGGCCTCACCCGCGTCGTTCCACCCTTCGAACGCGGCGATGAGCACCGGATCGACGAGCTCGGGGAGCCCTTCGAGCTCGATCACGCGCCGCCTCCTCTCGCTGTTCTCAACGCCTAAGCCTATGCGGTGGGGGGCGCTTTACGTCACTGATCTCCACGGGCGTAATTCTCGGCGTCCGGGACTTGCGTGGAACGCCGCCACACGTGGGGTTCGCGACGTCGGGAAGATCGGCCGAAGTCCTGCTGGAGCACGCGTGAAGGACGGGCGGTCACCGGTGACCGGGGTGGCCTTGACCCGGCTTGCCGTACGGAATGATCACCGGCACGGGCCGACCAGAGCGGATCACAGGCGCGGCAGACATGAAGCCTGGAGCGGACAGAGACCAGGGATCGCGCGGGTCAGCGGCCCGAGGTGGTGTGGACGATCAGGACGTCGCACGAGGCCCGGTGGCTGACGTTGGACGGGACCGAGCCGAGCAGCCGCCCCGCCAGGCTGTTGAGGCCGCGGTTGCCGACCACGAGCAGGTCCGCGCGGTGCCTGTCGGCCAGCTTCACCAGCACGTCCACCGCGTCGCCCTCCTCGGCGGCCAGCACGACGTCGCTCGCGCCCGCCGCCACCGCGTGCTCGCGGGCCGCCCGCAGCGCGTCGTCGGCGGGGGTCGATCCGCTGACCTTGTACGCCAGGTCGCCCAGCGCGTCGGCGGCGGGCGCCCGGGAGCTCTCGCGCATGGGCAGGTAGGCGCAGGCCAGCACCAGCGTGGCACGCGTGGCGGCGGCCAGCGAGGCGGCGGCGGACACGGCGCGGAAGGAGGAGGCGGAGCCGTCGGTGCCGACGAGCACGGTGCGGTAGGCCATGAGGGAACCCCTATTAGACGCAGCGTCAATTGTCGACAGGGTAGCGCCCGTTAAGCTTGACCGCATGAACGCCTCCCCGTCTTTCCGCGAAGTCCTCTCCCAGCGCGTGATGGTCGCCGACGGGGCGATGGGGACGATGCTGCAGTCATACGACCCGACCCTCGACGACTTCGAGGGTTACGAGGGCTGCAACGAGGTGCTCAACGTCACCAGGCCCGACATCGTCAGCGGTGTTCACGACGCCTACTTCGCCGTCGGCGTCGACTGCGTCGAGACCAACACCTTCGGCGCGAACCTGGCGGCGCTGGGCGAGTACGACATCCCCGAGAAGGTCTTCGAATACTCAGAGGCCGGCGCCCGCCTGGCCCGCGAGCGGGCCGACCACTGGTCCACGCCCGAGCAGCCGCGGTTCGTGCTCGGCTCGATGGGCCCTGGCACCAAGCTGCCCACCCTCGGCCACCTGCCGTTCGCCACCCTGCGCGACGCCTACCGCGACAACGCGGCCGGCCTGATCGCCGGTGGCGCCGACGCGCTGATCATCGAGACCTGCCAGGACCTGCTCCAGGTCAAGGCCGCCATCGTCGGCGCCAAGAGGGCGATCGAGTCCGCGGGCCGCGACGTGCCGATCATCGCCCAGGTCACCATCGAGACCAACGGCGCCATGCTGCTCGGCTCCGAGATCGGCGCCGCGCTGACGGCCATCGAGCCTCTCGGCGTCGACGTGGTCGGCCTCAACTGCGCCACCGGCCCCACCGAGATGAGCGAGCACCTGCGCTACCTCGCCCGCCACTCGCGGCTGCGCCTTTCCTGCATGCCGAACGCGGGCCTGCCCGTCCTCACCTCCGACGGCGCCTACTACCCGCTGAGCCCCGGCGAGCTGGCCGACGCCCACGAGAGCTTCGCCCGCGACTACGGCCTGTCCCTGGTCGGCGGCTGCTGCGGCACCACGCCCGAGCACCTGCGCCAGGTCGTCGAGCGCGTGCGCGGCCAGCGGCCCGCCACCCGCAGGCCGCACCCCGAGCCCGGCGCCTCCTCGCTCTACCAGACCGTCCCGTTCCGGCAGGACACCTCCTACCTGGCCATCGGCGAGCGCTGCAACACCAACGGCTCCAAGGCCTTCCGCGAGGCCATGCTCGAAGGCCGCTGGGACGACTGCGTCGAGACGGCCCGCGACCAGGCCCGCGACGGCGCCCACATGCTCGACCTGTGCGTCGACTACGTCGGCCGCGACGGCGTCGCCGACATGAAGGAGCTGGCCTTCCGCTTCGCCACCGCCTCCACCCTGCCGATCATGCTCGACTCCACCGAGTCCGAGGTGCTCAAGGCAGGTCTGGAGATGCTCGGCGGCCGCGCGGTCGTCAACTCCGTCAACTACGAGGACGGGCGCGGGCCCGACTCGCGCTTCCACAAGACCATGTCCGCGGTGCGCGAGCACGGCGCGGCCGTCGTCGTCATGTGCATCGACGAGAACGGCCAGGCCCGCACCGCCGCGGAGAAGGTCCGCATCGCATCCGAGACGATCGACGACCTGGTCGCCAACTGGGGCATGAAGGTCTCCGACATCATCGTCGACTGCCTGACCTTCACCATCGCGACCGGCATGGAGGAGTCCCGCAAGGACGGCCTGGAGACCATCGAGGGCATCAGGCAGCTCAAGCAGCGCTACCCCGAGGTGCAGACGACGCTGGGCCTGTCCAACATCTCCTTCGGCATCAACCCTGCCGCGCGCATGGTGCTCAACTCCGTCTTCCTCAACGAGTGCGTCAACGCCGGCCTCGACTCGGCCATCGTGCACGCCTCCAAGATCCTGCCGATGTCGCGCATCCCCGACGAGCAGCGCCAGATCGCCCTCGACATGGTCTACGACCGGCGCCGTGAGGGCTACGACCCGCTGCAGAGGTTCATCGCGATGTTCGAGGGCGTCGACGCCGCCGCGCTGCGCGCGGGCAAGGCCGAGGAGCTGGCCGCGCTGCCGCTGTGGGAGCGGCTCAAGCGGCGCATCATCGACGGCGAGCGCAAGGGCCTCGAGGCCGACCTCGACGACGCCCTGTCGCAGCGTCCCGCGCTGGAGATCATCAACGACGTGCTGCTCGACGGCATGAAGACGGTCGGCGAGCTGTTCGGCTCCGGCCAGATGCAGCTGCCGTTCGTGCTGCAGTCGGCCGAGGTCATGAAGAACGCCGTCGCCTACCTCGAACCCCACATGGACAGGATCGAGGGCGAGACCAAGGGCCGCATCGTGCTGGCCACCGTCAAGGGCGACGTCCACGACATCGGCAAGAACCTCGTCGACATCATCCTGTCCAACAACGGCTACGAGGTCGTCAACCTCGGCATCAAGCAGCCGGTCAGCAGCATCCTGGAGACCGCCGAGCAGAAGAACGCCGACGTCATCGGCATGTCCGGACTTCTGGTGAAATCGACGGTCGTCATGAAGGAGAACCTCGAGGAGATGAACTCCCGGGGCATCTCCGAGCGCTACCCCGTGCTGCTCGGCGGCGCCGCCCTCACCCGCGCCTACGTGGAGCAGGACCTGGCCGAGCTGTTCAACGGCGAGGTCCGCTACGCCCGCGACGCCTTCGAGGGCCTGCGGCTGATGGACGCCTTCATGGCCCACAAGCGGGACGGCTCCCCGCTGCCCGCGCTGCGCGAGCGCCGCGTCAAGTCGGGCGCGACCCTCACCCGCACCGCCGTGGAAGACCTGCCCGCCCGCTCCGACGTGGTCGCCGACAACCCCGTCCCCGTCGCGCCCTTCCACGGAGACCGCATCGTCAAGGGCATCTCGCTCAACGACTACGCCTCCTTCCTGGACGAGCGGGCGCTGTTCCTCGGCCAGTGGGGCCTCAAGCCCACCAGGGGCGGCGACGGCCCCGGCTACGAAGAGCTCGTCGAGACCGAGGGCAGGCCCAGGCTGCGGATGTGGCTCGACCGCATCCAGACCGAGGGGCTGCTCGAGGCGGCCGTCGTCTACGGCTACTTCCCGTGCGTCAGCGACGGCGACGCGCTGATCATCCTCGACGACGCAGGCAACGAGCGCACCCGCTTCACCTTCCCGCGCCAGCGCCGCGACCGGCACCTGTGCCTGTCCGACTTCTTCCGCTCGAAGGACTCCGGCGAGGTCGACGTCGTCGCCTTCCAGATCGCCACCATGGGCGGCAAGATCTCCGAGGCCACGGCCGAGCTGTTCGCCAAGGACGCCTACCGCGACTACCTGGAGCTCCACGGCCTGTCCGTGCAGCTCACCGAGGCCCTGGCCGAGTACTGGCACGCCAGGGTCCGCTCGGAGTGGCGCATCGGCGGCGAGGAGTCCCTCGACGACATGCTCAAGGTCAACATCCAGGGCTGCCGCTACTCCTTCGGCTACCCGGCCTGCCCCAACCTGGAGGACCAGGTTCAGCTGTTCAAGCTGCTCGACCCGGAAAGGATCGGCGTGACGCTGTCGGAGGAGTTCCAGCTCCACCCCGAGCAGGCCACCTCCGCCCTCGTCGCCCACCACCCGGAGGCGAAGTACTTCAACGTCTGAGCCGGTGCGCTTCCGGCTAGCGGCGTGTCGGTCCCGGCCCTCGACGTGGCCCGGCGGTCGGGCGCTGTCCGGGCCGCCGGCGTGGTGCGGTGGGCGGGCGTGGCCCGGGCCGCCGACGTGATGTGGCGGGCGCGGTCCCGGCTGCCGGCGTGGTGCGGTGAGCGGACGCGGTCCCGTCTGTACGGCAGGCGGGCCCCAGCGCCACCCAATGTGCGTGGCCGGGGCCCGTCCAGGGATACGCTCACCGAGCTCACGTGGCCGGCCGCCGTCACGGCGCCCCCAACGACCCCACGAGCGGACCCGCGTAACGGCAAGTCCCGACGACGCCCTACCGTAGAAGTCCGTACGAGTGCTTCGGGGGGAACGTGGACGCCGCATTCTTCGACATGGACGGTTTGCTGGTCGACACCGAGAAGGTGTGGCTGAAAGTCGAAATCGAGGTGATGTCCCGCCTCGGCGGGATCTGGACCCCCGAACACCAGTCCCACCTCGTCGGCGGCTCCATGGAGCGCACCGTCGACTACATGCTCGCCGTCTCGGGCTCGTCCGTCGCGCCCGAGACCCTGCGCGAGTGGATGATCGACGGGATGATCGCCCAGCTGGCACTGGGCTTCCAGACCATGCCGGGCGCGCTCGAACTCCTGGAGACCCTGCGCGCCGAGGGAGTGCCCGTCGGGCTGGTCACCTCGTCGCTGAAGGAGATCGCCGAGGCGGTGCTGGTGTCGGTGGGCAGCGAGCGGTTCGACGTGATCGTGACCGCCGACGACGTGACCCACACCAAGCCCGACCCCGAGCCGTACCTGACGGCGGCCCGCCTGCTGGGCGTCGAGCCGGTCCGCTGCGTCGTCCTGGAGGACTCGCCCAACGGGGTTGCGGCGGGGACGGCCGCCGGATGCGCGGTGGTGGCTGTCCCCAGCCTGCTCCCGATCGCGCCCGCTCCCGGCCGTCTGGTGGTGTCGTCCCTCACCGAGGTCACGACCGACCACCTCCGCGCCCTCCTCCCGCCCATCCGGCGCTAGTCCGGCTCTCAACCCCCCACCCCCCTCCACCCCCAGCCCCCACTGTCCGGCCACCCAGGCCCTTTCTCTCCGCCCCGCTTCCTCAAGCACCCCCGCCCCGCGCTCCACCGCCCTGCTTCCCGAATCCGCGCCGTCGACCCGCACCCCGACCCGCGGCCTCGGCCCGCACCCCGACCTGCGGACCTTCCGACCTGCGGCACCCTCCGGCCTCCGGCGTCCTCGGCCCGCGGCGTCGCCCGG
>NZ_JBHZBH010000009.1:0-195398 GCF_042754765.1 Nonomuraea sp. NPDC059194 | reverse complement strand
GCTCGCGCCCCGGTCCCGCGCTCCCGACCCGCGGTGTCGGCCAGCGCTCCGACCTGCGGCATCCTCCGGCCCGCGGCGTCGCCCGGCTCGCGCCCCGGTCCCGCGCTCCCGACCCGCGGTGTCGGCCAGCGCTCCGACCTGCGGCATCCTCCGGCCTGCGGCGTCGCCCGGCTCGCGCCCTGGTCCCGCGTTCCCGATCTGCGGCGTCCTCGTCCGCGGCGCCCCGGGCCCCGCGGCCTGCGGCCCCCCGGCCCGCGCCTGCGGCCCGCGGCGTCCCCGATCCGCGGTGCTCCTGACCTGCGGCGTCACCCGGCCCGCGCCCCGACCTGCGACTCTGACCCCGCGTCGGCCGGAGCCTTGCCTGTTCGATCCGCGCCCGCGTGCCGGGGTGTCGAGCATGGGGTTGGGCGAAATGTCCTCTGCACGGGCGCCGGGGCCGTCGCGAACACCCCAGTGCGGGTGGCGGGCGGCCTGCCGTACCGAATGTCGAGAGACCATCCCCTAAGGGAAAGATCCCTCCTTAGGGAGGAGCGGCGGTCGGCGCCCCGCGTGCCAGGATGGAGAAGTCAGTCAACACGAGGGGTGGCCAATATGGGCGGATTCAATACCATCGCGTGGTTGCCGTTGTGCGCCGGTGCCACCGGTGTGGGACTGGTGTTCAGCTTCCTGCTCCTGCGCCGCAGGGGAGTGGTGGCCGCGATGCGGATGGTGGCCTGGTCGCTGCTGCCGATGGCCGCCTACCTCACCGGCGCGCTCGCCTCCCTCTGGACCATCGGCACCACCGCCGTCACCTTCGTCACGAGCCTGGTGTTCAACCCGTTCACCTGGGCAGGGGTGGCGCTCGCCGGGCTGTCGGTGGTGTTGTTCATGGTTTCGGGCGTGCTCAGGACGAGGAAGCTGTCAGCGGCCGACGGCAAGGCCGGGAACGGCAAAGCCGCCGAGGCGAAAGCGTCGCCCGCCGCAGGCCCCGCGGGAAAGCCTGCCCTCGCGGAGCCGAAGCCCAGGACGAACGACGATGATTTCTCCGATATCGAGGACATTCTCAAGAAGCGTGGGATCAGCTAGCGCCGGAGTCAGTGCAATGTCACAGTTCCGAGACCCAACCGGAACGGGCTGTAGACATTCTGTCCAAGATCGATACGAATGCGTTTCGCCCGAATCACAGTTGAGCCACATCGACCGTGTGGGGGCTAGTCAGCGCAGCTCAGGGCATACATTCTGCCTCCTGGGACCGTGACGGACGGTCCTGGCAATCACGGGCGTGAGTCCAGACCGGGCCGGTGCCCGTCATGGACGACGCCGTCTAACCCAGGGGGCTGGAGCAGTATGCGCACAACCCGGGTCATACCGGCCTCCTGGTGGGTCAGGACAGAGGAGGGCGCATGACCGCACCGCTCGACGTGCCGGAGTCGGCCAGCACGGCAGTTCCCGAAGCGGTGGTGGCAGGAGCCGGCGGCAAGGCCATCGAAGGCCGTTCGCTCGGCCAGATCGCCTGGCGGCGACTCAAGCGGGACCGCGTCGCGATGGCAGGCGCCATTGTGATCATCTTTCTCATGCTCGTGGCGATCTTCGCGCCGCTGATCGTGGGACTGCTGGGCCACGACCCGCTGCAGTACCACGAGGACCTCGTCGACAGTGGCACACTCGCGCCAAAGGGCGCCTTCGGCGGGATGAACAGCGAGTTCCTGTTCGGTGTCGAACCGGTCAACGGCCGCGACATCTTCAGCAGGGTCGTCTACGGGGCGCGCATCTCGCTGCTGATCGCCTTCCTCGCCACGCTGCTGTCGGTCGTCATCGGCACGACGCTCGGCGTCATCGCCGGCTACTTCGGCGGCTGGGTCGACACCCTGATCGGCAGGGCGATGGACGTCTTCCTCGCCTTCCCGCTCCTGGTCTTCGCGCTCGCGCTGGCCGGTGTGGTGCCCGACCAGGCGTTCGGGCTGTCCGGCGACACGCTCCGCGTCACTCTGCTGATCTTCATCATCGGCTTCTTCAACTGGCCCTACCTGGGCCGCATCATCCGGGGTCAGACGCTGTCGCTGCGCGAACGCGAGTTCGTCGACGCCGCCAAGAGCCTGGGCGCGCGCGGGCCGTACATCATCTTCCGCGAGATGCTGCCCAACCTGATCGCACCGATCCTGATCTACGCCACCCTGCTGATTCCCTCGAACATCCTGTTCGAGGCCGCACTGTCCTTCCTCGGAGTGGGCGTGCGCCCGCCGACCCCGACCTGGGGCGGCATGCTCTCCGACGCTGCCAGGTTCTACACGATCCCGCACTTCATGATCTTCCCAGGTCTGGCGATCTTCATCACCGTGCTTGCGTTCAACCTGTTCGGCGACGGCCTGCGAGACGCGCTCGACCCGCGTGGCAACCGCTGACCCCTCTCGGACTCCCTTAACCCTGCTTCCAACCCAAAGGGGTGCGACACCTTGATGAGAAGAAAAGCACTGACGACCGCCGCGGCCGGGCTCACGCTCGCCATGGCGCTGGCGGCCTGCGCGGGCTCGCCGACCCAGACCCCCGGTCAGGGTCAGACCGCCCCCGCCGCCACCGGCGCCGCGGGTGCCGCGGAAGCGGCCGACGCCGCCGTCGGCAAGATCTTCAACCCTTCTGACAAGAAGGGTGGCACTCTCAAGATGGCCAACACGGCCGACTGGGACAGCCTCGACCCCGGCAACACCTACTACGGCTACTCGCTGAACTTCGCCCGCCTGTACGGCCGCGCGCTGCTGATGTTCAAGTCCGCGCCCGGCGCCGACGGCAACACCCTCGTGCCCGACCTGGCCGAGAGCCTGGGCAAGTCCAGCGACGACGCCAAGACGTGGACCTACAAGCTCCGCTCCGGCATCAAGTTCGAGGACGGCACGCCGGTCACCTCGAAGGACGTCGCGTACTCGGTGGCCCGCCAGTTCGACAAGGAGATCCACCCGAACGGGCCGACCTACCTCAACGCGCTGCTCGACTGGCCCAAGGACTACAAGGGCGCCTACAAGTCGAAGGACGCCGACTTCTCCTCGGCCGTCGAGACGCCCGACGACCAGACGATCGTGTTCCACCTGAAGGAGCCGTTCGGCCTGTTCGACTACATCATGCAGATGCCGATGACGATGCCTGTTCCCAAGGACAAGGACACCGGCACCAAGTACCAGGAGCACGTCGTCTCGACGGGCCCCTACAAGTTCGAGAAGAACGAGATCGGCAAGGGCTTCACCCTGGTCCGCAACGACCAGTGGGACCCGGCCAGCGACCCGAACCGTCCGGCCCTGCCCGACAAGATCGAGGTGCAGACCGGCGTCAACGCCGACGACCTCGACAACAGGCTGATCTCCGGCGACGTCCAGGTCGCCGTCGACGGTCTGGGCATCGGCAACGCGGCCCTGCCGAAGGTCCTGCCGGACCCGGCGCTCAAGGCCCGCACCGACAACCCGGTCCAGCAGCGCACCTGGTACACCTCGATCATTCCCGACGTCGCCCCGCTGGACAACGTCGACTGCCGCAGGGCCATCGCCTTCGCCGCCGACCGCAGCAGCCTCTTCCGCGCCTACGGCGGCGAGACCGGCGGCATCCTGGCCAGCGCGATGATCCCGTCGAGCCTGGCCGGTCACAAGGAGATCGACCTCTACAAGTCGCCCGACGACAAGGGTGACGTGGAGAAGGCCAAGGCGGCCCTGGCCAAGTGCGGCCAGCCGAACGGCTTCGAGACCAACATCTCCTACCGCACCGAGCGGACCAAGGAGAAGGCCGCGGCCGAGTCGCTGCAGCAGTCGCTGGCCCGCGTCGGCATCAAGGTCACGCTCAAGCCGTACCCGCAGGACGACTACTTCGCCCTCTACGCGGGCAAGCCGTCCTACGTCAAGGAGAACAAGATCGGCCTGGCCATCAACGGCTGGGGCTCCGACTACCCCGACACCTACGGCTTCATGCAGGCCATCATGGACAGCCGGGACATCCGCGACGCCGGTAACTACAACCTCTCGGTCAAGATCCCCGAGGTCGACAAGATGATCGACCAGATCAAGGCCGAGCCGGACGCCGCCAAGCGCGCCGACCTGTGGTCGCAGATCGACCACATGGTCATCGACCAGGCCGTCGTCATGCCCAGCGTGTACGGCAAGGCCCTGTACCTGCGCGGCAAGAACCTGACGAACGTCTTCATCAGCGACTCGCAGCAGATGTACGACTACGTCGGTCTCGGCGTCCAGCAGTAAGACGAACCACACCTAGATAGGCGGGTGAAGGCAGCAGGTCCCCGGCCGGCACAACCGGCCGGGGACCGGAGCCGGGCACTGTGGTCACATACATCATCAGGCGCGTGATCGGCGCCGTGGCGATGCTGCTCATCGTGAGCATCGTCACCTTCGGGATCTTCTTCTTGGTGCCACGCCTGGCCGGCGCGACTCCGGAGGCGTTCGCCGCCCGGTACGTCGGTCGCGGAGCCAGCATGGACACCATCAAGCTGGTCGCCGAGCGGCTCGGATTCTACGATCCCGTGGCGGTGCAGTACGGGCGGTTCCTCAAGGGAATCGTGCTGGGAACCGAGTACGACACAGGTGCGGGCGTCGAACACTGCCCCGCGCCCTGCTTCGGCTACTCGTTCATCAACCAGCAGCCCGTCTGGCCCAGCCTGATGGACCGCTCGCGCGTGACGCTGTCGCTCGGCATCGGCGCCGCCGTGCTGTGGCTGGTCGGCGGCGTGGCGACCGGCGTGCTGTCGGCGCTGCGGCGCGGCAGCTTCTTCGACAGGTCCGCCATGGGCATCGCCCTGGCCGGCGTGTCGCTGCCGATCTTCTTCACCGGCATGATCTCCCTGTCGATCTTCAGCTACGGCCTGGGCTGGACCGCCCCCGGCGGCGCGTGGGTCGACATCACCATCGATCCGCTGCAGTGGGCCTACAACCTGCTGCTGCCGTGGATCACCCTGGCCCTGCTGTTCGCCGCCACCTACGCCAGGCTCACCAGAGCGGGCATGCTGGAGACGATGGGCGAGGACTACATCCGCACCGCGCGGGCCAAGGGCCTGGTCGAACGCAGGGTGGTGGTCAAGCACGGGCTGCGGGCCGCGCTGACGCCCATCGTCACCGTGTTCGGCCTCGACTTCGGCCTGCTGCTCGGCGGCGCCGTACTGACCGAGACGACCTTCTCCCTGAACGGTCTCGGAAAGTTCTCCGTCGACGCCATCAAGAACAACGACCTGCCCGCGGTCATGGGCGTCACCCTGCTGGCCGCCCTGTTCGTCGTGGTGGCCAATCTGGTCGTGGACCTCCTCTACGCTGTGGTCGACCCGAGAGTGAGGCTTTCGTGACCGCGTTCCTCGACGTCAAGGACCTGCGCATCCACTTCCCGACCGACGACGGTCTGGTCAGGTCCGTCGACGGGCTGTCGTTCGCCGTCGAGCGCGGCAAGACGCTCGGCATCGTCGGCGAGTCGGGCTCGGGCAAGTCCGTCACCAGCCTCGGCATCCTCGGCCTGCACAAGGGCGGAAGGGCCAAGGTCTCCGGCGAGATCTGGCTCGACGGCGAAGAGCTCGTCGGCGCCTCCGCCGACCACGTGCGAGGGCTGCGCGGCAAGAAGATGGCGATGATCTTCCAGGATCCGCTGTCGGCCATGCACCCCTACTACACGGTCGGCGACCAGATCGTCGAGGCCTACCGGATCCACAACGACGTCACCAAGAAGGTCGCCCGCAAGCACGCCATCGACATGCTCGGCAGGGTCGGCATCCCCGAGCCGTCCAGCCGCGTCGACGACTACCCGCACCAGTTCTCCGGCGGCATGCGCCAGCGCGCCATGATCGCCATGGCGCTGTCGTGCGACCCCGAGCTGCTCATCGCCGACGAGCCCACCACCGCGCTCGACGTCACCGTGCAGGCGCAGATCCTCGACCTGATGCGCGACCTGCAGCGCGAGTTCAACTCCGCGCTGATCATCATCACCCACGACCTCGGCGTGGTGGCCGAGCTGTCCGACGACATCCTGGTGATGTACGGCGGCAAGTGCGTCGAGTACGGCAGCGCCGAAACCGTCTTCTACCACCCCGAACACCCCTACACCTGGGGCCTGCTCGGCTCGATGCCCCGCCTCGACAGGGAGCGCACCGAGCGGCTCATGCCGATCAAGGGTTCGCCTCCCTCCCTCATCAACGTCCCCCCAGGCTGCGCCTTCCACCCGCGCTGCCCGCACGCGGCCCGCACCGAGGGACGCTCGAACACCGAGGTGCCCGAGCTGCTGAAGACGAGCCCAGGCCACCTCGTCAGGTGCCACATGGCGCCCGAGGAGCGCCGACAGCTGTGGGAGAGCGAGATCAAGCCGATGCTGGAGACCACATGAGCGAGACGCTGCTGTCCGTGCAGGACCTGCGCATGCACTTCCCCATCACCAAGGGGCTGCTGAAGCGGCAGGTCGGCGCGGTCAAGGCGGTCGACGGGATCGACTTCGAGGTCATCAAGGGCGAGACCCTCGGCCTGGTCGGCGAGTCCGGCTGCGGCAAGTCCACCACGGGACGACTGGTGACCAGGCTCCTCGAGCCCACCGACGGCAAGATCGTGTTCGAGGGGCAGGACATCACCCACATGCCGCAGGGACGGCTGCGTCCACTACGCCGCGACATGCAGATGATCTTCCAGGACCCCTACTCCTCGCTCAACCCCCGCCACACGGTCGGCGCCATCGTCGGCGCGCCGTTCCGCATCCAGGGGATCAAGACCGAGCACGGCATCAAGAAGGCGGTCCAGGACATCCTGGAGCTGGTCGGCCTCAACCCCGAGCACTACAACCGCTACCCGCACGAGTTCTCCGGCGGCCAGCGCCAGCGCATCGGCATCGCCCGCACGCTCGCGCTCAAGCCGAAGCTCATCATCGCCGACGAGCCCGTCTCCGCCCTGGACGTCTCCATCCAGGCGCAGGTCGTCAACCTCCTGGAGGACCTGCAGAACGAGCTCGACCTCACCTACGTGGTGATCGCGCACGACCTGTCGGTGGTGCGGCACATCAGCGACAGGGTCGCGGTCATGTACCTCGGCAAGATCGTCGAGATCGCCGACCGCCAGTCGCTCTACACCTCGCCGATGCACCCCTACACCAATGCGCTGCTGTCGGCGGTGCCCGTCCCCGACCCCAAGGCGGGCACCGAGCGCGAGCGCATCCGCCTGCAGGGTGACGTGCCCAGCCCGATCAACCCGCCGCCCGCGTGCCGGTTCCACACGCGGTGCTGGAAGGCGCAGGACATCTGCAAGAAGATCGAACCGCCCCTCACCGAGCTGGCCACCGGCCACCGCGTCGCCTGCCACTTCCCCGAAAACGCGCCGGTCGCGGCCTCCTCTGAGACCGTCACGGCCTGACCCGTTTTCATCCGGTACGGCAAGCCGGGTCACGCCCACCCCTGTCACGGGGTGGGCGTCCCTCCAGGGAGACGCTCCTCCAGCGCACGTGGCCGGCCGCCGTTACGCGCACGCTCGGCCGCTTCCCGTGCCCCGGGAGGGGTTCAGGACAGCGAGCCCGGGGTGATCAGGCCCGTTTCGTAGGCCAGGACGACCGCCTGCACCCGGTCGCGCAGCCCCAGCTTCGTCAGCACGTTGCCCACGTGGGTCTTGACGGTCGTCTCGCTCACCACCAGCTTGGCGGCGATCTCCGCGTTCGACATGCCCTTGGCGATCAGCCCGAGCACCTCGAGCTCCCGCTCCGTCAGCCGGTCGAGCCGCGCCGGAGTCGCCTGCTGGTAGGCCGACGGCAGCTTGGCCGCGAACCGGTCGAGCAGCCGCCTGGTGACGCTCGGCGCCACGATCGCATCGCCCGCCGCCACCACCCTGATCGCCTGCACCAGCTCGTCGGGCGGCACGTCCTTCAGCAGGAAGCCCGAGGCACCTGACCGCAGCGCCTCCACGATGTACTCGTCGAGGTCGAACGTGGTCAGCACCAGCACCTTCGGCACGTGCGCGGTGGGCGCCGCGTCGCGCACGATCCTGCGCGTCGCCTCGATCCCGTCGACACCGGGCATCCTGATGTCCATCAGCACCACGTCGGGCAGCAGCGCCCTGGTCTGGTCGAGCGCGTCCTTGCCGTCACCCGCCTGCCCGACCACCGCGATGTCCGGCTCGGACTCAAGGATCAGCCGGAACCCCGTGCGCAGCAGTGGCTGGTCGTCCACCAGCAGCACCCTGATCGTCATCATCCGTCCTTCAGCGGGAAAATCGCCCGCACCTCGAAACCGCCCCCCGTGCGCGGACCGACCCTGAGGATTCCACCATAGAGGGCCACCCGCTCGCGAATCCCCACCAAACCGTGCCCCGTCCTGTCGCCCTCGCGGGCCTCAGGGCCGAGACCGTCGTCCTCCACGACGAGACTCAGCTCGCGCGGCGCCTGCCGTACCGACACTCTGGCATGGGCGCCGGGGCCCGCGTGGCGCAGGCTGTTGGTCAGCCCCTCCTGGACCAGCCGGTAGGCGGCCAGGTCGAGGCCCGCGGGGACGGCGGCCTGGCCCTCGACCTCCAGCTCGGTCGGCAGCCCCGCCTCGCGCATCTGCTCCACCAGCGCCGGCAGGTCGCGCAGCCCCGGCTGCGGGCGGCGCTCCGGCGGACCTGA
Source organism: Nonomuraea sp. NPDC059194 (assembly GCF_042754765.1). Classification (NCBI taxonomy): domain Bacteria; kingdom Bacillati; phylum Actinomycetota; class Actinomycetes; order Streptosporangiales; family Streptosporangiaceae; genus Nonomuraea; species Nonomuraea sp. NPDC059194. Next base: position 186,818 of record NZ_JBHZBH010000009.1, on the reverse strand, counting down.
GACGGCGTCGGTGCGCAGCACACCGACGATGTTGCGCATCTCGTTCATCGCCAGCCTGCCGGTCTCCTCGATCGCCGACAGCGCCTCGCGGGCCACCTCGGGGTTGGCGGTCAGCACCTTCCTGGCCGCGGCCGCCTGCACCGTCATCACGCTCACGTGGTGGGCGACCACGTCATGCAGCTCCCTGGCGATGCGCGAACGTTCCTCGGCCCTGGCCGCGCGGGTGTCGGCCTCCCTGGCGCGCTCCAGCCGGGCCGCGCGGTCCTTCAGCTCCTCCAGGTAGGCGCGCCGCAGCCGCAGGCTACGGCCCGCGCCCCACACCGCGATGCCGATGAGGATGGCCATGGCGTGATCGGGCCAGGCCGGCGCCGACGGCGACAGCGACACCGCAGTGGCGTAGCCGACCGCCGTGACGGCCAGCCCCGACAGCGCGATCGCCAGCCCCCGGTGCGCGGCCACCGAATACAGCAGGATCAACCCCGCCGGCCCGGCCAGCCCCGGCTCGCCGTCGAGCACGGCGAGCACCGCGATCGGCGCCTGGACCGCGCACAGCGCCGCCAGCGGCCAGCGCCTGCGCACCGCCACCGGCGCGTAGGCGAGCACAAGCAGCGCCGCCCCCGCCGCACCCCCGCCCCGGCTCACGACGAACAGCGCCACCGCGGCCGCGGCCAGGACCGCGGCGAGGAACGAGTCGCGGAACAGGGCTCGGTCGGTGCGCACCGCTTCAATGTAAGACCAGGTGAGAGCGGGAATCCTCCTCCTTGGGGAGGACTTCAGAGCTCGTCGGTCGCCGTCCGCCTGCTGCTCCTGACCGTGTCACCGGGCTGTCTGGCGGGCACCGGCGGGGGAGTGCCGCCGAACTCGGGACACAGCGACTGATGATCGCACCAGTCGCACAGCCGCGACGGCCGCGCCCGCCACTCACCCGTCTCCAGCGCCCGCTCGATGGCCGCCCACAGGGCCTGCACCTTGCGCTCGGTCGCCAGCAGATCGGCCTCGTCGGGCGCGTAACGCAGCACCTCGCCGCCGCCGCCCAGATACACCAGCTGCAGCAGCCGCGGAATCGCCCCCCGCAGCCGCCACAGCACCAGGGCGTAGAACTTCATCTGGAACAGCGCCTTGGCCTCGAAATCGGGACCCGGCGCGCTGCCGGTCTTGTAGTCGACCACCCTGACCTCGCCGCTGGGCGCCACGTCGAGCCTGTCGATGTAGCCCCGCAGCATCAGGCCGCTGTCGAGCACCGCCTCCACATACAGCTCACGCTCGGCGGGCTCCAGCCGCGTCGGATCCTCCAGCGTGAAATAGCGCTCCAGCATCGAACGCGCCTGGCCCAGCCACTCGAGCTGCTCGGCCTCGTCGGCGAACATCTGCGCATAGGCGGGGTCGTCGGCCAGCAGCCTGGCCCACTGCGGCTCCAGCAGCTCCAACGCGGCCGCCACCGAACGCCCCGGCGCGGGAAGATCATAGAGCCGCTCCAGCACCGCGTGGACCACCGTGCCGCGCACCGCCGCCGCCGAGGGCCGCTCGGGAAGCTGGTCGATCACCCTGAAGCGGTAGAGCAGGGGGCAGGTCATGAAGTCACCCGCCCGCGAAGGGGAGAGGGCCCCGATGATCACGGGTTCGGTCAACGTCATGTTCCGCACTGTAGGTCAAGACGCCGACAGAATGGGCACGCCGAGTAGCATCAAGGCAATCGCGCGACGAAGGAGTGATAGGTGAGCGCCGAGAGTCCCCGCCAGGAGTTCTCCGGCATCCGGATGGGCAGGCCCTTCGGCATCCCGGTCTACGTGTCATGGACCTGGTTCATCGTCGCGGCGTTCATCACCTGGAGCTTCGGCCGCGTGATGCTCAGAATGATGCCGGGCGTCAGCGAGCCGCTCGCCTACGCGGTGGCCTTCGTCTTCGCCGTGCTGCTCTACGTCTCGGTGCTGCTGCACGAGCTGGCCCACTGCGTCGTGGCCAGGATGTACGGCCTGCCGGTGCGCCGCATCACCCTCTACCTCCTCGGCGGCGTCTCGGAGATCGAGAAGGAACCCCAGACGCCGGGGCGCGAGTTCATGGTCGCCTTCGCAGGACCGCTGCTGTCGCTCGGCCTGGCCGGCGGCGGCTACCTCGTCTACGAGTTCGTCATCCCGCAGGGCGGCGTGCCCGGCGCGCTGGCCTGGCAGCTGTGGGTGGCCAACCTCATCGTCGGTGTCTTCAACCTGCTGCCGGGGCTGCCGCTCGACGGCGGCAGGATGCTGCGCGCCGGCGTGTGGAAGGCGACCCGCAACCCCGTCTCCGGCACCGTCGCCGCCGCCTGGGTCGGCAGGGCGCTGGCGGTCGCCATCGTCGCCGCCGCGTTCGCCATGTCGCTGCTGAGCGGCCAGTCGCTGCTCGACACCTACGTCATCTGGTCGGTGCTGCTGGCCAGCTTCATCTGGTTCGGCGCCACCCAGTCGCTGCGCGTGGCCAGGGTGCGCGCCAGGCTGCCGCAGGCCAACGCCCGCGCCCTGGCCCGCCGCGCCATCCCCGTCACCGCCGAGACCCCGCTGTCGGAGGCGCTGCGCAGGACGGCCGAGGCCGCCGCGGGCGCCATGGTGATCGTCGACCACGACGGCAAGCCGCTGGCCATCGTCAACGAGGCCGCCGTCCAGGCCACACCCGAACACCGCAGGCCATGGGTGAACGTCGGCTCCCTGTCCCGCACGATCGAGCCGTCCATGGTGCTGCCCGCCGACCTGTCGGGCGAGTCGCTGATCGACGCCATGCGCGACGCCCCGGCGGGGGAGTACCTCCTGGTCGAACGCGGGGGCGAGGTCTACGGCGTGCTGGCCACCGCCGACGTCAACAAGGTGTTCACCGGGGTGTGACCACTCGTCTGAACGGCCAGGCAGGACTAATGTTCTGACCAACTGATCACGCACCGCTGATTCGAGGCGAGCAGCTCCGGCCGATACTGTTCCTCCTCGTCTGGGTATGCGTATGGCTGGCGGTTGACCGGCGATTTTCCGTGGAGGGAGAGTTCTGTGGCAGAGCAGGGCTTCGGGGTGGTGCGCCCACTGCCGGGCAGCGGGCTGGTCGCCCACATGGGTGGATTGCTGCTGGTCTGTGACGCGGAGGAGGCAGCGAGCGGCGAGCTGCTCGAGGCCCTCCGCGAGAGCGCGGCGTCGGGGGCCGACGGTCTCGCGCTGGCCCGCCGTGCCGCACAGGTGTTGTTCAGGACCATGTCAGGCGATCCGGTGAGCTGCGCGGTCGCCGGTCCCGCTGGCGGCGGCATGGCCGTGCTCGTCAGCGGCGCCGCCTCCGCCGTGGTCGTCACCGACGACGGCGAGAGCCGGCTGTCCGGGCGCGACTCCCTCACCTGGACCGACCGGCTGATCCCCGGTCCCGTCCAGCGGGTGGAGCTGCTGCTGCCCGGCGCGGGCGAGGCCCACCCCGCGGTCCGCCTCGACGAGGGCGTGGTGCTCGGCGCGGGTCTGCGCGGCGAGGTCGGCCAGGCCGGCGAGGCGGCCCCCGCCAAGCCGAAGGTCAAGCCGCTGGAGACCAGCGAACTGCCCGCGACGGGCCTGCACTTCGAGCCCGACCTGCTGCCCCCGCCGCCCAGGCAGGAGCCGCAGCCCGAAGAGCCGCCCCCTGTCCAGCCACCCCCTGTCCAGCCGCCCTCCCAGCCGTCGCAGCCCATGGCCCCCTACCCGATGGGCGCCCCCTCAGGGCCGCAGGCCCCCTACGGCCCGCCGCCGACGCAGGAACCGCACCCGATGCCCGAGCCAGGGCCGCCCGGCCCGGCCGCCCCGCCGATGCAGGGCCCGCCCTCCGGCCCGATGCCGCCGCTCGGCCCGCCCATGCCGCAGGGGCCGATGCCCTACGAGGAAGCGCCCTCTGAGCAGCCTCCCTTCGGCCCGCCGCAGGAGCCGCAGGGTGAGCAGGAGCAGGTCGACGGCAGGCCGATGGTGTTCGGCGTCGACTGCAAGAACGACCACTTCAACGACCCGCGCTCGCCGTACTGCGTGATCTGCGGGATCGAGCTGGTGCAGCGCACGCTGGTGCCGTACAAGGGGCCGCGGCCGCCGCTCGGCGTGCTGCTGCTCGACGACGGCACGTCGCTGCCGCTCGACAGCGACTACCTGCTGGGCCGCGACCCCGAGCGGGCGCCCGAGGTCGCCGGCGGCACCGCCAGGCCCGCCAAGGTCACCAGCCCCGACGGCTCGGTCTCCCGCCGCCACCTGCGGGTCGCGCTCGACGGCTGGGACGTCAACCTGGTCGACCTCGGCTCGGTCAACGGCACCCAGATCCAGCCGCCCGGCGACCCCAACTTCTACGACATCCCGCCGAACGAGCCCGTCACCATCGCCCCCGGCACCACCGTCCGCATCGGCGTCTCCCGCACGATGCGCTACGAATCCCACCGCGGGTGATTTGCGGGGGGCGAGCCCTCCGCGGCTCGCCCCCGCTTTCTCCCATCGGTACGGCAAGCCCGGCCGAGGCCACCGTGGTCACCGCCGACCGCCCGTCCAACACGCCACTCCAGCAGGACTCCGGCCGCCCGCCGTCACGTCGCCCCAACGTGGGTAACGCGCTGCCCCGAACCCCCTCTCTCCGCGGCTCCGTCTCTTCGGCCCCCGCCTCCGATCCCCGCCCTCTCCGCCTGGCACCCTCGGGGCTCCGGCAGCTTCAGTCCTCACGACCCTGGGAAGACCTCACCACCCCTGGAAGACCTCACGAGCCGACACGGCCTTCAGCGGAAGCGGTTCAGCGCCTTGGCGAGGTCGGCGGGGGAGTTGACGCCCAGCTTCCAGTACGCCTGGTTGCGGTGGTTCATGGCCGTGCGCATCGCGATCCCCAGCTCCAGCGCGATCTGCCGATGCGACATCCCCGCCGCCGTCAGCTGCGCCACCTGCAGCTCCCGGTCCGTCAGGTCGGGCGCCGCCAGCCCACGTAACGCGGGCGTGTTAGGCCCCTGGCACGCTCCGGCCAGCGACCAGGCCTCCGTGGCCGCCGCGCGCGCCGCCTTCTCGCCCCGGCTGCGCCGTAACCGCGTCGCCGCCTGAGCCGCCGCCTCGGCCGCGTGCAGGGGCAACCCCAGCGCGTCGAACCTTGCCGCCACCGCCAGCAGTCCCTCCGCGTCGCCCTCCGCCAGCGCCGCCGCGTGCCGAGCGGCCAGCTTGACGCGTGGCCCCTCGTGCGTCTCGGCCAGCTCGGCCAGCCGGTGGGCGGCCGGGGCGGGCGCGCCGAGCCGTACCGCGTCGTGGAGGGCGACCGCCTCGAAGGCGGCGAGACCGCTCTCACGGCACTCGGCGGCGGCCGACAGCGCCAGCTCGACCGCGTGCCCGTTCTCGCCGCCCGCGGCGGCGATCCACACGCGGGTGAGCGCCACCCACCGCATGAACGCGGTCCAGGTGGCCCGGTTGCGGGCCATGGCCGCCTGGAGGGTGTCGCGGGCGGCGGCGGCCTCGCCGCGCAGCGCCTGGGCGGCGGCGTAGGCGGCCATGCAGCCACCCACGGTCAGCGCCGTTTCGTGGTTGGCGGGCGCGTGCAGGATCAGCAGCGCCGTGCCGAGCTGGCCGCGCAGGGTGGCGGCGTTGCCGCGGGCCAGCGCCAGGCTGCCCTCGCCGCGCGACCAGCCGCGCTGGCCTGCCAGTGCGCCCCGCATGGACGCGATGGACTGGTCCATCATGGCCAGGTCGCCGGAGAAGTACCCGCACATGGCCCAGGTGGAGTGCAGCGGGGAGACCAGCGCCGGGATCTCCTCGCGCCAGGCCGCCGACTCCTCCAGCGCCTGGCGGACCAGCGCCGCGGCCTCGGTGGTGCGTCCGGCGTAGCAGAGGGCGAGGGCGCGCGAGTTGAGCACCTGGGCGCGCTGGGCGGGCCCGAGGTCCTGGGCGAGCAGTTCGGTGCTGAGCCGCAGCGCGTCGCCGGTGCGGGCGGCGGAGGCGGTCAGACCAAGACGATGGACGGCCACCTGGCGGCGCGGCGCCGCCCCCTTCACGTCCTTCTCGGCGGCAGCGAGCAGGTCGAGGGCCTCGCCGAGCCGGTCCATGCCCCATGCCAGGTTGCTGGCCCTGGCCAGCACGAGGCGGGCCTTGGACGGCTCGTCGTCCGGCACGCGGGTGCCGTCGAGCACGGCCCTGGCCCTGTCGGGCTGCTGGGCGTAGTCGAGCAGCGTGGCCAGCTGGATCGCCGCGGTGGTGCCGCCGCCCGCCTCGAGCGCCGCCTCGCCGAGCCGGACGGCCAGCGGGTAGTCGTGCGCCGACCACGCCAGGCGCGAGGCGTCGAGCAGCGGCCCCGGCGCGGCGCCGAGCCCGGCCGAAAGCCGCCACACCGTCACCCGCAGCCGGTCCTCCCTGCGGCGCAGGCCCGTCGCCTCCAGTGCGGCGACCAGGTCGGCGTGCCTGCGGCGGCGTCGGAGCTGCGGGCAGCGTTCGCGGGCGATCTCGCCGTAGAGGGGGTGGCCGAGCCTGGCGATCTCCCGCCGCCGGTCGACGCGCACCCTGATCAGGCCGCGCTCCTCCGCCTCCAGCAGCGCCCGCTCGCTGGTCAGGGCGCTGAGCACGCGGGCGCCGATCGGCTCGGCCAGCGCCGTGTACTCCAGCACGTCCTTCAGCTCCGGCGACAGCGCGCCGATCCGCTCGTGGATCAGGTCGGCCAGGCGGGGCGCGAGCGGCGGGTCGCCGGTCAGCTTCCACATGCCGTGGATCTCCGACAGCGCGCCCGAGGCGATGGCCGCCCCCACCACCTCGTACAGGAACAGCGCGTTGCCCTCGGTCACCTCGGCCAGCCTGCGCACGGTGGCGTCGTCGGGCGGGCCGCCGAGCGCGGCGGTCAGGACGGCGGTGACGTCGTCGTCGCTGAGCGGGCCGGTGTCGTAGCGCCGCACGTGCCCGTCGCGCCACAGCAGCGTCACTGGGTCGGGCGCGGGCTCGCCCGTGCGCAGCGTGGCCACCAGGCGCGCCCGCCTGCCCCTGACCAGCGAGGCGATCACCTCGGCCGAATGGCTGTCGAGCAGGTGCGCGTCGTCGACCGACAGCACCAGCACCCTGCCTCCGGCGTGGGCGAGCACCTCGTCGGCGGCCCAGCGCAGCGTGTTGACCAGGTGCGGAGGGTGCTGGCGTGGGATGAGGCCGGCCAGCGCGCCGTTCGGGATCGAACTGGCCGCCTTGGTCGCCCTGATCCGCAGCAGCGTCACCTTGGTCGCGTGGAAGCGCATCAGCACCTCTCCGGCCAGGCGCGACTTGCCGACGCCCGCGGGCCCGGCGATGACGACGCCCTGCGCGGTCGGGTCGCGGGCGAGCCGGACCAGGTCGTCGAGTTCGTGCCCGCGGCCCGCGAACGGCCAGCGCTTCATGTCGGCCCCCTCGATACCTTATTGTCCTTTTGTGGCGCGATGGGGTGTGAAATTCGACGTCGATTGCCCGAGTTGTGCCCGACCAACTGTCGCACGCGAAGCCGACGGATTACACAGGGTTTTTCTGCCGGAACAGTTGCGGCCTTATTGGCTGGTGGTCTGCCAGAGCTGCGGGCAGGCATTGTTGCTGGAAAACCGGGACGACACCGGCGACCACGACCCCGACGACCGGCCCGCCAGGCCCGCGCGGGTGCTGTGGCCGCCCTTGGGGCGGCCGATCGGCCCGGAGGTGCCGCCCGTGGTGCGCCAGGAGCTCACGTACGCGCGCGCGGGCCTGCGCTCGGGCTCGCCCGCCTCGGCCGTTCTGCACGTGCGGCGGCTGCTGGAGGCGGTGTGCGCCGACCACGGCGTGAGCGGGCGCACGCTCTTCCACGCGCTGCGCGAGCTGCGCGAACGCGGCCTGATCGACGGGTGGCTGCTGGCCTGGGCCGAGGAGCTGCGCGAGCTGGGCAACGAGGCTGCCCACCTCGGCGCCCGCCCGCTGGCCAGGTCGGAGGCGGAGGACGCGGTCGAACTGGCCGAGGCGTTCGTCGACTACCTTTACGTCTTCTCCCGAAAATACCGGTCGTTTCGGGTACGGCGCGGCGCCACCAAAGCCCCCAATAACCGAAATATCCTGCGCGATACTCCGGTGATGCGGATTCTCCGCCAATCACAGGTGGAGTTCAGGGCCCATTCCTATCCCCACGATCCGGCCAGGACGAAATCGAGGACCGCGGTCGCCGGCGAGCTCGGCATTCCGCCCACGCGGCTGCTCAAAGCCGTCATCCTCTACCTCGGCGTCCACGCCGTCGTCGCCATCGCGCCCAGCGAGGGCGTCGTCGACGAGCGGGCGCTGGCCCGCGCCTTCGGCGCCGGCGACGCCAGGGTCGCGGGACTGGCCGACGTCATGCGCATCGGCCAGACCATCGCCGCCGAGATCCTCAGCCCGCTGGCGCTGCCGTACCTGCCTTCGGTGCTGGAGGAGACCTCGGCCGCCGCCGCGTCCGTCTACGTCTCCAGCGGCCGACACGGCCTCGAACTCGAACTCGACCCAGCCGACCTGGTCCGCCTCACCAGGGCCAGGACCGCTCCGATCGTGAGGTGACAGCGTGGCCGACGTCGTCTTCGAGGGCTCCTTCGACGAGGTGAGCTCGCTGGAGGACTGGCTGCGCGGCGCCGACGCGCTGCGCGGTAGGACCCGCCTGCGGCACATGAGGCCCGGAGCCGGGCGGATGGGCGGCGAACCGCCCGCGCTGGTCGTGGACGTGGCCTCACAGGGGCAGGCGACGGCGCTGGCCAGGACCGTGGAGCTCTGGCTGCGCTCACGCGGCAGGCAGGTGGCGCTCAGACTGCGGGTGGGCGAGGAGATCACCATCGACCTCGACCTGCGCGCCAAGCTGGACCCCGAGACGCTCGTCGCACAGGTGAGCGCCATCCTCCGCGACGCCCTCGACGCCGCCCTCGAAGCCGACTGACAGGACGACCCCGCCTGCCGTACGGGAAGAAGACGGCCGTCAGGCCGTGAAGGCGTGCACCGAGCGCAGCATGCGCGCGGCCACCTCCAGCCCGCGCGAGGCCTCGATCGCGCGGCCCGCCGCGGTCGCCAGCCGGCCGAGCAGGTGCTCCTCACCGTCGGAGAAGCGCCTGCCGGCCACCCACAGGTACGCCTGGTCGCGCGTGGCCAGCGGCACCGGCACCGCCAGGAACCCCGGCCCGCCCACCGACCAGTCCTGCTCCACGAGCACCGGGTCGGAGCCGATCGCCAGCTCCTTCAGCACCCCCGACTCCAGCAGCCAGCGGCCGATCCGCAGCGGATCGCCCGGCGCGGTCAGGACATGAGAGGGATAGGCGATCTCCTGCAGCGGATCCACGTCCACGAACCCCGCGTACGGCGTGCCGCCCACCGCGGCCGCGCACCGGACCACCTGGTCCAGTAGCGCGTCCGACTCCACATGGGAGAACGACTCGATGAGCTCCTTCACGCAGTCGCTGCTCATGCCTCATCCCCTGACGCCAGGCTCGCCGAGAAAACGGCGGAGTGTTAACGGGTGGCGACTCGGAGTATTACCGCCAAACGCGCCCCTGGCCACCCCCACATCAGGTAATAGATATTTTCAGCTTCGTCCCGGCCGTAGCAGGAGCCATTCCACGTCGTCGCCGCGCGTGCCGTCGGGCCGGGGGAACAGCTCCCGCTGCACGCTCTCCCTGCTGAAGCCCACCCGCCGCAGCACGTGCTGTGAGGCGTCGTTGGCGACGTCGGTGCCCGCCACGATCCGGTGCAGCGCCGTTTCGGTGAAAGCCCAGTCCACCAGCAGCCGCACCGCCCGCGTCATGAACCCCCTGCCCCTGAAGTCCGCCTGCAGCGAGTAGCCGACCATCGCCTGCCCGATGGCGGGCATCACCTGCACCAGCTGGATGTGCCCGGCGAACGCGTCCGTCGCCGCGTCGCGGATCGACAGCTCGGCCCGCTGCCCCGACAGCCACCAGTAGCCGGTGTAGCGGCAGCGCCGCTCGGCCGCCTCGGCCGTGGGAGCAGTCCCGACCATCCACCGCGAGACGCTCGGGTCGCCCACCATCGCCCGATAGTCGCCGGCGTCGCCGGGCGCCATCGGCCGCAGCCGCACCACCCCGTCCGACAGCTCTCCGCCGTCCAGGAACGGCAGGTACTGCCCGGCAGCCTCGCCCGGATCGCCCGCAAGCCTGGCGAACGCCACGAAGTCGGCGGCCCTGCCGTCGCGCGTGTGCGTCCGCTCCCTGGCGATGCCCTCCTGCTGGTAGCCGGCCGCGTAGGCGACGCGGAGGCTGGCCAGGTTCTCCACCTCGGCGTGCAGCTCGATGCGCCGCGCCCCCTTGTCGAAGGCCCACTCGCTGACCGCCCGCGTCGCCGCGCTGGCCACACCCTTGCTCCTGGCCCACTCGGCCACCCGGTAGCCGATGGACAGCGCCCCGTGCGCGTCAGGCGGCCGCAGCCCCACCGCGCCCAGGTACTGCCCGCTGCCGGCGTCGGCGACCGTGAACTCGGCGCCGCCCTCCGCCCACCGCCGCTGCGCGAGCGCGAGATAGGACTCGGCGTCCTCGATCGTGTACGGCAGGGGCAGCGAATACAGGAACCTGGCGGTGTCGGCGTCGGACGTGGCCCGCACGATCGCGGGCAGATCCTCACGGGAAGGGGGACGCAGGATCAGCGCACCCGTCGAGATCACTTCACGCGGCAACATGGTCCATTGCTATCAATCTCCGCCCCAAAGCGGCGAATCGCCGTCCAGGAGCGCCCCGAGCTCCGTCCTGCCGCTCACGCCCAGCTTGCCGTAGACCGACCGCAGGTGGTGCGACGCCGCAGGTCGCCGGGTCGTTCATCAGCGTCAGCAATGGTCGGTCTCCTCGACCCGGCCGGCGAAGGGCCAGTGTGTCGACACGTGAGGATGTTACGGTCCACGAGCAGGCAAATACAGGGGGTCGCCGCAGGCCGAGCGACCCCGCGATTCGCCCTATCCTCATCCCCATGGGTTTTCGCAGGCACGGGCCGTTCCAGATAGGGGATCAGGTGCAGCTCACCGACCCCAAGAACAAGCGTCACACGATCACGCTCAAGCAGGACGGGGTCTTCCACACGCACAAGGGGGCGATCCCGCACAGTGACCTGATCGGCCAGCCCGAAGGCTCGGTGGTGCGCTCGTCCGGCGGCACGCAGTACCTCGCCTTCCGCCACCTGCTGCAGGACTACACCCTGTCGATGCCGCGCGGCGCGGCCGTCATCTACCCCAAGGACGCCGCCCAGATCGTCGGCATGGCCGACGTCTTCCCCGGGGCTCGTGTCATCGAGGCGGGCGTCGGGTCGGGCGCGCTGACCTGCTTCCTGCTGCGCGCCGTCGGCGCCGAGGGCAAGGTCATCTCCTACGAGCGGCGTCAGGAGTTCGCCGACGTGGCCCGCAAGAACGTCGAGAAGTTCTTCGGCGGCGAGACGGACAGCTGGCGCCTGGTCGTCGGCGACCTCAACGAGTCCATCGACGAGATCGACGTCGACCGCGTCATCCTCGACATGCTCGCCCCGTGGGAGTGCGTCGACGCCGCGGCCAAGGCCCTCACACCGGGTGGCGTGATCTGCGTTTACGTGGCCACGACCACCCAGCTGTCGAAGACCGTCGAAACCCTTCGGGAGCACGGGAGTTTCACCGAGCCCCACGCGTGGGAGACCCTGGTTCGCGACTGGCATGTCGAAGGACTCGCCGTACGCCCGGATCACCGGATGATCGGGCACACCGGCTTCCTCGTCACCGCCCGCCGCATGGCGGACGGCGTCACGCCCCCGCCACGGCGCAGACGACCGAAGGGGACCACCGAAGAACTATGACGATTTGGCCACGGCGGTGCCTTGGTGCGTGACGCGGGAACAGATGACCGTGTTCATATGCTGGAAGTACTAAACACGCCAATTGGGCTTATTCCTCGAATACCGAATGTCACTCTACGAACACTTTCCGGCCAGGTAGCGGAAAGCCGGGAGATGGGTAAGGTCCTTAGTAGTCGCTCTCGACTGGGAAGGAGGTGACGGGGCGTGGCAGCTCGCGATGATGCAGAGGCTCGAGCCGCGCAGCGCGAACGGGAGGTCGCTGATCTTTCAACACAGGTCTCCTTCCTGCAGGAGGAGATCACAGCGCTGCGCAGGAAGCTGGCCGAGTCACCCCGTCAGGCCAGGGTCCTCGAGGAGCGTCTCCACGAGGCGCAGGCCAACCTTGCCGCGGTGACCAGCCAGAACGAACGGCTGGTGGCCACACTCAAGGAGGCCAGGGATCAGATCGTCGCCCTCAAGGAAGAAGTCGACCGGCTGGCCCAGCCGCCGTCCGGCTTCGGCATCTTCCTCGAGGCCAGGGAAGACGGCACGGTGGAGATCTTCACCGGAGGCCGCAAGCTGCGGGTCAACGTCAGTCCCGCCGTCGACACCGATGTGCTCAGGCGTGGCCAGGAAGTCATGCTCAACGAGGCGCTCAACGTGGTCGAGGCACTCGGCTACGAAGAGGTCGGCGAGATCGTGATGCTCAAGGAGGTGCTCGAAGACGGCGAGCGCGCCCTGGTCATCTCCCACGCCGACGAGGAGCGCGTCGTGCGCCTGGCCGAGTCGCTGCTCGGCCAGCCCATCCGCGCCGGCGACTCGCTGCTGCTGGAGCCCCGCTCCGGCTACGTCTACGAGCGCATCCCCAAGTCCGAAGTGGAAGAGCTCGTCCTCGAAGAGGTCCCCGACATCTCCTACGAGGAGATCGGCGGCCTCATGCGGCAGATCGAACAGATCAGGGACGCCATCGAGCTGCCCTACCTGCACGCCGACCTGTTCCGCGAGCACAAGCTCCGCCCGCCCAAGGGCGTGCTGCTGTACGGCCCGCCCGGATGCGGCAAGACGCTCATCGCCAAGGCCGTCGCCAACTCCCTGGCCAAGCAGGTCGCGGAGAAGACCGGCCAGTCCGGCAAGAGCTTCTTCCTCAACATCAAGGGCCCCGAGCTCCTCAACAAGTACGTCGGCGAGACCGAGCGGCACATCCGCCTGGTCTTCCAGCGCGCCAGGGAGAAGGCCTCCGAGGGCACCCCGGTGATCGTGTTCTTCGACGAGATGGACTCGATCTTCAGGACCCGAGGCTCGGGCGTCTCCTCCGACGTCGAGAACACCATCGTCCCTCAGCTGCTGTCGGAGATCGACGGCGTCGAGGGCCTGGAGAACGTCATCGTCATCGGCGCCTCCAACCGCGAGGACATGATCGACCCGGCGATCCTGCGGCCAGGCCGCCTGGACGTCAAGATCAAAATCGAGCGGCCGGACGCCGAGGCGGCCAAGGACATCTTCTCCAAGTACCTCATCGCCGAACTCCCGCTGCACCCGGACGACCTCGCCGAGCACTCCGATTCCCGCGACTCCACGATCGCGGGAATGATCCAGAGCGTCGTCGAGCGCATGTACACCGAGAGCGAGGAGAACCGCTTCCTCGAGGTGACCTACGCCAACGGCGACAAGGAAGTCCTGTACTTCAAGGACTTCAACTCCGGCGCGATGATCCAGAACATCGTCGACCGGGGCAAGAAGATGGCCATCAAGCAGTTCCTCGAGACCGGGCAGAAGGGCCTGCGGGTACAGCACCTGCTGGCCGCCTGCGTCGATGAGTTCTCCGAGAACGAGGACCTGCCCAACACCACCAACCCCGACGACTGGGCCCGCATCTCCGGCAAGAAGGGCGAGCGGATCGTCTACATCCGCACGCTCGTGTCCGGCAAGCAGGGCACCGAGGCCGGCCGTTCGATCGACACGGTCGCCAACACCGGCCAGTACCTGTAGTAGCGCGAAAGGGCCGCTCCCCGAACACGGCACCGGGGGAGCGGCCCTTTCGGCGTTCGACTCAGCCGACCTCGACGCTCTCCAGCAGCCCCAGCGCGTCGGGCACCAGGACGGCCGCCGACTGGTAGGCGGTGACCAGGTACGACAGGATCGCCCGGTCGTCGATCCCCGAGAAACGCACCGACAGGCCAGGCTCGCGCTCGTCGGGCAGCCCCGTGCGGCGCAACCCGACCACCCCCTGATCGTCCTGACCCAGCCGCATCGCCATGATCGAGGTCAGCCCCCGATCCGTGACCGGGATCTTGTCGCACGGCAGCAGCGGCACCCCCCGCCACGCGATCACCGCGCCTCCCGGCACCCGCGTCGTCGACGGATACACCCCGCGCGCGCTGCACTGCCTGCCGAACGCCGCGATCGCCCTCGGATGCGCCAGGAAACAGTGCGTCTTCCTGCGCCTGGCCAGCAGATCGTCCAGATCGTCGGGCGTCGGCGGCCCGCCCCTGGTGTGGATCCGCTGCCGCAGGTCGGCGTTGTGCAACAGCCCGAACTCCCTGTTGTTGACCAGCTCGTCCTCCTGCCGCTCCCGCAACGCCTCCACCGTCAGCCGCAGCTGCTGCTCGACTTGGTCCATCGGATCGCTGTACAGGTCGGCCACCCTGGTGTGCACACGCAGGATCGTCTGCGCCACGCTCAGCTCGTACACCCTGGGCGCCAGGTCGTAGTCGACGAACGTGCCCGGCAGCCGAGCCTCACCCACATGCCCGGCCGCCAGCGCCACCTCCGCCTCGCCGTACCTGTTCTGCCGCCTGGGCCCGCCCGACGGCGCCAGCTGGGCCCGCAGGCCGGGGGAGCGGGCCAGCAGGCCCCGCAACGCGGGGCCGGGCAACGCCAGCACCGTGCACGCGGTGACCGCCCGCACCGTGTACGGCCAGCCGGCCGAACCGCCCGTCAGCAGCGCGTCGCCGAGATGGTCGCCGTCGGCCAGCCGGCCCACCGCCACCGCGCCGCCGTAGGCGCCGTGCGCCGAGGTGGCCAGCTTGCCGTGCGCGACCAGCAGCAGCTCCTCGACCGGCGCGCCCTCCTCGGCGATCACCTGATCCGGCTCGTACTCCCGCTGCTCGAACAGCCCCGCCAGCTCCGCCAGCACCTCGGCGTCGGCGAAACCCCGCAGCGCCGGCAGCTCGCACAACTCGCCCGGCACCACCCGCACCTCGGCGCCCGTCGAGGTGAAGCTCACCCTGCCGTCGCCGACCCGGTAGGACAGGCGACGGTTGACCCGGAAGGAGCCACCCGACACCTCCACCCACGGCAGCACCCGCAGCAGATGCCGCGGCGAGATCTCCCGCATGAACGGCGCCGACTTGGTGACGGTCGCCAGATTCCTGGCGGCCGCCGTGCTCAGACTCGACGCCGTCACGACGCTGCCCTCCCCAGCTGTGTCCTCCCCAGCAGGGTCCCGATCCTCGTGCTGGCCGTGCCGAGCCCCGTCGGCCCCGGCACCCACCGGGTGCCCCGCAACGTCGCCTCGTCATATCGTCGGCACTCCTGGTGCCAGCGCAGGATCGCCGCCATCCAGTCGCCCAGCTCGGCCACATAGTCGGCCACCGACGCCCGCAACCCCGCGTCGGCGGCCGTGCCGTCGAGCAGCGCCGGCAGATCCACCTCGGCGACCTTCTGGAACTGCCGCATCCGCGCCGCCATCAGCGAACCGACCAGCTCCGCCGCCCTGGAGACGTCGCAGTCGAAGAACGTCTGCATGACCAGCACCATGTTGTGCAGCTCGCCCTCGTACTCGATCTCCTTCTGATAGGAGAACAGGTCGTTGAGCATGCACGCCCAGTCCTGGGCCGCGTCGACCAGCGCCGCCATCGGCCGCGACCCCCACACCTCGGCCGGGATCGACCGCCCCGGCTCCAGCCGCGCCAGCGCCATCGTCATGTCCGAACCGAACGTCCTGCGCCGCATCTCCACGTAGTCGACCGGATCGGGAACCCGGTTCTGGAGGTGGTTGGCCAGCTCCCAGAGCCAGCTGTCGGTCATCGCCTCCACCGCCGCCCTGAACTCCGCCCGCGCCTGCGGCGACATCGGCTCGGCCGTACGGACCCACAGGTCGGCCAGGCCGCGCTCCACCGGGTTGGCCGCCACCGCCGTCACCACCAGATCCAGCGGCATGAACTCCGAAAGGCGCCGGTTGAACGCCTTCGCCCCGGTGAAGTCGCGCGACCGGCCGAACACCGCCGGCAGATAGTCGTCACCGTAGGTGCCCCAGCTCAGCCAGTCGGCCGCCAGCACCAGCTCCTCCAGACCCGCGTCAGGATCGATACCCGCCGCGCACAACGCCAGGTCGTAGCCGTCGTGCCCGGCCCTGTCCCACACCAGCGTGTAGAAGCCCATCGCCTCCGCGAACTCGAGCGTCGCCCCGCGCGCCGCCTCCAGATGCGGGTTCTCCCGCACCTGGAACGGCATCACGATCTCCGGCAGCCGAAGCGGACCCACCTGCTGGTACGGCACGTGCACGTGGTTCCTCAGCCCGCCGGGACCCATGACATGCCGCGGCGAGACATGCAGACCCGTGCGCCCGCCGCCATTCATGTACCGGTTCGAGCGCATATGCCACTCGTGCCCGCCCGACTGCCAGTCCTGCAGGCCACGCGCGTAACGCAGCACCGCCTCCTGCTCGTGCGGCAGCAGCGCCTGCTCGGCGAACAGCACCGGCAGCTCGGTGAACACCGTGTGCTCGAACACGTGCAACCGCGAGGTGATCAGATCATTGGTGATCTCCGCCGCCTTCTGCGTGTCGCAGCCGAGGAACTTCTCCACCACCAGCACGCAGTTGGACAGCTCACCCTCCTCCTCCACCTCCCGCTGGTAGGAGAACAGGTCGTTGCGCAGGTGCACCGCGTCGGCGAACGTCTGCGTCAGCACCCTGATCGAACGGCTGCCCGCCACCCGCGCCGGAACCTCCGCGCCCACCGCGTGCTCGACCAGGCACGCAGACCATGGAGCACCGCCCACCTTGCGGCGCTCCTCGATGTACTCGATCGGATTGGACACCTGGCCGTCCTCGATGTGGAACAACTCCCACATCGACTCCTGCATCAGCTCGCGGTTGCCCTTGACGAAACGCTCACGCCACTGCCGCGACATGCCGGGCACCGTACGGGCCCACAGATCCCGCAACCCCTTCTCCACCGGATTGGACGGCTCCGGCGGATCATCGGACATGAACAGATCGAGCCGATCCAGATACGCCTGGGCGCCCGCCACATCCTTCGACCGCTTGAAGATCTCCAGGAAGTGGTCGTCGAAGAAGAACACCCACACATACCAGTCGGTGATCAGGTCCAGCTCGTCGGCATCGCACTCCGGATGGGTGTAGGCGCACAGCAGGCCGTAGTCCATGCCGTCGAACCTGCGCTCCTCCCAGATCTCCGGATCGTCCAGCATGCCCATCTCCCGCGCCCACCGCTTGGTGTGGACGCGGGCCGACTCCACATGCGGATTCAGCCTGGCCGGATACGGACAGTAGAACTCCGGCAGCTCGAAGGGGCCCATCAGCCGACTTCGACGCTTTCCAGGATGCCCAGCGCGTCGGGCACCAGCACCGCCGCCGAGTAGTACGTCGTCACCAGATAGGAGATGACCGCCTGGTCGTTGACGCCCATGAAGCGCACCGAAAGACCCGGCTGGTACTCATCCGGCAAGCCCGTCCTGTGCAGGCCGATCACGCCCTGGTTCGCCTCACCCAGCCGCATCGCCATGATCGAGGTGACACCCTTGTCGCTCACCGGGATCTTGTTGCACGGCAGCACCGGAACGCCCCGCCACGCCGGCACGCTCTGCCCGCTGTACTCGACGTTGGACGGATACAGGCCGCGGGCGTTGCACTCGCGGGCGAACGCCGCGATCGCCCGCGGATGGGCCAGCAAGACCCCCGGATCCTTCCACACCTTGGCCAGCAGCTCGTCCATGTCATCCGGCGTCGGCGGCCCGCTACGGGTATGCACCCGCTGCTTGAGATCGGCGTTGTGCAGCAGACCGAACTCCCTGTTGTTGACCAGCTCGTCCTCCTGCCGCTCCCGCAACGCCTCGATCGTCAGCCGCAACTGCTGCTCGGTCTGGTTCATCGGCTCGTTGTACAGATCGGCCACCCGCGAGTGCACCCGCAGGATCGTCTGCGCCACACTCAGCTCGTACTGCCGCGGCGCCAGCTCGTAGTCGACGAACGTGCCCGGCAGCCGCGCCTCACCCACATGGCCCGCCGCCAGCGCGATCGCGGCCTCGCCATGCGCGTTCTGCGCGTGCCCGTCCCCGTCCCCGTCCGCCGCGTTCTCCAGCCGCTCGTGCAACGCCTGCGACAGGCCCCTGACCTCGGCCAGCGCCTGCGCCGACAGCGTCAGCACCGTGCACGCCGTGACCGCCTTCGCCGTGTAGTCCCACTGGCCGTCCACCCCCACCAGGACCTGCTCGCCCAGATAGTCGCCGTCGGCCAGCACCCCCAGAACCGTCTCGTTGTCGTAGGCGCCCGGCGCGAGCTTGCGCACCTTGCCGTGCGCGATCAGCACCACCAGGTCGCGCGGACCGCCCGCCTCCACGATCGTCTCGCCCGGCCGCACCTCCCGCTGGACGAACCGGCCGGCCAGCGCCGCAAGCGCCTCCTGGTCGTCGAACCCGCGCAGCGCCGGCAACTCGGCCAGTTCCCCGGGAATGACGCGAACCTCCGAACCCGTCGAGGTGAACGTGACGCGCCCGTCGCCCACCGCGTACGTCAGCCGCCTGTTGACCCGGTAGACACCGCCGATCGCCTGCACCCACGGCAGCACCCGCAGCAGATGCCGCGAGGTGATCTCCTGCATCTGCGGCACCGACTTCGTCGTCGTCGCCAGATTGCGTGCCGCGGCTGTACTGAGGCTGAGCTGGTCGTCGGTCATTCCCTCACCTTGTCGCTCGGAGATCTACGCCACGTAAAGTTATCCACTGAACACGCAAAGTAAAACCTGTCCTATCAGCAAAGTCTCAGGGGCCACAGGGAACCCAACTGTCACAACAGGCCGTCAAAAGGGCGTGCGCAGACGACGGATCACCGACAGTGGAAGGCTCGCCGAGCTCGACCTCCTCCGCTTCATCGCGGCCATGGCCGTCCTCGCCTTCCACTTCTTCGTCGCCTTCGCCTCCGTCTGGGGACAGCGGCCCTCCACGCTCTTCCCCTGGCTCGCACCTGTCGCGGGGCTCGGCATCCTCGGCGTCGAACTGTTCTTCGTCATCAGCGGATTCGTCATCCTCATGACCGTGTGGGGGCGCGGGCTCGGCGCGTTCGCCTGGTCCAGATTCGTCCGGCTGTATCCGGCCTACTGGCTCAGCCTGGCGGCCGTCGCCGTCGTGTACGGCGTGCTCGCCGCCAAGCCGCTCGACCCCAAGCTGCCGTTGCCTGAGTACCTGCTCAACGCGACCATGTTCCAGCGCCTGTTCAGCGTGAAAGACGCGATGGGGGTCTACTGGTCACTGTGGGCCGAGCTGCGCTTCTACCTGCTCATCTCCATCGTGGTGATCATCGGCGTCACCCACCGGCGCGTCCTCGTCTTCATGACCGTCTGGCTCGCCGCCGCCCTGGCCCTCGTCGTGCCCGGCTGGTTCGGCCTGGAGGTGCCCTTCCTCCACCACGCGCTCGTCACCGAGACCGTCATGCCCGCCTACGCCGGCTACTTCGTCGCGGGCATGGCCCTCTACCTCATCCACCGGCACGGCTCGGCCTGGCTGCCCTGGCTGCTGTTCGCGCTGTCCTGGGTCCTGGCCGTCGACTCGGCGATCGACCGCGTCGCCCGACGCATCAAGGCGGCCGGCTTCGCCGCCATGCCCGTCACCGAGACCGGCGTCGTCTTCACCATCACCCTGATCTTCGCGGTCATGGCCATGGTCGCGCTCGGCTACTTCCGCATGCCGTCCTCGCCCCTGCTCACCGCGCTCGGCGGCACCACCTACCCGCTCTACCTCTTCCACAGCCTCGTCGCCGTCGTCCTCATCCCACCCCTGGTCGGCGCCATGCCCGCCTGGGCCCTGGGCCTGATCGCCACGCTCGTCACCATCCTCTTGTCGTATCTTGTCTATTCCTGTGCCGAACGCCCCATCCAGCGGTTCCTGCGGCCCCGCCGTACCGCGCAAAGCACGCCAATGCCCGCCGTACGGGCGGAAAAGGCGTCGGTGCCATAACTCTGTGACCCTCAGGGACTGTGAAGGGCATAGGCTCGGGCATATAAACGGCGGATAGACAGACCGGACTCTGTAGGCCGGACTACGAGAGGTGCGCATGACGGTGCGTCGGGTGATGGGCATCGAGACCGAGTACGGCATCTCCGTACCCGGCCAGCCAGGCGCCAACGCGATGGTGACCTCCTCCCAGGTCGTGAACGCCTACCTGGCCGCCTCGGCCGCCAGGGCGCGCAGGGCCCGCTGGGACTTCGAGGAGGAGAACCCCCTGCGCGACGCCAGAGGCTTCGACCTGGCCCGCGAGGTCGCCGACCCCAGCCAGCTGACCGACGAGGACCTCGGCCTGGCCAACGTCATCCTCACCAACGGCGCCCGCCTCTACGTCGACCACGCCCACCCCGAATACTCCACGCCGGAGGTCACCAACCCGCGCGCCGCCGTCATCTGGGACAAGGCAGGCGAGCGCGTCATGTACGACGCCGCCGTACGCGCCTCGGCCATCCCCACCAACGCCCCCATCCAGCTCTACAAGAACAACACCGATGCCAAGGGCGCCTCCTACGGCTGCCACGAGAACTACCTCATGCGGCGTGCCACGCCCTTCGCCGACATCGTCCGCCACCTGACGCCGTTCTTCGTCTCCCGGCAGGTCGTCGTCGGCGCCGGCAAGGTCGGCATCGGACAGGACTCACGCGGCGAAGGCTTCCAGATCAGCCAGCGCGCCGACTTCTTCGAGGTCGAGGTCGGCCTGGAGACGACGCTCAAGCGGCCCATCATCAACACCCGCGACGAGCCCCACGCCGACCCGGAGAAGTACCGCAGGCTCCACGTCATCATCGGCGACGCCAACATGTCGGAAATTTCGACATATTTGAAGCTCGGGACGACAGCCCTCGTCCTCGCCATGATCGAAGACAACTTCCTCACCCGCGACCTCGCCGTCGACAACCCCGTCCAAGCCCTCCGCGCCGTCTCCCACGACCCCACCTGCCGCTACGAGATCCCCATGCGCGACGGCCGCAAGCTCACCGCCATCCAGCTGCAGATGGAATACCTCGAACAAGCCCGCAAATACGTCGAAGAGCGCGGCACCGCCACCGAGGAAATGAACAAGGACATCCTCGACCGCTGGGAATCCGTCCTCACCCGCCTGGCCGAAGACCCCATGCAGCTCTCCCGCGAACTCGACTGGGTCGCCAAACTCGAACTCCTCGAGGGCTACCGCACCCGCGACGGCCTCGCCTGGTCACACCCCCGACTCCAGCTCGTCGACCTCCAGTACTCCGACATCCGGCCCGACCGCGGCCTCTACAACCGGCTCGTCGCCCGCGGCCGCATGCAGCGCCTCGTCACCGAAGAACAGGTCCAGCGCGCCGTCGAGAACCCACCCACCGACACGCGCGCCTACTTCCGCGGCCGCTGCCTGCGCCAATACAGCGAATCGGTCGCCGCCGCCTCCTGGGACTCCGTCATCTTCGACATCCCCGGCAGGGAATCACTCCAACGCGTCCCCACCCTCGAACCGCTGCGCGGCACCAAGGCCCACGTCGGCGAACTCTTCGACCGCTGCCGCACCGCCGCCGACCTCGTCGCGGCCCTGACCGGCGGCGACTGACCCGACCCGATCGCACCCGTACGGCACGCCGAACACCCGCGCGGGCACCGACTCGGCGGATGACCACGCGGCGGGGCCGCCATGCGGTGGCTCGCAACGCGGCCGACCGTCATGGGGCCGACCGTCACGCGGCGTATCACCATGCGGCGTATCACCACGCCGCGGATCGTCACGCGGCGGATCGTCACCCGCCCGACTGCTGCGCGGCTGACCGCCATACGGCGTCTCACCACGCTCCGCGGGAAGCGCATGGGAACCGACGCACGGAGCGGCGGCGGCAGCCGTACACCGGACTGGACGTCAGAGCAGCGAGACGCCCAGGATCAGCGTGCCCACCGCCAGCGACAGGCCGCCCGCGAACGTGAGCCAGATCAGCCGGCTCGGCTTCGTGTCACCCGGCCGGATCACCGACAGAAAGAACCCCAGCGGCATCAGGATCGGCGCGGCCACGATCAGCGTCCGCACCAGCGACCGCATGCCCTCCGACAGGCCCGACTGGTCGATGTAGAGCAGCGCCACCAGGCTGAACAGAACCAGCACGCCCGCGTGGGCGTGGCCTGCGCGCCAGAGGCCGCGGCGGACCGGGTTGTCGTTATAGCCGGGGACGTTCCGCATGAGGAAGGTCAAGAGGGTAATGCCCCCGTAGGCGACCAACGGGACTGTGATGAGGAGCACACCGGCGGTGCTGAGCGTCGCGGGGGACATCGCGGACCTCCTTGGGGAGCGGGCCTTCAGTATTGGATAGGGACGCTATCCAGTCAACCGGTGAAGATCGCGAGGCTTGGTGCGCGAAATGTCGCCCGGTTCGGGGAAGATAACCAGGAGAGGCAGTCCCCCAAGCGGAGGAAGATCATGGCGAACAGGGACACCGGCGGTCAGAAGCAGACCGGTCGCCGCGAGACCGAGGTCGAGGAGACCGAGGCCTCGGCGGCTGGCGATGTGCAGGAGCGCCAGGAGAAGCTGACCGACGACGTCGACGCAATTCTGGACGAAATCGACGAAGTTCTCGAAGAGAACGCAGAGGAGTTTGTCAGGTCATACATTCAAAAAGGCGGGCAGTAGGGGATAAAGCGGACATCGAAAAGGGGCTAAACGGGTGGAAGTGCCCGAGGAGGCGAAGCGATGCCCGGACTGTGGGGAGAGTAAGGCGTTCTCCGAGTTCGGGCTCAACAAGCGCATGGCCGATGGCCTGGCGCGGTACTGCAAGGCCTGTTTTCGGGTGAGGTATGCGCAGAGCTACCGCAAGCGCAAGGCCGAGCAGGGCAAGGCCGTGCGTGAGCGTGTGGTGGCGCCCGAAGGGCACAAGTACTGCCCGCGATGTCTAGAGATCAAGGTCGTCGCCGAATTCGGGCGGAACCGCTCGAATGAGGACGGGCTGACCGCTTACTGTAAGCCGTGTCACGTGCAGGTCATGCGTGAAGACAGGATCAAAAACCACGGTAGTGAGCGGAACTACCTGCTCAAGTACCGCTACGGCATCACCGAGGACGACTACGAGCGGATGCTCGCCCAGCAGGGCGGGCTCTGCGCCATCTGTCAGGTCGTGCCCGGCACGCACGTCGACCACTGCCACGCCACCGGCCTGGTGCGCGGCGTGCTGTGTTTCAACTGCAACAACGGGTTGGGGCACTTCCAGGACAGCGTCGTGCTCATGGAGGTGGCGGCGCTCTACCTGGACGGGGTGGTGCTCTGGCCGGACTACGTGGTCCTGCCGGAGCGCAGGGACGGGCAGGTCGCGCGGACGCGGACGTACCACCTGTCGCGGCGGTACCGGATGCGGCACGAGGACGTGGAGCGGATGATCGGCGACCAGCATGGGTTGTGCGCGGTCTGCTGGGATCGTCCGCCCGAGCACGTGGATCATTGTCATCGCACGGGTGATGTGCGGTTCGCGTTGTGCCTGCCGTGTAATACGGGGATCGGGCAGTTTCGGGATGATGCGGGGGTCGTGCGGAGGGCGGTCGCCTATCTGGAGGCGACGTTCGTGGAGTGGGAGCTCGACGAGGAGGAGCTGGAGGAGTTCGCGCGTCTCGAGGACGAGCGGTGGTCGGAGTTCCTGTCGCGGGCGGTACCGGTCTGAGCGGCCGGTCGACGCACTCTGTCGTGGAGCCCCGCGTCTTGGAGCCCCGCGTCTTGGAGCCCCGCCTGGGCGGCCGGTCCAGGGAGATCGGTTTGGGCGGCTGGTCTAGACGTATTCGACGGAGACGCCGAGCAGACGGACGGGCCGGTCGTGCCGGAAGCGGTCGAAGATCGTGAGGGCGGCCTGTTCGATGGTGGCGGCGTCGAGGGTGGGCTGGGGGAGTTTGGCCTGCCGGGTGTGGGTGGTGAAGGGGGCGTAGCGGACCTTCACGGTGACGCGGATGACGGGACGTCCTTCGGTTTCGCCGGCCAGCCGGTGGGCCAGCGCGCTGATGTGGTCGCGCATGGCGGCGGGGTCGGTGAGGTCCTGGGTGAAGGTGTTCTCGTGGCCGTGGCCGCGCGGCACCCATGGGGTGCTGGTGACGCTGGTTTCGCCTTTGCCGAGGGCGAGGTAGCGCAGCCAGGGGCCGTTGGTGGGGCCGAAGTGGGCGGCCAGGTGGGCGGGGTCGGCGGCGGCGAGTTGGGCGACGGTGTGGAGGCCGAGGTCGGCGAGTTTTCTGCCGGTCTTGGGGCCGATTCCCCACAGGGCGGTGGTGGGGCGTTCGCCCATGACGGCCTGCCAGGTCTCGGTGGTGAGTCGTGAGAGGCCTGCGGGCTTGTTGAACTGGGCGGCGAGTTTGGCCTGGTGCTTGTTGTCGCCGATGCCGACGGAGCAGGTGAGTCCTGTCGCGGCGGTGACGGCGTGCTGGATGTCCTTGGCGAGGGTTTCGGGGTCGTCGGTGGTGGCGCCGAGGAAGGCCTCGTCGAGTCCCCAGACTTCGACGATGACGGGGAAGCGGCGCAGGACGTCCATGACGGCGGCGCTGGCGGCTTCGTAGGCGGGCAGGTCGGTGGGGAGGTAGACGGCGTCGGGCAGGCGTTTGAGGGCGGTGCGCATGGGGGTGCCTGACTGGACGCCGTGCCGGCGGGCCTCGTAGGAGGCGGTGGCGACGACGGTGCGGGGCGTGGTGGGATCGCCGTTGCCGCCGACGATGACGGGTCGTCCGTTGAGTTCGGGGTGGCGGAGGATCTCGACGGCGGCCATGAAGGCGTCGAGATCGACGTGGAGCACCCAGTCCCGCATGGTGTCCAGTATGACCTGGGGGTCTGCCCGGGTGGGGGGAGTGGCATGGCCGCGGCGCGGAGAGGTCGTTACGACGGGCCGACCATCGCATGGGGTTGCCGGGGCGTAAATGGTTCGCGCTGAGCTGATCGTGGGAAGTGCATGCAACAGCACAACATGAGTAGGGTCGGGCCTAAGAACACTGAGGTTTTTGGAGGGAGTCGCGTGGCACAGCACAGGGATCTGCCCGCCGGCTTGATGAGCCAGCTCTTCGTGAACAACGGAAGTTCCTCGTTCTCCGAGTTCGTCGGCAGGCATGCTCCTGACCTGCTGCCGGCGCGCGCGCAGACGCTGGCCACGCCGATCGGTGACCAGGTGCCGCACGCGACCACGATCGTCGCCGCGACGTGCGCCGGTGGGGTGGTGATGGCCGGTGACCGGAGGGCGACCTCGGGCAATGTGATCTCCCAGCGGGACATCGAGAAGGTGTTCAGGACCGACGACTACTCCTGCATGGGGATCGCGGGCACGGCCAGCACGGGCATCGAGATGGCCAGGCTCTACCGGGTGGAGCTGGAGCACTACGAGAAGATGGAGGGTCGCACGCTGTCGGTGGCCGGCAAGGCCAACAGGCTGGCGACGATGATCCGCGGCAACCTGGCGATGGCGATGCAGGGCCTGGTGGTGGTGCCGCTGTTCGCCGCCTACGACCCTGACAAGGACGCAGGGCGGATCTTCAGTTATGACGTGGCGGGCGGCCCGTACGAGCGGGACAAGTTCGATGCGATCGGCTCGGGTTCGATCTTCGCGCGGGGCTCGTTGAAGAAGCTCTACAGGGAGAACGCGTCGGCGCAGGACATCGTGACGACGGTGATCCAGGCGCTCTACGACGCCGCGGACGACGACTCGGCGACGGGTGGTCCTGATGTGACCAGGAAGATCTGGCCCGTCGTCGCGGTCATCGACGGTGACGGTTTCCGGCGGCTGAGCGACGAGGAGGTCGCCGCGGTGGTCGGGCGGATGCTCGAGGAACGCATGATCTCCCCTGACGGCCCTATCGCCCCGCTGGCCTAGAAAGGACCTCCCGACGTGTCCATGCCTTTTGGATATGCCTCGCCCGAGCAGATCATGCGCGACAAGGCGGACTACGCGCGTAAGGGCATCGCGCGTGGTCGCAGCGTGGTGGTGCTGCAGTACGCCGACGGCATCCTGTTCGTCGCGCCGAATCCGTCGCGCGCGCTGCACAAGGTGAGCGAGATCTACGACAGCATCGGGTTCGCGGCGGTGGGCCGCTACAACGAGTTCGAGGAGTTGCGGCTGGGCGGCATCCGTTATGCCGACATCAACGGCTACACCTATGACCGTTCGGATGTGACGGGTCGTGGGCTGGCCAACCTGTACGCCTCGAATCTGGGCCGGATCTTCACCGAGTCGATCAAGTCGCTCGAGGTGGAGGTGGTGGTGGCCGAGGTGGGTGACACGCCTGACGGTGACGCGATCTACCGGTTGACGTTCGACGGTTCGGTGTTCGACGAGCACGGCTTCGCCGCGATGGGTGGGCAGGCCGAGGCGGTGGCGGCCAGGCTGAAGGAGCGTTACCAGGAGGGCATGTCGCTGGGTGACGCGCTGGAGGTGGCGCTGACGGCGCTGACCGAGCCGGGTGGGGAGCGTCCGCCGGCGGGTCAGCTGGAGGTGGCGGTGCTCGACCGTAACAGGGAGCACCGCAAGTTCCTGCGGTTGGCGGGGCCTCGCCTGGAGCGGCTGCTGCGCGCCGCGCCGGCGGCGGCTCCCGCGGAGGACCAACCGCCGACGGCGGCTCCCGCGGAGGACCAACCGCCGACGGCGCCGGAGCCCAGCGAGGGCGACGGCACGGAGTAACGCCCCGCGCCGTGCGGGCACGGGCTGTGCGGTGCGCCGTGTCCGCACGGGTGACGGCGGACCGCGCAGTGTGCGCCGCGCCCGGCGCGGGATGACTTGCGTGGTGCGCCCTGCCCGGCGGGCGCGATGGTACTGCGTGGTGCGCCGCGACCCGTCTGAGGTGTGTACGGCAAGCCGGGCAACGGCCACCGGGGTCACTCGGTGGCCGTCCGTCTTTCACGCGTGCTCCAGCGGGACATTGGCTGGGCGCCGTCACGTCGCCCGCGAAACCCCGGTGAGACTCGAAACACCGGGTCCTTGGAGTGACGCAGGCGTCCGCGAAATCCAGGTGGACCCGCAACACCGGGTCCTTGGGGTGACGCAAGCGTCCCCAGGTGGACCCGCAACATCGGGTCCTTGGGGTGACGCAGGCGTCCGCGAAATCCAGGAGGATCCGCAACATGGGGCCCCTGGGGTGACGCATGGGACCGGGAAATCCCGGTGAGACCCGCAGTACCGGGTCCCTGGGAGACGCTTGGGGCCGTGAAACCTTCAATGGGGCAAATGTGATCGGGATCACACGATCTTCGTAGAACCGTGGCTCCAGGTTTGGGATCAAAGCCCGTGTGAAGACGAGATACCTCGCGACCGGTGTTGCCGTGGTCGCCTGTTCGATGGTCGTGTCAGGCGGGGTCGCGCATGCGGCCACCGGCGCCACTCCGGCGTTCAAGCCGCCGAAGATCTTCGGAACGACCTTCCAGGCCGATCCGGGCCACGACTTCACCAAGGGCATCCACTCCAGGCGCGACGGCATCCTTCGTGGCTGGATCACCGGTGTCCAGAGTGACGGCACCGCCGAGTACGAGCCGATCAAGTGGAAGAACGACAAGTACACCGAGGGGTATTTCGTCGGTCCGGCGGAGGGCGACGTGATGGCCTACGCCTCGCCGATCGCCAAGAAGGTGGTCCACCTCAGCGCCTACGGGTGCGGCCGCATGTCGACCATGACGGTCGATCGCAGGACGGGCCTGGGCAACAAGAGGTGTGCGCGTTCGGTGCTGGTGAAGCGGGCCGAGAAGCAGAGGGTGCCTTCGCTGATCACGGTCTACAAGGGGCAGATCGTGAAGGTGCAGGAGATCTTCACGCCGTGAGCGCCGCGGGACCGTCCGCGGGGGCGGCGGTCCCGCAGCGTCGCATTCCCAGCGTGCCCGGCATCCTCGGCCCGCTCAGCGTTCCTGGTCCGGCCTGCTCGGTATCCTCGGTTCGGCTCGCCCGGTTCGGCGTGCCTGGCTCGGCGTGTCCGGGCCGCTCGGCGTTCCTGGTCCGGCCGGCATTCTCCCGGCCTGCTCGGCTCGCCTGGCGTGTCCGGCCTGCTCGGTATCCCCGAGGCATCCTCGGCTTGGCCCGCCTGGCGTGCTCGGCCTGCTCGGCTCGGCCTGCTCGGCCCGGCCTGCTCGGCGTTCCTGGCCTGCCCGGTGTGCCCAGTATCTCGGCCTGCCTGGCGTATCCGGCCTGCCTGGCCCGCTCACGTGCCCGGCATCCTCGGCCCGCCTGGCCTGGCAGGCATTCCCGGTGGTGCTCGGGTGCCTGTCCGGTGGGGCTCGTGTCCCGGTGTCCGCGCGCTGCTCCTACGGAGGCGAGCATCGCGCCAGGCGCCAGGTGTGCGGAGGAGCGCTTGGCGCCAGAAGACCGGCGTTCGGCGGGCCGTACCCGATCCACACCAGGCCGGGCAGGCCGCGGGACAGGACCACGGGCTGGAGCGTGGCGGTGGTGCGCACGGGACGGATACGGCGGGCCGTAAGTGAAGGGCGCCTCGAAGGCGCGCAGGGCCGGCGCTGCCGCTCTGGCGTCACAGGTGGGGCCGGTGGCGGCGGTCGGTCGGGAGGGGTGGACGGAGGTGTGCCGAGCCGCCGGTGGGGCGAGCCGGACGGGCCTTCAAGTTGAAAGAAAACCGAAACACGCGAAGATCTCTCCCGCTGGCGATTTCGGGGAACTAGTGTGAGGTGATGGATCGTCGCATCTTCGGGCTGGAGAACGAGTACGGTGTGACCTGCACGTTCAGGGGGCAGCGCAGGCTGTCGCCGGACGAGGTCGCCCGCTACCTGTTCCGCCGGGTCGTCTCCTGGGGCCGATCGAGCAATGTCTTCCTCCGCAACGGCGCGCGTCTGTACCTCGACGTGGGCAGCCACCCCGAGTACGCAACACCAGAGTGTGACAACGTCATCGAGCTCGTCACCCATGACAAGGCGGGCGAACGGATCCTCGAAGGCCTGCTCGTCGACGCGGAGAAGCGGTTGCGCGAAGAGGGCATCGCCGGTGACATCTACCTGTTCAAGAACAACACCGACTCGGCCGGCAACTCCTACGGTTGTCACGAGAACTATCTGGTCGGCAGGCACGGCGAGTTCGGCCGCCTGGCCGATGTGCTGATCCCGTTCCTGGTCACCAGGCAGATCATCTGCGGGGCGGGCAAGGTGCTGCAGACGCCGCGTGGCGCGGTCTACTGCGTCTCGCAGCGGGCCGAGCACATCTGGGAGGGTGTCTCGAGCGCCACGACCAGGTCGAGGCCGATCATCAACACGCGCGACGAGCCGCACGCCGACGCCGAGCGTTTCCGCAGGCTGCACGTCATCGTCGGCGACTCCAACATGAGCGAGTCGACGATGCTGCTGAAGGTGGGCGCGACCGATCTGGTGCTGCGGATGATCGAGGCGGGCACGGTCATGCGCGACCTGTCGCTGGAGAACCCGATCAGGGCCATCCGTGAGGTCTCCCACGACATGACGGGCCGTCGTAGGGTCCGGCTTGCCAACGGCAGGGAGGCCTCCAGCCTGGAGATCCAGCAGGAGTATCTGACCAAGGCCAAGGACTTCGTCGACAGGCGTGGCGGCGATCCCATCGCCCGCAGGGTGCTGGAGCTGTGGGAGCGCACGCTGCACGCGGTCGAGACCGGCAATCTCGACCTGGTCTCGCGCGAGATCGACTGGGTGACGAAGTATCAGCTCATCGAGCGTTACCGCAAGAAGTACGACCTGCCGCTGTCTAGCCCGCGGGTGGCCCAGCTCGATCTGGCCTATCACGACGTGCACCGGCGGCGCGGCCTGTACTACC
The DNA here is from genome assembly GCF_042754765.1 of Nonomuraea sp. NPDC059194. NCBI lineage: Bacteria > Bacillati > Actinomycetota > Actinomycetes > Streptosporangiales > Streptosporangiaceae > Nonomuraea > Nonomuraea sp. NPDC059194. Next base: position 157,165 of record NZ_JBHZBH010000009.1, on the reverse strand, counting down.
TGCTGCAGAAGCGTGGCGCGGTCGAGCGGGTGGCCTCCGATCTGAAGATCTTCGAGGCCAAGTCGGTGCCGCCGCAGACCACCAGGGCGCGGCTGCGTGGGGAGTTCATCCGCAAGGCGCAGGAGAAGCGCCGCGACTTCACGGTCGACTGGGTGCATCTGAAGCTGAACGACCAGGCGCAGCGCACCGTGCTGTGCAAGGATCCGTTCCGCAGCGTCGACGAGCGCGTGGACAAGTTGATCGCCGGAATGTAGCGGTGGTTTTGCTGTCGTCTTATCGGGGGCGTACACGCTCTTCGGATAGGGTGACGCGAACCTGTCCGGACTCTCTTGGGGAACTCCATGCGCCGCCGCCTGGCCGTACTAGCAGCAGTGCCTTTGATCTTCGCCGCAGCCTGCGGCTCGCAGCAGCAGACCGGCGGCGGTGAAGCCGTCTCGGGGCCGAAGGTCACCGGAAATGTGGGCGCCAAGCCCACGGTGACCTTCCCCCAGGGCAGCCCGGCCGGCAAGTCGTCGGTGGAGGTGCTCAGCCCGGGCACCGGCGCGAGCGTGGCCAAGGGCGACACGGTGTTCGTGAACCTGTCGGTCTGGAGCTGGGACGGCAAGCAGAACACGCTCGAGGGCTCGACCTACGACACCAAGAAGACCGAGCCGATCACCGTCAACGACCAGATGCCGAAGGTCATGATCGACGGCTTCGGCAAGACCAAGCTCGGCGGCCGCTTCATGACGGTCGTGGCCAACGACAGCTACACCGAGCAGGAGCTGGCCCAGGCCAAGCAGAACGGCATGGACACCTCCAAGCCGCGGGTGTTCGTCTTCGACCTGATCTCGACGCTGCCGAAGGCGGCCACGGGCAAGGCGAGCGACCCGGGCGTCAAGGGCGTGACGGTGACGAGCCCCGGCGGTGACGCGGCTCCGACGCTGACCACGAAGACGTCGGCCAAGCCGCCGGCCAAGCTGGTGAACAAGACGGTCATCGAGGGCACCGGCGCGGAGGTGAAGAAGAACCAGTCGGTCGTCGTCCACTACACCGGCAAGCTGTGGGGCACCGACAAGCAGTTCGACTCCAGCTGGGGCAAGGACCCGTTCACCGTGCAGGGTGTCGGTACCGGCCAGGTCATCAAGGGCTGGGACCAGGCGCTGGAGGGCGCCAAGGTCGGCAGCCGCCTGCTGCTGGTGATCCCGCCGAACCTCGGGTACGGCGACGCGCCTTCGGGTGAGATCCCGGCCAAGAGCACGCTGGTGTTCGTGGTCGACGTTCTGGGCGCTTACTGACGGAAAATCTGATAAACCAGTGGCCTGCCCCCCAGGCCGCTGGTTATCAGGGAGGACGTCCGTGCGCCTGCTCCTGCTGCTGGTTTCGCTGGTACTGCTGGCCGCGTGCACGGACGCGTCGGCCGGTGACGATCTCGACCTGCGGGTGGGTGGCGAGTTCGGCCGCAAGCCGACCATTGTCTTTCCGGCGGGCAAACCGTCGGCGCACCTGCAGATCGACGAGCTCACCGCGGGCACGGGCACCAAGCTGGCCAAGGACGATGTGGCGATCGTGCAGTACACCGCCCACGTGTGGGACGGCAAGGAGAACCGCCTGGTCGACTCCAGCTTCAACCGCGGCACCCCGGCCGCCTTCCCGGTGGGGCAGCTGCTGCCGGGCCTGGACAAGGCGTTGCAGGGCCGTACGGTGGGCAGCAGGGTGATCGCGTCGATTCCGCCTGCGGAGGGGTTCGGCGCCAACCCGCCGCAGGGCATCGGGCCCAGCGACGACCTGTTCTACGTGATCGACATTCTCGGCGCGCACGCCAGGAACGCGCACGCCTCCGGCGGCGGCGTGCTGGGCGGGGTGAGGGTGAGCGGTTCGCAGCGGCCAAGGTTGTCGATCCCGTCGGGTCCCGCGCCGCGCGCGTTCGCGGCCAAGGTGCTCAGGCGCGGCAAAGGGCCGGTGACCGAGGCTGGGCAGCTGCTGGTCACCCAGCACGAGGGCGCGGTGTGGGGCAGCCGCAAGGTTTTCGACTCCACGTGGGAGTCGGGTCAGCCGAAGGCGTTCACGATCGGCGAGGGCAGCGTCATCAAGGGCTGGGACCGGGCGCTGGTGGGCGTGCCGACGGGCAGCAGGGTGCTGATGATCGTCCCTCCGTCCTCCGGGTACGGCGCGGCGGGCCACCCGCGCTTCGGCATCACCGGCGCCGACACGCTGGTGTTCGTCGTGGACGTCCTGGCCGCCTACTAGGCCGAGGTCTGGCGTTCGGGCTCGTAGACTCCCGGCTGTGAGTGAGCTTGCGAGCGAACCAATGAACACAGCAGCCTGGCTCACAGGCCCGACGAAGGAGGGGCTGTGAGCGAGCTTGAGGCCCTGTCCCAGTTGAGTGATCCCGTGCGGCGCAGTCTGTATGCCTATGTCGCCGGTCATGGCGGTGAGGTGGGGCGCGGCGAGGCCGCCGAGGCGGCCGGGGTGTCCAGGACGCTGGCCGCCCACCACCTGGACAAGCTGGTGGAGGCGGGGCTGCTGGAGGCGTCCTTCAGGCCGCAGGAGCGCAAGGGCCCCGGCAGCGGCAGGCCCGCCAAGGTGTACCGGCGGGCGGGGGCCGAGCTGTCGGTGAGCCTGCCGCCGCGTGACTACGCCTCGCTCGCCTCGGTGCTGGCCGACGTCGTGGAGTTGCTCGGCGGTGAGGAGCAGGCTGAGGAGGCGGCGCGGGCGGCGGGCAGGCGCCTGGCGGCCGGTGGCGGCGATCCGGTCGAGACGATGCAGGCGCGCGGCTACGAGCCGTATGTCGAGGGCGGCGTCGTCAGGCAGCGCAACTGCCCCTTCCACGCGCTGGCTCGGGACTTTCCGCTGCTGGTCTGCTCGATGAATCTGGCGCTGTGTCAGGGGCTGCTGGAAGGGCTCGGCGAGGATCCAGGCAGGGCGGCGCTCGATCCGCGGCCGGGTGAATGCTGCGTCACCCTTTCTAAAACCAATGAAGATTGACATAGTAGGGCGCATGCATCTCGCCCAACTGAACGTCGCGCACCTGCGCGCCCCCCTCGACAGCCCCGAACTCGCCGACTTCGTCGCCAACCTCGAACCCGTCAACCTGATCTCCGACGCGGCACCCGGCTTCGTGTGGCGGCTGAAGGAGAGCGATCAGGACCCGACCATGACCGTCCAGCACGACTACGGCGACCACCTGGTGATCAACTTCTCGGTGTGGGAGTCGCGCGAGACGCTCTGGAACTTCGTCTACAAGAGCCCGCACATGGCGGTGCTCCAGCGCCGCAGGGAGTGGTTCCTGCGCATCGCCGAGCCGTACACGGTGATGTGGTGGATCCCCGCGGGCACGATCCCGACGCTCGCGGAGGGGATGGACAGGCTGCAGCGCCTCAAGGCCGAGGGGCCGGGACCCGAGGCGTTCACGTTCAGGGACTTCCACGAGGCAGCCACGATGCGGTAGCGCAGCGGGAGCGGCAAGTGGGCGGCACCTATCCCAGCAGGGTGACAGCGTGCCGTCCCGCCGCCGCCGAGGCCAGGAAGTAGGCCAGGTCCTCTTCCAGACCGCGGCCCATCGTCGACAGCCTGACCGGGGAGCCGAGCAGCGCCTCGTACAGCCCGTCGACCGGCACCGAGACCAGCTCGTGCCGTACGGCCAGCAGCTCGGCCTGATCGCGCACCCGCTCGCCGAACTCGCCCGGCAGCTCGGGCACCACCACCTGCGCCGGCGACAGCGCCACCCTGCCGTAGGCGGTCAGCGAGTGATGAGAGACCCCGAGGTGGCGCTCGCGCCGGTCGCTCTCGCTGACGCGCAGCGCGGCCACGGGCCGCCCGCCCAGCACGGCCGCGGCGTTGACCGCCTCGCCGGCCGACACCCCCGAGAACCCCCAGCGGGTGCCGGTGCCGAGGTTGCCCGGCCCCTGGGCGACGATCGCCACGTCGGCGTTCAGCACGTGCCTGGCGGCCAGCAGCCCCGTGTGGGTGGTGACGGCCTCGACGTCGCCGCCGAAGGACTGGCCGACGGTCACCACGCCCGCCAGCCAGCCCGTCTCGCGCAGCGTCGCGCACGCCATCGAGAACCAGGCCGGCAGCGCGCCGCCGTCCAGCATCACGTAGGCCACCCGCGGCCGCGGCGACATCCCGCACAGGATGGGCGGCAGCGCCGAGTGCAGATCGGCCACCACGACCGGCATCCCGTCGAGGGAGTCGGCCTCGCGCAACACCTCGTGGAAGGGGGAGTCCTGCTCGTCGGCGCCCAGGACGGTGGCCTGCAGCGGGGTGTAGCGGGCCTTCACCAGGTGGCCAGGACCTTCAGGATCTTCCGGCAATCTGTTCGGGAGGGCCACCACCATGGCGTAACCTCCCGTACCGAGACCCATCGCGAGTGCGGTCGTGTTGAGCAGCACCTCGTCACCTGGTTCGGGGCGCCCCACCAGCAGGGGGTAGGCCAGCGCCCTGCACGTCCCCTCGGGGACGGTGACCTCGAGCTCCACAGCTCCCGGCCACTCGCGCCGGATCCGGACAACCTCGCCCTTGCGCCATCTGATCACGGAGGCAGGGTAGCGTCGAACGAGTGAGGAGAAGGGCAGATGTCACGCCGTAAGACAGAGCGGTTGCTCAATCTTGTGATCTGCCTGCTCGCGACGCGCCGTCCGCTGTCGGCAGAGCAGATCCGCCACGCCGTGCCCGGCTACGACCGCGACGGCGACGAGGCCTTCCAGCGGATGTTCGAGCGGGACAAGAACGAGCTGCGCGAGATCGGCATCCCCATCGAGGTGCACCGCGACCCGTGGGAGGACGAGCCGGGCTACCGGATCCAGCGCGAGGCCTACGAGCTGCCGGAGATCACGCTGGAGCCCGACGAGGCCGCCGTGCTGGGCCTGGCCGCACAGGTGTGGCAGCGGGCCAGCCTCGCCGAGGCGGCCGGCGGCGCGCTGCTGAAGCTGCGCGCCGCCGGCGTGGCCACCGACGCGGGCCCGGGCGAGGCGCTGGAGCTGCGCGTCGACACCCGCGACCCGTCCTTCCCCTCGCTGTGGGAGGCGGTGCGCGACCGGCGGGTCGTCCGCTTCGACTACCGGCCCGCCGCGGGCGAGTCGGTGCGCACCCGCACCGTCGAGCCGTGGGGCGTCATCAGCAGGCGCGGCAGGTGGTACGTCGCCGGGTTCGACCGTGACCGGCAGGCGCCGCGGGTCTTCAGGCTCAGCCGCATCACCGGCCAGGTGGCCGCGGTGGGCAGGCCGGGCGCGGTCGAGGTGCCCGAGGGGGTCGACCTGCGCTCGATGGTCGGCTTCCCCGAGGAGACGATGGAGGAGCGCACCGCCGTCCTCAAGGTACGGCAGGGCACGTGCGAGGGCCTGCGGCAGGTCGCCCGCTCGGTGCGCGAGGGTCAGGACGGCTGGGACACCGCGGAGCTGGTCTTCGCCGATCCCGAGCGGCTGGCCGGATGGATCGCCAGCCTGGGCGCCGACGTGCTGGTGGTGGGGCCGCCCGACGCCAGGGAGGCCGTGATCACGCGACTGAAGGGGGCGCTGGCATGACCGATCGTGGCTTCGCGCTGCTCGCGCGAGCGGCCGAGGAGGACGCATGAGCTCGACCGCCGACAGGCTGCCCAGGCTGCTGGCGCTGGTGCCGTACCTGATGTCCCATCCGGGGGCGCAGGTGGGCGAGGTGGCGGCGGTCTTCGGGCTGAGCGAGAAGCAGCTCATCGACGACCTGCAGCTGGTGTGGATGTGCGGCCTGCCTGGCCACACCCCCGGTGATCTCATCGACGTCTCGTGGGACGGCGGCGAGATCATCATCGACAACGCCGAGACCATCGCCCGCCCGCTGCGCCTGGGCATCGACGAGGCCAGCGCGCTGCTGGTGGCGTTGCGGATGCTGTCGGCCACCCCCGAGCTGGCCGAGTTCGCCCACGGTGACGCGCTGCCCCGCGTGATGGCCAAGCTGGAGCAGGCGGCGGGCGAGGGCGCGGCGGCCGTCAGCAGCCAGTTCGCGGTCGACGTGGAGTCGGCGCCCGACGCCGCCGCCAGGGTGCGCGAGGCGCTGGTCGGCGGGCGGCGGCTGTCGCTGCGCTACTACGTGCCGGGGCGCGACGAGGTGACGCCGCGCGAGGTCGACCCGACCAGGCTCGTGGTCGCCGACGGCCGTACCTACCTGGAGGGCTGGTGCTACCGGGCCGAGGCGATGCGGCTGTTCAGGCTGGATCGCATGCTGACCGTCGAGGTGCTCGACGTGCCCGCCGACCCGCCCGCCGGCGCCGAGCCGATCGACGTCACCCAGGGGGTGTTCAGGCCGTCGCCCACCGACGAGCTCGTCGTGCTGGAGGTGACGGCCGCGGGCAGGTGGGTGGCCGAGTACTACCCGTACGAGCAGATCGAGGAGCTGGGGGAGGGGCGGCTGCGGGTCACGCTGCGCGCCCGCGACGAGGACTGGACGCTCAAGCTGGCGCTGCGCCTGGGCGACACCGGCAGGATCGTCTCGCCCGAGGCGATGGCCGCCAGGGTGCAGCGGGAGGCCGAGCGGGCGCTGTCGCTGTACGCTCAGGCGTCATGACCTGGATCTACCTGGCGGTCGGGATGGGCGTGGCCGGCCTCGCCGTCCTGGGGCTGGTGGCCGTCCGCGTCCTGGTCGCCGCGAGGGAGCTGAGCGCCGAGGTACGGCGGGCAAGCGCCCAGCTCACGGCCAGCGGGAGAACAATAGGGGCCCGAAATGGGGCGAACGGGAGCTCAGGGGATGAGACTGCGCTTCCGGCAGCGTACGATCGACCGTGAGATTGCACCTCGCTCAATAAGGATGTTTCATGCCGAACCTCGGAGTGCCTGAGCTGCTGATCATCGCTGGCGTGCTGGTCCTGCTGTTCGGGGCCAAGAAGCTGCCGGAGATGGCACGGGGCGTGGGCAAGTCGCTGCGCATCTTCAAGGCCGAGACCACCAAGCTGCGCGAGGACGACGACGACAGCGTCACGCAGGCGACCGTGCAGGCTCAGCCCCAGCCGCAGGCCCAGCCCGTCCAGCCGCTGCCGGCCGCCGCTCCCGCGCTTTCGCCCGAGGAGCAGGCCCGCCAGCTCGAGGAGCAGGCCGCCAGGCTGCGCGCCCAGTCCGCTGACAAGAACGCCTGACTTCGCCCCTCACCTCACCAGGGACCGCTGAATGGTGCTGTTCAAACGGCCGGCCAAGGCAGCCATCGACGATGAGGGGCGCATGCCCCTCATGGAGCACCTGCGCGAACTGCGCAACAGGCTCGTCTTCGCGCTCCTCGCGCTGATCGTCGGCATCGTCGTCGGGTTCTTCGTCTTCGACCCGGTGTGGGCCTTCCTCAAGGAGCCCTTCTGCGACACCGCCGCGGCCCAGCAGCTGCGCCCTGGACACTGCACGCTGACCACCGGCGGCATCTTCCAGTCGTTCTTCACCACGCTGAAGGTCTCGGCGATGGTGGGCATCCTGGTGTCCTCGCCGGTCTGGCTCTACCAGATCTGGGCCTTCGTCACCCCCGCGCTCTACCGCAACGAGAAGCGCTACAGCGTGGCGTTCCTGTCCATCGCGATCCCGCTGTTCCTCGGCGGCGCCGCGCTGGCCTACATCATCATGGACACCAGCCTGGCGATCCTGCTGGGCTTCATGCCGAGCGACACGGTCGCCACCATCCAGATCAACGAGTACCTCGACTACGTGCTGATCATGCTGGTGATCTTCGGGGTGTCGTTCGAGCTGCCGCTGATTCTGGTCTTCCTCAACATCATCGGGGTGCTGTCGCACGCGACGGTCAAGAAGCACCGCCGTACCGTCGTGTTCCTCATGTTCGTCTTCGGCGCCGTCATCACCCCCGGCGGCGACCCGCTGACGATGATGGCGCTGGCCGCGCCGATGGTGGTGCTCTACTTCGTGGCCGAGGGCTTCATCCTGCTGAGAGAGCGGCGCAGGCCGCAGGACCCCGACGCGCTGCTGTCCGACGACGAGGCAGCCCCGCTGAACCTGGACGACTGACGGGTGGACCTGGCCCTCTTAGTCAATCCCGCCGCCCGGGGCGGCAGGACGCTGCGCCTGCTCGAACCGGTCGTGCGCCGGCTGCGCACGGGCGGCGCCGACGTCAGCGTGATCGTCGGCGACGGCCCCGCCGACGCCCTGGAGCGAGCCTGTACGGCGGTCGCCGAACGCCCTGACGCGCTGGTCGCCTTCGGCGGCGACGGCCTGGTCCACCTGGCGGTGCAGGCGGTGGCCGGCAGCGAGGTGCCGCTGGGCATCGTTCCCGCCGGCACCGGCAACGACTTCGCCGCCGCGCTCGGCCTCACCGCCCGTGACCCGGTCAGGGCGATCCTGCGGGGACGCACCAGGACCGTCGACGCCGCCCGCGTCGGCCCCGACGAGTGGTTCGCCAGCGTGGTCTGCTGCGGCTTCGACTCCAGGGTCAACGAGCGCGCCAACGCCCTCACCTGGCCGCCCGGCATGGCGAAATACCTGGTCGCGGCGGTGGGGGAGCTGCGCTCCTTCCGTCCCCTTCCCTTCAGGCTCACCGTCGACGGCCAGGTGATCGAGCAAGAGGCGATGCTGGTGGCCGTCGGCAACACCGCCTCCTACGGCGGGGGCATGCGCATCTGCCCCTCCGCCGAGCCCGATGACGGCCTGCTCGACGTCACGATCCTCGGTGCCGTCGGCAAGGGCGCGTTCGTACGCTCCTTCGCCGGCGTCTACCGCGGCCGCCACGCCGGCCACCCGGCCGTCACCATGCTGAAGGCGCGCAGCGTCACGCTCGAAGCCCCTGACGTGGTCGCCTACGCCGACGGCGAGCGCGTCGGCCCGCTGCCGCTCACCTGCACGGTCTCGCCGGGAGCGCTGCGCGTCCTGGTGTGAGTAGTTCGGCGCTTCGGTCTTTGATCTACAATGTAAAGTCACTCGCCCGGGGTTCGCCACCGCGACGGACCCCGGGCCGCAGCCGCCTGGCCTGACCGGAATGGCGGTTTCGGTAGGCTGGCGGTATGACAACGCCAGCGGAACGCTACGCGGCCTTCCGTGAGAAATACGGGGACGACGGCGCCGCACTCGGGTCGTTTCGGGGGCACTACGACTTCGACCTGGACGACTTCCAGATCGACGCGTGCCGGGCGCTGGAGGCCGGAGACGGCGTCCTGGTGGCGGCCCCCACCGGCTCGGGCAAGACGGTCGTCGGCGAGTTCGCCGTCCATCTGGCCCTGGAGCAGGGCCAGAAGTGCTTCTACACCACCCCCATCAAGGCGCTGTCCAACCAGAAGTACAACGACCTGGTCAAGCGGTACGGCACCGCCAAGGTCGGCCTGCTGACCGGCGACAACAGCGTCAACGGCGAGGCGCCCATCGTGGTCATGACCACCGAGGTGCTGCGCAACATGCTCTACGCCGGCTCGGGCACGCTGGCGGGCCTCGGCTTCGTGGTGATGGACGAGGTCCACTACCTGGCCGACCGCTTCCGCGGCGCGGTCTGGGAAGAGGTCATCATCCACCTGCCCGACTCGGTCAGGCTGGTGGCGCTGTCGGCGACGGTCAGCAACGCCGAGGAGTTCGGCCAGTGGCTGGGCGAGGTGCGCGGCGACACCACGGTCATCGTCGACGAGCACCGGCCCGTGCCGCTGTGGCAGCACATGATGGTGGGCAACAGGATCTACGACCTGTTCTCCTCCGACGACGGCGACAACCTCATGCGGATGAACCCCACGATCATGCGCCTGACCCGCGACGAGGAGCGGCTGGCCGGCGGCAGGGGCCGGCGTGGGTACGGCAGGCCGCAGCGCTTCCGCCCGCCCGACCGCGCCGCGATCATCGAGAAGCTCGACTCAGAGGGCCTGCTGCCGGCGATCACGTTCATCTTCTCCCGCGCGGGCTGCGACGCGGCGGTCATGCAGTGCCTGTATGCGGGCATCAGGCTCACCACCGAACGCGAGAGCCACGAGATCCGCCAGATCGTCGACGAGCGCACCGCCCACCTGCCCGACGAGGACCTGGCGGTGCTCGGTTTCCTGGAGTGGCGCGACTGCCTGGAGCGCGGCCTGGCCGCCCACCACGCGGGCATGCTGCCTGCCTTCAAGGAGGTCGTGGAAGAGTTGTTCACCCGCGGCCTGGTCAAGGCCGTCTTCGCCACCGAGACCCTCGCCCTCGGGATCAACATGCCCGCCCGCAGCGTGGTGATCGAGAAGCTCGACAAGTGGAACGGCGAGACGCACGCCGATCTCACCCCCGGTGAATACACCCAGCTGACCGGGCGCGCCGGGCGGCGCGGCATCGACGTCGAGGGCCACGCGGTCGTGGTCTGGCAGCCCGGCATGGACCCGATCTCGGTCGCGGGCCTGGCCGGCACCCGCACCTACCCGCTGCGCTCCAGCTTCCAGCCCTCCTACAACATGGCCGTCAACCTGGTCGGCCAGTTCGGCCGCGAACGCGCCAAGACCCTGCTGGAGGCGTCGTTCGCGCAGTTCCAGGCCGATCGGGCGGTCGTCGGCATCGCCAAGCAGCTGCGCAAGCACGAGGAGGCGCTGGAGGGCTACGAGGAGGCGATGCACTGCCACCTCGGCGACTTCACCGAGTACGCGGGGCTGCGCCGCCGCCTGACCGACCGCGAGACCGAGCTGTCCAAGCAGCGCGGCGCCGCCCGCAGGGCAGCGGCGGTGCGCTCGCTGGAGGAGCTGAAGCCCGGCGACGTGATCCGCGTCCCCGGCGGCCGGCGCGCGGGGCTGGCCATCGTGCTCGACCCGGGCCTCAACCCGCGCGGACACGGCCCCAACCCGCTCGTGCTGACGATCGGCAAGCAGGTCAAGAAGCTCGACCCGGCCGACTTCCCGGTGCCCGTCGAGCCGCTCGAGAAGATCCGCATCCCGCGCAACTTCAACGCCCGCGCCCCCAAGGAGCGCGCCAACCTCGTCTCCTCGCTGCTGGCCAAGATGGGCGACCGCGACCTCGGCAAGCCGGCGCGCGCCCGCGACCACGCGGTGGAGGACGAAGAGATCACCGAGCTGCGGCGGCTCATCCGCCAGCACCCCTGCCACGGCTGCGCCGACCGGGAGGAGCACGCCCGCTGGGCCGAGCGCTACTACAAGCTGCTGCGCGAGACCGAGGGGCTGCGCCGCCGCGTCGAGGGCCGCTCCCACGTCATCTCGCGCACCTTCGACCGGATCTGCGCGGTGCTGGAGCAGCTCGGGTACCTGGAAGGGGAGACCGTCACCGGCGAGGGCCGCCGCCTGGGCCGCCTCTACACCGAGCTCGACCTGCTGACCGCCGAGTGTCTGAGGGCGGGCCTGTGGGAGGAGCTCGACGCGGCCGAGCTGGCGGCGTGCGTGTCGGCGCTGGTGTTCGAGTCGCGTGCGGCCGACGACGCCAGGCGGCCGAAGATCCCCGCGGGCAAGGCGCAGGACACGCTCACGGCGATGATCAGGTTGTGGGGCGAGCTGGAGGGCATCGAACAGGACAACGGGCTGTCGATCATCCGCGAGCCCGACCTGGGGTTCGCGTGGGCGGCCTACCGCTGGACCAGGGGCCACAGCCTCGACGCGGTGCTGGTGGACGGGATCAACGGCAACGAGCTGGCGGCCGGCGACTTCGTGCGCTGGATCAAGCAGCTCATGGACCTGCTGAGCCAGCTCGGCCACGCCGCCCCTCCCGGCAGCAGGGTCAAGCAGACGGCCACCCAGGCCATGGACGCCATGCGCCGCGGCGTCGTCGCTTACTCCTCCCTGTCCTGACCCCGTCACAGGCGGAAACCGCCCCCGCCCACGAACGAAAGGACCAGGCCCCCGAGGGCGGGGGGAGGGGCAGGGCTCCTGCCTGACGTCAGGCTACGTGGGCAGGGAAGGCCCGCGATGGCTCGTGACCTGCACTCGCGACTCGCGGAAGGGCCGAACTCACGCCTGACGCCAGCCCAGGGGGCCGGGAAGTGCCGTGATCACGCCTGATCCCCGCCCGCGGGGACGGTAATGGGCCGTGATCGTCGACGCTGAGGTGGTGACGGGCGTGTGGAAGCGGCTGGTGTTCGGGCACCCGACCCGCAAGGACGGCCTGGCGCGAGTCGGGTACGCAACAGTCGATGGGTTCGTGAGTCCCCCTATGGTTGTCTGGCTGGTCGGGGTATGCCCTGTACCAGCACCTGCGATGGTGCCTTTGGCATCGAGTGTCGCTTCGCAAGAGCGGTGTCGGGCGACGCGCGCTTGACGCGGGAGAGGCCGTCGTCTCGCCTTCGATGGCCCAGACGTGGATCTCGACGGTCTGGCGGTGGCCCAGTCAAAGCGGCGAAGATGGCAGGCGGCCTCAGAAGCGTGTCGCACGTTCGAGGAGGCTCGCCAGAGCGGCATTTCCTGAACGGCCGAGACTGGAGGGGCTCCATCGATGGCGAGTGCAGGCACGCCCCGGATTCCCCTCTGGGCGGCGCGGCGTTCGTCGGCTCGGACTTCAGCGGTGAACGCACCGCCGGTCAAGAGTTCGCCTACCTGGGCGAGATCGAGTCCGGCCTCGACGCCGAGCGCTTGGAGAACCTCCGGGTCGGCGATGTTGCGTCCTTCGGTGTGGTAGCCGTGCAGGAGCCGTTCCAGAACGGCGTCGGCCAGGCCGCGGGTGGCGGCCAGGTGGATCAGGCGGTGAGCATCCAAGGAGTTGACGGGCCGGGCCTGGTGCAGGTTGAGTTCCAGTCCCTCGGCTGCGCCAAGCGCTTGGATGTGGGCCACCCGGGCGCTCGCTCGGCCTGGATCGTTCTGGTACGTGGCGATCACCTCCGCCGCCGTCAGGCCGGGGACGGGGCTTGCGTCCGGATCGAGTTCGAAACTGCGCCAGACGACGTGCACACCGGTTCGGCCCTTCAGAGCGGTGGTCAGTCGTCTTTTGCCGATGTAGCACCAGGGGCAGAGGATGTCGAAGTAGACCTCGACTCGCATGATCGTTCGGTCCTTTCAGTCGAATCGCCGGCGCGCCGCAGGGTCAGCGTCAGCAGGGCGAGCGCGATGAGCAGGGGGATCGTGATGAGCGCGTGCACGTTGAGGCTGTGGGCGAACGCGTCCCTGGCGGTCTGGGCCAACGGGATGCCGAGGCTGTCGGGGAGTCCGTGAGCGGCCTGGAGTGCGGCGGGCAACGTCTCACGGGCGGCTTCGGCGGCCTCAGCAGGGACGCCGTCGGGTGTATGCCCGACCATGTAGTTGCCGTAGACGCCGGTGGCGATGCTGCCGAGCACGGCGATGCCGAGCGCGCCGCCGAGTTCGGCACCGGTCTCGGAGATCGCTGAGGCGGCCCCGGCGCGTCCGGGAGGTGCCGCGCCGACGACCAAGTTGGTTCCCAGCGCCATGAACGGGGTCAGCCCGGCGAAGAGAAGAACGGAGCCGGCCACCAGGATGACGGGGTTGGTGTCCACCTGGGTGAGCAGGACGGGACCGATGACGGCGAACGCGACTCCGGCACCCATGAGGACGACCGGGTGGATTCGGCCGGCGAGGCTGGAGACCACCAGGGCCGCGAATGTGCCGGTGACCGCAGTGGGCAGCTGCCACAGGCCGGCCTCCAGCGGAGCGAAGCCGAGCACCAGTTGCAGGTATTGCGAGGTGAGCAGGCTGGTCCCGAGCAGGACGATCCCGACCAGCACCATGCCCGTGACGGACACGGTGAAGGCGGGGATGCGGAACAGTCCCAGGTCCAGGAGCGGGTCGGCCAGCCGCCGCTGGCGGCGCACGAAGATCGTGCCGATCGCCAGGCCCGCGACCAGGACGCCGACGGACGGCAGCGCGAAGCCGTGGACGGCGAGATCCTTGATGCCGAACACGATCGTCAGCGGAGTCAGCAGCGACAGGACCACGCTGACCGCATCCAGCCGCCCGGAAGTCGAAGCGCGGGATTCGGGGATCAGGAAAGGGCCGGTGACCAGCTGCAGGGCCATGGTTGGCACGGCGAGCAGGAACACCGCCCCCCACCAGAAGTACTGCAGCAGTACGCCGCCGACCAGCGGGCCGAGTGCACCGCCGCCCATGAAGGCCATCATCCAGATCGTGATGGCCAGGGTGCGCTGCCGGACGTCGGCGAACAGGGCGCGGATCAGCGCCAGCGAGGACGGCGCCAGGGCGGCGGCGGCGACTCCTTGGACCGCCCGTGCCGCGATGAGCAGGCCGGCGTCGGGCGCGTGTGCGGCGACAACGGATGCGCAGGTGAACGCGACGGCGCCGAGCAGCAGGATCCGGCGGTGCCCGAAACGGTCGCCGAGCATGCCCATCGTGACCAGTGACCCGGCGACCATGAAGCCGTAGATGTCGGTGATCCACAGCAGCTGGGAGCCGTCGGGCTGCAGACCGGCGCTCAGGCTCGGCAGCGCCAGATAGAGCACCGACATGTTCATCATGACCAGGACGGCGGGCATGCCCAGGACCGCCAGGGCGGTCCACTCCCGGATTCCGGCTCTGGCGGGGGGTTCGTGGGCCTTGTTGGCTCTGTTCTCAGCCATGGACATGACCGTCGGTGATGAGCAGGGTCTTGCCGGTGGTGGTCCGGGACTCGATCGCCCGGTGCGCGGCGGCTGCCGCCTCCAGCGGGAAGGTCTGGCCGATGATCGGCCGCAGCTTCCCGCCTGCCGCGAGGTTCAGCGCATCGACGATGAGAGCGCGGGTCTGGGCGGGGCTCGGTGCGGCGGTGAGGCCGATGACGCCGATGGAACGCGCCCGGAGTTCGCCTTCGTCGAGGTCGGCGTCGGCGCCGCTGGCCATTCCGTAGATGCTCGCGCGCCCGCCTTCGCGCAGCGCCCCGATCGCCTCGGTGCCGATCCGGCCGCCGACTCCGTCGAAGACGAGATCGATTCCGGCGCCGCCGGTCGCCTCCGCCACCTGATCCAGCCAGTCAGGCCGGGAGTAGTCGACATAGACGGCCGCGCCGAGCGAGGTGACCAGTTCGGCCTTGCCGGCGCCTCGGGCGGCGCCGATCACGTGGGCGCCCGCCGCGGCGGCCAGTTGCACCAGCAGGCTGCCGACACCCCCTCCCGCTGCTTCCACCAGAACATGCTCCGACGGCTTGACCTCCGCCTGCCGGTGCAGCAGCAGCGCCGTACGCCCATCGGCCAGCAGCGCGACCGCGTCCTTGAGCTCCAGACCCGCGGGAACCGGAACCACGTCCTGGGCCCGGGCCAGCGCCAGTTCGGCATAGCCGCCCGCGCCACCGGTGGTGGTGACCACTGTCGTTCCCACCAAGGCCGGGTTCGCATCCGCCCCGACAGCGACGATGCGGCCGCCCACGCCGTTGCCGGGTACGCGGGGTAGCACGGGCCTGCCGAACGGCCCGTCGCCCGAGCGCGCCTGCGTCTCGACGAACGTGATGCTCGCGTACGCCACCGCGACGAGCACCTGGCCCGGCCCTGGCACAGGATCTTCGACCTGCTGTATCCGCAGGACCTCCGGCCCGCCGAACTCTTCCATCACCACGGCCCGCATGACACTCCTCAAACGGATAGGTTCGCTTCGTTTGAGGAATCTATAACGGAGTGAATCGCTTCGCAAAGGGGTTACAGTGAGCCCATGGCCCGCAGAGCTCCCCGGCACGCCGAAGCCGAACGCAACGATCAGGCCCTCCTGGAGGCTGCGAAGAAGGTCCTGGCTGTGGACGGGGCACACGCATCGGTGGCGGTGATCGCCGCACGTGCCGGAGTTGGCATCGCCAGTCTCTACCGCCGCTACCGGTCCAAGGACGAGCTCTTCCAGCGCCTGTGCGCGCTGTCACTCGACCAGTGGATTCAGGCCGCCGAACGCGGTCTGCGGCATGACGACCCGTGGGAAGGCCTCACGCACTACATCAGCGCCTGCGTCGAGTTCAGCGGCGGCTCCCTCGGGCCGCTGGCCGGCACGATCGCTGTCACCGACGAGATGGCGGCCAAGTTCACCAGGTCGGATGAGCTGATGCGAGACCTGGTGGCCCGCGCGCATACCGCCGGAGCACTCAGATCGGACGCCACGGCCACGGACATCTCGCTCCTGATCGAACAACTCGGCAAGTCCCCCTTGATCGAGCAACTCGACCAGCAGGGCCGCACCGATCTGATCGACGCGGCCCGCAACGCCCGGAAGCGTACGATCGCCATCGCTCTCGACGGGCTGCGCTCCGGCCACCCGCGACTGCCCGGGACCGCACCCACTCCCGCCCTCCTGGCCGAACGCTGGGAGCATGCCCCCACGGACTCGACGAGGTCGTCAGGACCGTCGTAGACCAAGGAAGCAAGATCAGAAGCGCGCTAAGCGGACGGTCCAGCGGCAGGTCCTTGCGCGGCCTCCTGCTGCAGATCGAGTTGAGGACCTGGGGGACTTCTGCCGGGGCGGCTGGCCGGGGCAGGGACTTGGGCACCTTGATGGTGTCGATCTTGTCCATCGGGTTGGCGTCCAGGCGGTCCTGCCGGACGGCCCACCGGCAGAAGGAGGCGACCGCGGCGCGCTTGCGTTTGCGGGTCGCGGCAGACAGGCCGCCGATGTCGGCGAGGTCACCGTCGCAGTAGGCGGTGAACTGCAGCAGGTCGCCGCGGTAGGCGCGCAGGCGTTCGCGTTCCTCTGATCGGTGAGGAAGTCGTTCAGATGCGCCGCGATCTTGTTATTGCCAGATAACAAAGGTCATCCCGCAACCCGCGGGATGTCCGATGTCGTGGGAGCGCGGCTCGCCGTCAGGCGCGTCCCCCGCCGTCATGTGGGAAGGAAGTAGATAATCCGGAATGGAACTAGTTGCTAGGCTGTGGGGATGACTGCCATGGCGCCTGCCCGTACCGAACCGGACCTGTCGTACCTCCTGGATCATGCCGGTCACGTGCTGAGAACCCGGATGGCGGCCGCGCTGGCAGAGATCGGGCTGACGGCGCGCATGCACTGCGTGCTCGTTCACGCCCTGGAGGAGGAGCGCACGCAGATCCAGCTCGCCGAGATCGGCGACATGGACAAGACCACCATGGTGGTCACCGTCGATGCCCTGGAGAAGGCGGGTCTGGCCGAGCGTCGCCCGTCCAGCACGGACCGGCGAGCCCGGATCATCGCGGTGACCCCGAAGGGCGCGGAGGTCGCCGCGAGAAGCCAGGAGATTGTCGACGGCGTGCACAGGGCGGCCTTGGGTGCGCTGCCGGAGGATGAGCGTGAGGCGCTCTTGCGGGCGATGAATCGCCTGGTCACGGGGCATCTGGCAGCCCCTGTCGAGGCGCCGCAAGCGGTACGGCGGGCTCGGCAGAGAGCATAAATAGATCCACAGCAGATCGTCTGCAACAAAACTATCTGCTATGGTCTCTCCTGTCCCTCTATGGAGCAGGAGAAAGCCCATGTCACCTACCGCACCTCGATCGCGCTGGCTGGCACTCACCGTGCTGTCGGCCGCGATGCTGATGACGATCCTGGACGGCAGCATCGTGACCGTGGCGATGCCGGCCATCCAGCGGGATCTGGGTTTCTCGCCCGCCGGGCTCAGCTGGACCGTCAACGCGTACCTGATCGCCTTCGGCGGGTTGCTTCTGCTGACCGGCAGGCTGGGCGACCTGATCGGCCGCAAAGTCATGTTCCTTGCCGGGAACACGGTCTTCACCGCAGCGTCATTGCTGGCCGCAGCGGCAACCGGGCCGGGCATGCTGATCACGGCCCGGTTCCTGCAGGGCGTCGGCAGCGCCATGGCCTCCGCCGTCATGCTGGGCATCTTGGTGACGTTGTTCACCGGGGCCAAAGAGCGCGCGAAGGCGATCGGCATCTTCAGCTTCACCGGCGCGGCCGGCGCCTCGATCGGCCAGGTCCTGGGCGGGGTCCTGACCGACCTGCTCAGCTGGCACTGGATCTTCTTCATCAACCTGCCCATCGGGCTGGCCACGATCGCCCTGGCGATCTGGGCACTGCCCGGCGACCGCGGGGCCGGACTCGCGCGCGGCGCCGACGTCATCGGTGCCGTGCTGGTCACCGGCGGGCTGATGCTGGGCATCTACACCGTGGTCAAGGTCGAGCAGTACGGCTGGCTCGCGGCCCACACCCTCGGCCTCGGCGCGGTGTCGCTCGCCCTGCTGGCCGCGTTCGTCCTGCGCCAGGCAACCGCCAAGGTGCCGCTGATGCAGCTGCGGATCTTCCGCTCCCGCAACGTGTCCGGCGCCAACCTGGTGCAGATCCTCACGCTGTCGGCCATGTTCGCCTTCCAGATCCTCGTCGCGCTCTACATGCAGAAGGTTCTCGGCTACGGCGCGCTCGAGACCGGCCTGGCGATGCTGCCCGCGGCGCTGGCCATCGGCGGGGTGTCCCTGTTCGTCTCGGCCCGGCTCAACACCCGCTTCGGGGAGCGCGCCGTCCTGCTGGCAGGCCTGGTGCTGCTGCTCGGGGCGATGGGCTGGCTGGCGCGCATCCCGGTGCAGGCCCACTACGTCACCGATCTGCTCCCGGTGATGCTGCTCATCGCAGGCGGCGGTTTGGTGCTCCCCGCACTGACCGCGCTCGGCATGTCCGGCGCCAAAGCCGACGATGCGGGCCTGGCCTCCGGGCTGTTCAACACCACCCAGCAGATCGGCATGGCCTTCGGCGTCGCCGTCCTGTCCACTCTGGCCGCCACCCGCACCGAGCAGTTGCTGGCCGCAGGCCAGGGTCAGACGACCGCGCTGACCGGCGGCTACCACGTGGCCTTCGCCATCGCCGCAGCCCTGCTCGTGGCCGCCTTCACCGTCGCGCTCCTCATACTGCGCCAGCCCAAGCCGGACGCCGCCGCCCACCCTGCGGCCCAGCTCAGCCCGGCAGCCTGACCACCGTCTCAACCAGCACAGACCACCAGCACAGACAAGGACCGATTCACATGACCGAGAACGAGACGGGCTCCGGCCCCGCGCCGCGGATCCTCACCGATGAGGAACTCACCCGCCTGCTCGGCGACCAGCAGTTCGGCGTGCTGGCCACCGTCAAGCGCAGCGGCCACCCCCATCTGTCCACCGTCCTCTACCACTGGGATCCCGTCGAGCGGATCGTCCGGATCTCCACCACGAACGACCGGCTCAAGGTGCGTCACGTACGCAACAACCCCCACCTGTCCCTGCACGTGAACGGGCCAGACATCTGGTCGTTCGCCGTCGCCGAGGGCGATGCGGAGGTGTCAGAGGTGACCACGGAGTCAGGAGACGCGACCGGCAGGGAACTGCTGGCGCTCACCCCAGGCTTCGAAGACCCGGCGGAGGAGGCCGCCTTCCTCCGGCAATTGGTGAACGAACGTCGCGTAGTGATCAGACTGCGAGTCTCACGCCTGTACGGCACAGCCCTGGACATCCCCACCGAGGGATAGGGCCGGGCGGATGTGGTGCCCCAATCGCAGAGTTCGTGGCCGCGAGTTCATCAGCTTCGGTCGCGGGTACCTGGGCCGCGGTCGGCCTGTTCGTACTGGCCCTCGCCGCCCAGATCATCGCCGCGCTCGGCTTCGGCGCCTGGTTCTCCTACTCGGTACCCGGCCTGTACGCCAGCCTCGACCACGACCCATCAGGACCGATCGGCATCCTGCTCGTACAACGTACGTTTCCGTTCCGCCACACTCTGACCCCCGGAACCGAAGCGACCGTCGAACGACCCTGACGTGACGGCGGCCCGCCGAAGTCCTGCTGGAGCACGCGTGATGGACAGACGGCCACCGGTGACCCCGGTGGCCTCGACCCGGCCTGGCCGTACCAGATCCATATTCAGAGGGCTGACCGGGCGGTCAAGGTGACGGGGTCGTAGGTTCACTTAAGGTAACCTTCGGGCCAGTTTTCCGGGTGATCATAGCGGAAATCCCCATGTCGGAAGGTATCCCCCGCCTGGAGGTTGGGATGTTCGCTCTCATCGCTGCCCTGCTGTTCGTGCTCGCCCTCGTGTTCGAGATCGCCGGTGTGGCGGTCGGCGGCGTGGTCACCGTCGCCACCCTCGGCACCGCCGGCCTGCTCTGCGTCGCCCTTCACCTCATGGGCGTCGGCGCCGGCTGGAGCCCGCTCAAGAAGTGAGTCGCACCCCGAACCGGGCCGCGCGCGGGATCATCCCCCGGCCCCGCGCGCGGCTCTCCCGTCTCCCAAGCTCTCAAAGAGCGGTGAAGCGGACCTCGCGGGTCTGCGGGTCGGCCTTGGTGAGGCGGACCTTCACCGGTTGGCCGAGCGGCAGCGCGGAGCCGTCGCAGCGGGCGATCACGGCGGGGTCGGTCAGCTGGACCAGTCCGCCGGGGCGGCGCTCGTCGATGTCGAGCACGACCGCGTCGAAACTCTGCCCGATCCTGTCGCGCAGCACAAACGCCTCCACCAGGTCGATGGAGGCCCGCTCGACCGCGTTCGCGCGGCGGCCCGTGGTCGACATGATCTCGGGCAGTCCTGCCAGCGCCACCTGGATGTCGTCGGGCACGGGCTTGTCCGCGGCGACCGCCAGGCACACCTCGGTCGCGTAGCGGTCGACCAGGCGCCGCAGCGGCGCGGTGACGTGCGCGTACGGCGCCGCCACCGCCGAATGCTCGGCCGGGCGGGGCACCTCGCCGTCGAAGGCGACGTAGCCGGAACCGCGCAGCAGGATCTTCGACTCGTTGAGGAAGGCGGCGTGTGCGGGCACCGCGGGGTCGAGGTCGTGCACGACGTCGCCGTAGGAGGCGCCCTCCGGCCACGGCACGCCGAGCGCGAGGGCGGCCCTGCGGACCGTGGCCAGATCACGGGGCTGCGGCGGCGGCAGCACGCGCAGCACGCCGATCCGGGCGTCCAGCATCATCGCGGCCGCGCACATGCCGGTCAGCAGGGAGATCTGCGCGTTCCACGCCTCCGACGGCACCGGGGCCCGGTACTCCAGGCGGTAGCCGCCGTCGTCGGCGACGACCTCCTGCTCGGGGGTGGGCAGCGAGACGCCGCCGCGGGCGCGCTCCAGGTCCAGGCGCAGGCGGCCCACCTCGGCCAGCAGCCTCAGCGTGCCGTCGGCGGTGCCGGTGTCGACGGCGGCCTGCACGTAGTCATAGTCGAGCCGTTCGCGGCTGCGCACCAGCGACCGCCGCACGTCCACGCCCACGGCGTTCGCCTCGGCGTCCAGGTCGATCCGCCACACGGCGGCGGGCCTGGTGACGCCGGGAAGCAGGCTGGCGGCGCCCTCCGACAGCACCTGCGGGTGCAGCGGCACCTTGCCGTCGGGCAGGTAGACCGTCTCGCCGCGCAGGCGGGCCTCGGCGTCGAGCGCGCCGCCGGGCCTGACGAACGCGCCGACATCGGCGATGGCGTACCACACGCGATAGCCGGTGCCCACGGCCTCGATGAAGACGGCCTGGTCCAGGTCCATCGAGCCCGGTGGGTCGATGGTCACGAACGGCAGGTCGGTGAGGTCCTGCCTGGCCGCGAGAACCGGGTCGTCGGCCACGCGCGCGGCCTCGGCCAGAGCGGCCTCGGGGAACTCCTTCGGCAGCTTGATCTCGCGCCTGATCCGCTCGAATCCGTCCGCCATGCGCGGGTGGACATCTCCGGACACTCGGATGTTCGTGCTCATCTGATCAACTTATCCCTTGATGTCTTGATCGTCACTCCGGGAGCTCGCTAAACCGTTCCAGGGCCTGCGGGCGCCGGTCTCGCTAGACTCCGGGCGAGAGGAAGGGGAGCCGTGGGGCGACCGACGATTGCCGACATCGCCCGCAGGGTGGGGGTGTCCAAGGGCGCGGTCTCCTTCGCGCTCAACGGCAGGCCAGGCGTCAGCGAGGAGACCAGGGCGCGCATCCTGCGGGTGGCCGAGGAGATGAACTGGCGCCCGCACAGCGCCGCCAGGGCGCTCGGCGGCGCGCGGGCCGAGGCCGCAGGGCTCGTCATCGCCAGGCCGGCCAGGACCATCGGGGTGGAGCCCTTCTTCGCCCACCTGCTCTCCGGCCTGCAGGCGGGGCTGTCGGCGGGCGCGGTGGCGCTGCACCTGCTGGTCGTGGAGGACACCGCGGCCGAGATCGAGATCTACCGGCGCTGGGCCTCCGAGGGGCGCGTCGACGGGTTCATCCTGGTCGACCTGCAGGTGCGCGACCCGCGGATCGAGGTGCTCGGCGAGCTCGGCGTGCCCGCCGTGGTGCTCGGCGGGCCTGGGCCGCACGGGTCGCTGTCGTGCGTGTGGGCCGACGACAGGGAGGCGATGCTGTCGATCGCCGACTACCTGAGCGCGCTCGGCCATACCAGGATCGCGCACGTGGCCGGGCTGCCCGCCTTCCGCCACACCCAGCGCAGGATCAGGGCGCTGCGCGACTCGGCGCGCCGGCTCGGCCTGGAGGAGGTCGTCTCCGTGCCGACCGACTTCAGCGACGCGCAGGGGGCGGCGGCCACCAGGACGCTGCTGTCGCGGCGCGAACGGCCCACGGCGATCATCTACGACAGCGACGTCATGGCGGTGGCGGGGCTCGGCGTCGCGGCCGAGATGCGCGTGCCGGTGCCCGAGGAGGTGTCGATCGTGGCCTTCGACGACTCGGTGCTGGCCAGGATCGTGCATCCCACGCTCACCGCGCTCTCGCGCGACACGTTCGCGCTGGGCAGGCAGGTCGCCGACACGCTGCTGGAGACGATCGCCGACCCCGCCGCCCCGCTGAACGTCAAGACGCCGACACCCAGGCTGGCAGTGCGGGAGAGCACGTCGGCGCGGAGCTGAACCGTTTTAGCATGTCCTCCCGCCGCCCGAGTGGGGTACGGCTGGAGGCGCCGCGTTGGCGATGTTCGCGGCGCGGCTTCGGATCAGCGGGACAGGGCGTCCAGGAGGCGGTTGAGCGGCCCGTCGAGCCCGTAGCGGTCGGCCAGCCGTACCAGCTCCTCGGGGTCGCGCGGCTTGGCGGGCAGCGCGAGGTCGCAGGCCGGCAGCGGCGCGGAGTCGGCGACCTTCACCACCGCGGGGGCGACGGTGAGGTAGTCGCGGGCGGCGGCTAGCTTGGTGCGGCACCCCGCGGGGAACCCGTCGGTCTGGCCGGCGTCGAGCGCGGCCAGGATCGCCTCCAGCGAGCCGAACCTGGTGATCAGCGCCGCCGCCGTCTTCTCGCCGACGCCGGCGACGCCAGGCAGGCCGTCGCTGGGGTCGCCGCGCAGGGTGGCGAAGTCGGCGTAGCCGCGGCCGGGGATGCCGTACTTGGCCGTCACGAACGCCTCGTCGACCACCTGCAGGTTGCGTATCCCCCTGACGGTGTAGAGGACGCGGACCGGACGGGAGTCGTCGACGAGCTGGAACAGGTCCCGGTCGCCGGTCACGATGTCGACGGCGCCGCCCGCCCGGTGGGTGAGGGTGCCGATGACGTCGTCGGCCTCGTAGCCCGCCGCCTCGATCCTGGCGATGCCGACCGCGTCGAGCACCTGCTCGATGACGGGGATCTGCGGCACCAGCGTGTCGGGAACCTCCTCGGTGTCACCGTAGGCGACCCGGTGCGCCTTGTAGGTGGGGATGGCGGCCACCCTGAAGGCGGGCCGCCAGTCGGCGTCCATGGTGGCGACCAGCTCGGCGGGCGAGTGCTTGCGGACCAGCGTGGCGATCATGTCGATGAGGCCGCGCACGGCGTTGACGGGCATGCCGTCGGGCGCCGTCATCGACTCTGGGATGCCGTAGAAGGCCCTGAAGTAGAGCGACGGGGTGTCAAGAAGCATCAGCACGCGTCCTATGGTCGCACTCCCGACGCCCTCTCGCTGGTTACGCGAGCTGCCGCTCTCGAGGGCTGCTCGTTGCTCCGGCCTATGGTCGCACTCCCTCAGCCCCCCGTCCCACGATGCCGACGGCGAGCAGGCAGGCGTCGTCCTCGGGGTTGGAGCCGCCGATGCCGGCCAGCAGCCGGTCGAGACCGGCGTCGAGGTCGTAGGCGGGCAGCTCGCGCGCCGCCGCCACCACGAGGGCCAGCCCCTCGTCCAGATCGCGGGTGCGCCGCTCCACCAGCCCGTCGGTGAACAGCAGCAGCAGATCGTCGGGCCGCAACTCGATGCGGGCCAGCTCGTAGGCCTGCCCGCCCGTCGCCCCCAGCAGCACCCCGCGCGGCGCGTCGAGCTGCTCTGCCGTACCGTCACGCACCAGGATGGGCGCGAAGTGGCCCGCCTGGCCCCAGGTGAACACGTTCGTGGCGGTGTCGAGATGGCCGATCACCGCGGTCGCCGTCGTGTCGGCCAGGCGGTGCAGCACCAGCTCGTTGAGCCAGTGCAGCAGCTGGTCGGCGGGCTGCCCGGTCATGCTGAGCCCGATGAGCGCGTGGCGGAGCTGGGCCATGTGCTCGATGGCGGGCAGGCCGTGTCCCGAGACGTCGCCGATGGCCAGCAGTACCCTGCCGTCGGGCATCCCCGCCGCCTCGAACCAGTCGCCGCCCAGGTTCGCGGAGTTGCCGGCGGGCACGTAGCGGACGGCCACGCGCGCCTGCGGCAGGTCGAGGCAGCCGACGGGCTCGGGCAGGATCGCCTCGCGCAGCGCGATCATCACGTGCCGCTCCTCGGCGGCCCGCTCGCGGGCCTCGAGGAGCTGGCGGCGCGACTCGGTCATGATGCGTTCGGCCCTGCGCCGCCCCGTGATGTCCTGGACGACCCCGTGGACGCCGGTGGGCCCGCCGGGGCCGGTGAGCGGCTCCAGCACCACGCGCAGGTTGCGGAGCTCGGCGCCGCGCCTGATTCTGAACTCCGCCTGGACCGGTTCGATGCCCTGCACGACAGTCCACAGCAGCTGGTCGAGCGCGGCCAGGTCGGCGGGCTCGATGTAGGCGGCCAGGTCGGGCAGGCTGACGGGCCCCTGGGCGGGGTCCCTGCCGAAGATGACGTAGATGTGGTCGGACCAGGTCGCCGCGCCGGTGCGCAGGTCCCACTCGGCCCAGCCCATGTTTCCCAGCCGCTGGGCGTGGGCGAGCCGGACGGCGAGGGCGTCGGCCGACTCGCGCCGCTGGAGCTGGTCGGCGAGCTGCCGCAGGAGCTCACCTGCCGCCATCGGCTCGCCGGGCCGCCGGTCGCCAGGGGAGTGAAGGGGAGGCTGAGGACCGCCCACGACACCGACCATAATCGCCCCACAGTATGTGATCGTCCTTGAACGGAGTGTAGTGATGGCTTGCGAGTTGTGAGAGCTTTTCATGGAATGCGGCGACGGTAGATTGGCCCCGTGACGTCCCAAGACCTTTACCCCGTGTCCCGCCTCGCCGCCGTCCAGGAGGCCACCGCCAAGGCCGGCCTCGACGCGCTGGTGCTCACCCCCGGCCCCGACCTGCGCTACGTGAGCGGCTACGAGGCGCTTCCGCTGGAGCGGCTGACCTGCCTGGTGGTGCCCGCCAACGGCGAGTCGTTCATGATGGTGCCGCGCCTGGAGCTTCCCGCCGCGCAGGCCTCGCCCGCCTCGCGCCTCGGCCTCGACTTCGTGGCATGGGACGAGACCGACGACCCCTACGCCGTCGTCGCCTCGCGCCTCGGCCGGGTCGCCAAGGTCGGGCTCGCCGACCGGATGTGGGCGATGGCCTCGCTGCGTTTCCGCGCCGCCATGCCCTCCACCGAGCAGGTGCTGGCCGGCACGGTGCTGCGCGAGCTGCGCATGCGCAAGTCGGCCGTCGAGGTGGCCGCGCTGCGTGAGGCGGGGGAGGCGATCGACGCCGTGCACCGGCAGGTGCCGGGCTTGCTCAAGGCGGGCCGCACGGAGCGGGAGGTCGGCAAGGACATCCACGACGCGATCCTGGCCGCCGGCCACTCCACCGTCGACTTCGTCATCGTCGCCTCGGGGCCCAACGGGGCCAGCCCGCACCATGAGGTCTCCGACCGGGTCATCCAGGCGGGCGAGCCGGTGGTCGTCGACATCGGCGGCCAGCTGCACAACGGCTACTGCTCCGACTCCACCCGCACCTACTGCGTCGGCGAGCCGCCCGCCGACTTCTCCGCCTACTACGAGGTGCTGCGGCGGGCGCAGGACGCGGCGTGCGCCGCCGTACGGCCCGGCGTGACCTGCGAGTCGATCGACGCCGCCGCCAGGTCGGTGATCGAGGAGGCCGGGTACGGCGAGCACTTCATCCACCGGACCGGCCACGGGATCGGCATCGAGACGCACGAGGAGCCGTACATCGTCTCCGGCAACACCGAGCCGATGGAGGCGGGCTTCGCCTTCTCCGTCGAGCCCGGCATCTACCTGCAGGGGCGGCACGGGGCGCGCATCGAGGACATCGTCGTGTGCACCGAGGACGGCGGGGCGCGGCTCAACAACACCACGCGAGAGCTCGTGATCGTCTGACGGGCCCGCCGGGCGGGCCCCGCCCGCCCGGCCGGTCGACGCCGCCGCCCGCGATGACAGAATCGGGACATCGGAGACCCCGAGCCCATCACTGGAGCGTGTCGCGATGACCGTTGAGCGTGCCCTGCCCACCCCCGAGGCGCACGACCTGATCGACCTGACCCGAGACCTGATCGCCAAGGAGATCGCGCCCCGCGCGGCGGCCGACGAGTCGGCAGGGCGTTTTCCCCGCGAGGTGTTCACCACCCTCGGCGCGACCGGCCTGCTCGGCCTGCCCTACCCCTCGGACTACGGCGGGGGCGACCAGCCGTACGAGGTCTATCTGCAGGTGGTCGAGGAGCTGGCGGCCGGATGGCTGGCCGTCGGCCTCGGTGTGTCGGTGCACACGCTGTCGTGCTTTCCCGTGGCCTCCTTCGGCTCGCCGCAGCAGCGGGAGGAGCTGCTGCCCGACATGGTCGGCGGCGAGCTGCTCGGCGCCTACTGCCTGTCCGAGCCCTCCTCGGGCTCCGACGCGGCCGCGCTGACCACCCGCGCGGTGCCGGGCCCCGACGGCTACACCGTCGACGGCGTCAAGGCGTGGATCACCCACGGCGGCGTCGCCGACTTCTACATGCTCATGGCCCGCACCGGCGACAAGGGCGCCCGCGGCATCTCCTGCCTGCGCGTGCCGTCCGGGCTCGACGGGCTCTCCTACGGCCCGCCCGAGCACAAGATGGGCATGCGTTCGTCTCCGACGGCGCAGGTCCGCTTCGATTCGGTACGGCTGCCGCACTCCGCGCTCGTCGGCGCCGACGGTGAGGGCTTCCGCATCGCCATGGCCGCGCTCGACGGCGGACGGCTCGGCATCGCGGCGTGCGCGGTCGGCGTGGCCCAGGCCGCCTTCGACGCAGCCATCGCCTACGCGGGCGACCGGCGCCAGTTCGGCTCGCGCATCATCGACTTCCAGGGCATCGGCTTCATGCTGGCCGACATGGCCACCCAGATCGCCGCCGCCCGGGCGCTCTACCTGGAGGCCGCCCGGCTGCGCGACGCGGGCAGACCGTACGGGACGAAGGCGGCCATGGCCAAGCTGTTCGCCACCGACATGTGCATGAAAGTGACCACCGACGCGGTGCAGGTGCTCGGCGGCTACGGCTACGTCGAGGACTTCCCCGTCGAGCGCTACATGCGCGAGGCCAAGGTCCTGCAGATCGTGGAGGGCACCAACCAGATCCAGCGCCTGGTCATCAGCCGCGCCCTCACTCCTGAGTCGCGCCGATGACCTGCGCCAGCTCCTTCGGCACCGGGTAGGGCCGTTCGGCCGGCAGCAGAGGGGGCAGGTCGCGGCCCGCGCGCAGCGCCGCGTGCAGGCCGCGGACCCGCTCGGTCACATCGGTGATCGACATCGTCCACTCGCCGACGTAGCGGGTGACGGCCTCACCCGACAGGCCGATCTGGATCGACCGGTACGGCAGCGCGTTGTGGTGCGGGTCGCGCTCGGGATCCCACTGGACACGCACCGGCATGTCCCGCCGGTCCGACAGGCAGGAGTGCGCCAGCGCCCACTCGAACCCCTCGCGGGTCAGCTCGATCGCCAGCACGCGGCCCTGCCCCTGCTTGGTGGCGTAGCCGCAGCGGTACATCATCCACAGGAACGATGGCTTGATCCAGGTCATCCGCTCGCGCTTGAACGGAGGGACGAACCGCTGCGCCGCCACCGCGGGAGCGGCGATGGCCGGGTCGTAGGCCTGGTAGACGGTGATGGACTCCTCGGTGTAAACGGCTCGGATCTGCCGATAGGGGACGTTCATGGCGATCAGCGTGCCGAACCCCGCACAGTCCCGGCAACGGGATTACCGTCGCAAGCATGGACCATCGTGAGAGGGTCACCCTCACCGGCGCCCAGGAGACCCTGCTCGCCACCCTGTACGGCAGGGCGCTCGACGCCCGCTCCCGCCGCCCGGTCCTGGGCGACGACCAGGCCGTCGACGCGGTGCGGCGCATCGACTACGACTTCCGCAGGACCGGCATGACCGCGACCACCGCCGCGGGCGTCGCGCTGCGGGCCAGGCAGCTCGACGAGTGGCTCCGGCAGTTCCTCGCGGCGCACTCCTCGGCGACCGTGCTGCACCTGGCGTGCGGCCTCGACACCAGGGCGCACCGGGTCGCCAGGCCCGCCACGGTCAGGTGGGTGGACGTGGACTTCCCCGAGGTGATCGCGTTGCGCGAGCGGCTGCTGCCGACGCCGGACGGCGACTACACGCAACTGGCGGCCTCGGTGACGGAGGAGGGGTGGCTGGAGCGGGTTCCCGCCGACCGGCCCACGGTGGCGGTGTTCGAGGGGCTGACGATGTATCTGCGTCCTGAGGACGGCCGGCGGCTCATCGAGCGGATCACGGGGCGGTTCCCCTCCGGGGAGCTGCTGTTCGACGTGTACGGGACGGCGGGGATCAGGATGCAGAAGCTCGTGCCCACGCTGAGGAGGACGGGCGCGCGGCTGTACTGGGGGGTGGACGACCCGCGGATGATCGAGGGGTGGCACGACGGGCTGGTGTGCACGGACGCGCTGCGCAGCGTCGACATGCCGGGCGTGGACCGGCTGCCGATGGCGGGCAGGGCGCAGCTGTGGGTGGTCGCGCGGATCCCCGGCCTGCGCGACGTGGGCAAGATCCTGCGGTTCCGCTTCTAGACCTGGCCGTGGGTGTTCCGCGCCCGCGCCGCGTCAGGCGGCGAAGACCTGGGAGTCGTCGGCGAACGCCTTGAACTCCAGGGCGTTGCCCGCCGGGTCGAGCAGGAACATCGTCCACTGCTCGCCGGTCTGCCCCTCGAAGCGTACATACGGTTCGATGACGAACGCGATGTCCGCCGCGCGCAGCCGGTCGGCGAGCCGGTGGAACTCCGGGATCGTCAGGATCAGGCCGAAGTGCGGCACCGGGACGTCATGGCCGTCGACCGGGTTGTGGATCCGCTGGGCGCCTCCCGGCGCCAGATGCGTGACGAACTGGTGGCCGTGCAGGTTCCAGTCCACCCAGGTGTCGGCGCTGCGGCCCTGCTCAAGCCCGAGCACCTCGCCGTAGAAGCGGCGCGCGGCGGCCAGGTCGTCGACCGGCACGGCCAGGTGGAATCGCGGGATCGGGGAGTCGAGAACGGTCACGGGTCCGCCTTCCTGAACGCGGGCCCGGGCACAGCACCCGGAACCCGGATGTCGGAACGTTGACACTACGCGTGTGATATAATCAACGTGTGGTTCAGTATAGCGACTACCTTCACGACACCTACCTCACGGAGGTCTCCACGCCCGTCGCGCACGTGGCACGGCAGGACGGCGGGGACGCGTGGATCGCGGTGCGGCGCAACATCTTCCATCCCCAGGGCGGCGGCCAGCCCGCCGACCGTGGATGGCTGGGGGAGGCGGAGGTCGTCCCGTTCAGGGACGCCGCGAGCGGGCTGGTGATGGTGCGGGCCCGCGAGGGCGACGGGCTGGCGGGGCTCGCCGAGGGCGACGTCGTCCAGGCGCGCGTCGACGCCGGCCTGCGCCTGCTGCACGCCGCCCTGCACACCGCGGGGCACCTCGTCGAGGCGGCGGGCCGTACCGAGGGATGGGCCCTGGCCGGAAGCATCCACTTCCCCGGCCAGGCCCGCATCGAGTTCACCCCTCCCGAGGAGGGCGTGGACCTGTCCGATCCCGAGGACAGGGACAAGGCCGCCGACCGGCTGAGCGCGTTCGTGGCCGCGATGGTGGCCGACGACCTGCCGGTCACCGCGGACCACGACGCCGCGGGCCTGCGCATCGTACGGCTCGGCGACGTGCACGCCGCCCCCTGCGGCGGGACACACGTGCGCAGCCTCGGTGACCTGGCCGAGGTGACGATCTCCGGGGTGAAGGTGAAGAAGGGCCGCGTCAAGGTCTCCTACACCGCCTCCCACAGGCCGCGCGGATGAGCACCGCCGACAGGGACAGGCGACCGGCCAGCGGCGCCGCCGCCGCGGCCGGCGCGCAGGTCCAGCGCCGCCGCCTGCAACGCGGGATGAGCCAGGCCGAGCTGGCCAGACGGACGGGGCTGAGCAAGGCCACGCTGTCGCAGTTGGAGGCGGGCACCGGCAATCCCACCATCGACACCCTCGACGCCATCGCCGTCGCCCTCGCGATCCCGCTCACCGACCTGCTGACGCGCGAGGGCGGCCACGGCACCCTGCACCTGCCGGCCACCGCCGCCGCGGCGGACGGGCCGACCAGGGAACTGCTGCGCCGGATCAGCGGCGGCCACAGCCTGGAGCTGTGGCGGCTGCGCCTGCCCCCGCACACCTGCGTCGACGGGGTGCCCCACGCCCCTGGCACGACCGAGCACCTCCTGGTCGCCTCGGGGCGGCTCATGGCGGGCCCGGCCGACGACCTGCGCCCGCTCGGGGCGGGTGACCTGCTGGCCTTCGCGGGAGACGCCCCGCACCGCTACCAGACCGATGACACTCCCGCCGACGTGACGGTCGTCATCGCCTCGCCCGCCATCGGCTGACGGCCGCCTGGAGCGCCAGGCGTCGCGCACCCGGCTCGCCCGGCCGTTTTCGTCGGCGACCTCTCCTAGAGTGGCCCGGTGACTTCCCCCGAGCGCGGTCCCCAGGCAACCGACGTGCTGCGGCGCGTCTTCGGCTACGACTCCTTCAGGGAGGGGCAGCAGGAGATCATCGACCACGTCGTCGCCGGCGGCGACGCGCTGGTGCTCATGCCGACCGGTGGCGGCAAGTCACTGTGCTACCAGATCCCCGCTCTGGTACGGCAGGGCACGGGCGTGGTCGTCTCCCCGCTGATCGCGCTCATGCAGGACCAGGTCGACGCGCTGACCGCGGCGGGCGTCAGGGCCGGGTTCCTCAACTCCACGCAGGAGCAGCAGGAGCGGGCCGCGGTCGAGCAGGCGTTCGTGGCGGGCGAGCTCGACCTGCTCTACCTCGCGCCCGAGCGACTGCGCTCGGAGCAGACGCTGCGGCTGCTGGCCGCGGGCTCCATCTCGCTGTTCGCGATCGACGAGGCCCACTGTGTGGCGCAGTGGGGCCACGACTTCAGGCCCGACTACCTCGCGCTGTCCACGCTGCACGAGCGCTGGCCCGACGTGCCGCGCATCGCGCTGACGGCGACCGCCACCCCCGAGACGCACAAGGAGATCACCACCAGGCTCGGCCTGGAGCGGGCGCGTCACTTCGTGGCCAGCTTCGACCGCCCCAACATCCAGTACCGGATCGAGCCGAAGAACGAGCCGAAGCGCCAGTTGCTGCGGCTGATCCGCGCCGAGCACGACGGGGACGCCGGCATCGTCTACTGCCTCTCGCGCGCCTCGGTGGAGAAGGTCGCCGCGTTCCTGCAGGAGAACGGCGTGGGCGCGCTGCCGTACCACGCGGGGCTCGACGCCCGCACCCGCGCCGCCCACCAGGCCCGCTTCCTGCGCGAAGACGGCATGGTCATGGTGGCGACGATCGCGTTCGGCATGGGCATCGACAAGCCTGACGTCCGCTTCGTCGCCCACCTCGACCTGCCCAAGTCCGTCGAGGGCTACTACCAGGAGACCGGCAGGGCGGGGCGCGACGGGCAGCCGGCCACCGCGTGGCTCGCCTACGGCCTGCAGGATGTCGTGCAGCAGCGCCGCATGATCGACACCTCCGAGGGCGACGACGCCCACCGGCGGAGGCAGTCCGGGCACCTCGACGCCATGCTCGCGCTGTGTGAGACGGCCGAGTGCCGCAGGTTGCGCCTGCTGGCCTACTTCGGGCAGGAGGGTGCGCCGTGCGGCAACTGCGACACCTGCCTGACCCCGCCGCAGACCTGGGACGGCACGGTCGCGGCCCAGAAACTGCTGTCGACCGTGCTACGGCTGCAGCGCGAGCGCGGCCAGCGCTTCGGGGCGGGGCAGTTGATCGACATCCTGCTCGGCAAGAAGACCGACAAGGTGCTGCAGTTCGACCACGCGTCGCTGACGGTGTTCGGCATCGGCACCGAGCTGAGCGAGACGCAGTGGCGCGGGGTGGTGCGGCAGTCGCTGGCGCTCGGGATGCTGGCCGTCGAGGGCGACTACGGCACCCTGGCCCTCACCGAGGCGGCCGCGCCGGTGCTGCGTGGTGAGCGGCAGGTGATGCTGCGCCACGACCCGGTGGCCAGGAAGGCCGACAGGCCGGCCAAGTCCGCCCGCCAGGCGGACGTCGCCGAGCTGCCCGCCGAGGCGCAGCCGCTGTTCGAGCTGCTGCGCGCGTGGCGCGGGGCGACGGCCAAGGAGCAGGGTGTGCCCGCCTACGTCATCTTCCACGACGCCACGCTGCGGGAGATCGCCGCGCGGCGTCCCGGGTCGCTGGCGGAGCTGTCGGAGGTCTCGGGGGTGGGGGAGAGCAAGCTGGCCAAGTACGGCGAGCAGGTCCTCGCCGCCCTGGCCGAGGCCGAGTGACCTTCGGGATCTTCGCGCCCGAGTGGCTTCGGACCCTGCGTGGCTTCGGCCGCGGGTGGCCTTGGGGTTCGGTGGCCTTCGTGCTCGGATGGACTTCGGAAGTGGACTTCGGCGCGGAGGCGGGCGGGCCGCTCCAGGGGGCGACCCGGTGCGGCGAAGTGCGGGCGCGGGGACCGACGCGCAGGGGACACGGTGGTCGGTCCCCTGCGGCGGCTGGCGGGTCTCAGCGGGTGCGGTCCATGAGGG
This sequence comes from Nonomuraea sp. NPDC059194, assembly GCF_042754765.1. Classification (NCBI taxonomy): domain Bacteria; kingdom Bacillati; phylum Actinomycetota; class Actinomycetes; order Streptosporangiales; family Streptosporangiaceae; genus Nonomuraea; species Nonomuraea sp. NPDC059194. The sequence continues at coordinate 124,432 of NZ_JBHZBH010000009.1, read as the reverse complement.
AGGTGAACAGCGCTCGCAGCTCGCCGGCTTCGGGGAAGGCCCGGTCGAGGATGTCGAGCGCGCGGGCGGCATGGTCGGCCGCCATGGCGAGGGTGGTGGTCCTGCCTCCGGCCGCCTCGATGAGGTCGGCGGCCAGCCGTACCGACTCCTCGTCGTCGGCGCCGCAGGCCAGCAGCGCCGACAGCTCGCGGCCGGCCGCGGCGTCGGAGGCGAGCGCGGCCAGCACCGGCAGTGTCTTCTTCCTGCGGCGCAGGTCGCTGAAGACGGGCTTGCCGGTGTGGGAGGGGTCGCCCCAGATGCCGAGCACGTCGTCCACCATCTGGAAGGCCAGGCCCAGCTCACGGCCCATGTCGTGCGCCCGCGCGGCCAGCGGTTCCGGCGCGCCCGCCAGTGTGACGCCGAGGGCGGCGGCGCAGGCCAGCAGTGAGCCGGTCTTGTCGGCGGCCATGCCGGTGTACTCCTGCACGCTCACCGCGCCGGGGCCGGTCCACGGTCGTTCCTCGAACGCCATGTCCTGCGTCTGGCCGTGCACGAGCCGTACCAGCGCGGACGACAGGTGTCCCGTGGCGGCCGCGGCGTGCGGACCGGTCGCCGCCGACCTGATCGCCAGCGCCAGCAGCGCGTCTCCGGCCAGGATCGCAGGCCCCACGCCGTAGGCCTTCCACACGGCGGGCTTGTGCCTGCGGCGCTCGTCGCTGTCGATGATGTCGTCGTGGACGAGTGAGAAGGCGTGCACGAGTTCCACCGCGACGGCGCCGGGCACGGCTGTCTCGAGCGTGCCGCCCGCCGCCTGCGCGCACAGCATCGCCAGCGCGGGGCGCAGCCCCTTGCCCGCGTCGCCGTCGATCGGGGTGCCGTCGACGTCGGACCAGCCCAGGGAGAAGGCGGCCATTCGCTCGCCCCACGGGTGGAGATCGGCCACCGCCGCGCGCATCGCGGGTTGGAGGAGCTCACGGCACCGGGACAGGGTGTCGGCAGGAAGCACGAGGTCAGCCATCGGTCCTCCGACGACGGGCGGGATGCCATGCGTTGCCATCGATCTCCAACCTTGATCAGTAACGGGCGATCATGTGATACTCCACGCGAACCATTACGAAGATTGCGAAGTAGGAGTAAATGTCGACCGCCCGCCCGGCGCGCGACTTGGTGATTATGTCCTCTACACGGTGGATATCTCCAGGTTTGTACCAGCTTATGACACAGTCTTCGCCCTCGACCTCACCGTCCCGGGGTGGCCGAGGCTCATGCTGAGCGCCGCCGCGTCGCGGGCCGTCACGCGCTCGCGCACCCTCGAACACCACCTCGGCCGCTTCGGCATCTCGGATATCTGGGGAGAGTTGTGAGCAACATCGCCTTCGCGGCGCGTGAACTGGTCGACGGGCTCATGGCCAGGCCATGGGGACAGATGACCGCCTCCGTCTACGAGACCGGTCGCCTGGTCACGCTCACCCCCTGGCTGGCGGGCCACGACGAGCGGGTGGCCTACCTGCTGCGTACCCAGCGGTCCGGCGGCACCTGGGGCGGGCGCGACGGCTACGACCTGGTGCCCACGCTCAGCGCGGTCGAGGCGCTGCTGTCCGAGCGCCGCCGTTCGTCCCGCCCCGACCTGTCCGCCGCCGTCGAGCGCGGAGTGCAGGCCCTTCAGGTACGGCTGCGCGCCGCGGCCGACCTGCCCGATCTGCCGGCCATCGAGCTCATCGTGCCTTCCCTCGTCTCGCTGATCAACGAGCACCTGGACGGGACGGGCGAGCCGCTGCCGCTGCCGTTCGGGATGGACCACGAGCGGCTGGAGGCGGTGCGGGGCTGGGCGGCCTCGGGCGCCGAGCTGCCGGAGAAGCTGCTGCACGCGCTGGAGATCGTGGGACCGGCGGCGCGGGGCGCGCACGTCCAGCCCACCGTGATCGGCACGATCGGCGCCTCTCCCGCCGCCACCGCCGCCTGGCTCGCCGCCACCGTCCCCGCTCCCACCGCGTCTACTCCGAGCGCCGGGTCCACCGCGAGCGCCGGGGCGACCGTGCTCACGGGGTCCGCGGCGCTCACGGGGTCCGCGGCGCTCACGGGGTCCGCGGCGCTCACGGGGCCTACCATGCCGATCGGATTCACCGGGACGGGTGGGACTGGTCCCGGCGGGGCGACAGGCGCCGTGGTGCTTGAGGATCCAAGGGCGACCGGAGCGATCGGGGCCGCCGGGGGGACCATGGCGACTGGGGCTAGCGCGGCGAGCGGGGCTACCGCGGCGACCGGGGCCACCGGGGGCGGCCTCCTGTCCGGCGATCCGGGGCCCGCGTCTGCCGACCCTGGGTCCATGGCTGGTGACCTCGGGTCCATGACCGGGGGTGGCATGGTGGCCGTGCGGCATCTGGAGGCGGTCGCCAGGAGGCACGGGGGCCCGGTCCCGGTCGGGTTGCCGATCACGGTCTTCGAGCGCGGCTGGGTGCTGAGCTGGCTGGCCAGGGCGGGCATCGAGCTGGACGTCCCGCCGGAGATGGTCGCCGACCTGCGGGCGGCCATCGGTCCCTCGGGCACCCCCGCGGGCGTGGGCCTGCCGGCCGACGCCGACACGACCTCGGTCGCCCTGTACGCGCTGGCTCTGCTCGGCGCGCCGTACGAGCCGGGCAGCCTGCTCGCCTTCGACACGGGCGCCCACTTCTGCACCTGGCAGGGCGAGGACGGCCGTTCGCTGAGCGTCAACGCCCACGTGCTTGACGCTTTCGGGAAATATGTGGACTGCCATCCCGAGGCCGGGGACCGTTATCGCCCGGTGATGGCACGGCTGGCGCAATGGCTGCAGGACAGGCAGCGTGCTGACGGTTGCTGGGAGGACCGCTGGCACGCCTCGCCGTACTATGCGACCGCGGCCTGCGCGCTGGCCCTCGACGAGTACGGCGGGCCGGCGGCCACGGACGCGGTCCGCGCGGCGGCGGCGTGGGTGCTCGACACCCAGCAGCCGGACGGCTCGTGGGGGAGGTGGCAGGGCAGCCCCGAGGAGACCGCCTACGCGCTGCAGGTCCTGCTGCAGACCTCCGCCGCCGACGATCCGCGCCTTCCCGAGGCGGCGGCCGCGGGCTACGTGTTCCTGCGCGATGCCGACCTCGACGACCAGCCCGCGCTCTGGATCGACAAGGACCTCTACACGCCGCAGGCGGTGGTCAGGGCGGCGGCGCTGGCCGCCCTCCACGTGGCCGAAGGCGACCCGAGACTGGCCGTCCTGCGCCGCTAAATGCTATTAAATCCGACAATTGTGATTTATGTAGATAGTTGAAGGCTTGAGTGAAGTATGCGGCGTTGCTAGGGTGTCCGGAGTGTTGGGGCGCTGGGTACCTGATTGCCCTTTAGCGAATATCTTCCCCGGGTGTGCATATGCGCTGGCGTAATTCGCGATTGCGGACCAAGGTAGCCGCCCTCCTCCTCTCCCTGGCAGCTGTCTGGGCCTTCGCCGCCTGGGTGACCCTCCGCGAGGGCGCGAACCTGCTCTGGGCCGCCACACTCGACGGCGCCGTCGTCGCCTCCGGTGACCCCCTGCTGGTCGAGCTCCAGCGCGAGCGCCGGTTGTCGCTCACCCACCTGGGCGACGGCGGGAGCGCGGGGGAGCAGGCGCTGCGCGCCCAGCGCGGCAGGACCGACGCAGCCGCGACCGCCTTCGTCGGGCGGGCGGGCTCCCCGAGCGTCGCGTTCGCCGCCTCCGACGCCCTCGACCTGCGCCTGGAGCAGGTGTTCGCCCGCCTCGAAGGGCTGCAGGAGGCCCGCGCGGCCCTCGACACCGGCCACCTCGACCGTGCCCGCGCCTTCGGCGCCTACACCGGCGTCATCGATACGTTGCACCGGGCCTACGACGCGCTGGCCACCCTCGACGACCAGCAGACGGCCAGGGACGCCGGCACCCTCGTCGAACTGCGCAGGGCCGTCGAGCTCATCGCCCAGGAGGACGCGTTCGCCGCCGGCGCGCTGGCCGCGGGCGGGCTGAGCGTCGTAGAGCGCGGACAGTTCGCGCAGCTCGTCGGCGCCCAGCGCTTCGCCCGCGCCGAGGCCGCGGCCGTACTGCCCGACGCCGACCGGCGTGGCTACGACCTCGTCGCCGCCACCGCCTTCACCCGCCTCGGCCGGCTCGAGGACCAGCTCATCCAGGGGAGCGCTCCGGTCGGCTCAGGGAACTGGCGCTCCAGCATCGAGCCGGTGCTCGCAGGGCTCGACGCGAACGTGCGGCAGGCCCGCGCCGGCCTCGTCGAGCGGGCCACCCCCGTCGCGCGCGCTGTGATCGTCAGGCTCGCGCTGGTGGGCGGGGTCGGCCTGGTCGCGGTCATCGCCTCGATCGTGCTGTCGGTCAGTACGGCCAGAGCCGTCCGGGCCCAGCTCACGAAGCCGCGCGAGGCCGCGCACGAGCAGCCGGAGCGGCGGCTGCCCGGCGTCGAACGCATCGGCCGTAGCGAGGAGGCCGACCCCGCCGTAGAGGCGCCGCCCCTGACGTTCGGCGACGACCAGAGCGGCCAGCTCAGCGCGATCGGCCAGATCGGGGAGATCGGCGACGTCGGTGAGATCGGTCGGGCAGTCACCACGGTCCAGGAGAGCACGGTCACGATGGCGGTCGAGCAGGCGGAGCTGCGCCGCGGCATCGGCGAGATCCTGCTCAACCTGGCCCGCAGGACGCAAGGCCTGGTGCACAGGCAGCTGACCGTCCTCGACGAGATGGAGCGCAGGGAGCACAAGCCGGAGGAACTGCGCGACCTGTTCAGGCTCGACCACCTGGCCACCCGCATGCGGCGCAACGCCGAGAACCTGATCGTCCTGTCGGGCTCCTCGCCTGGCCGTACCTGGCTCAGGTCCGTGCCCATGCTCGACGTGGTGCGCGGCGCGCTGGCCGAGGTCGAGGACTTCACCCGCGTCCAGCTGCGGCCCATGGGCGAGGTGACGCTGGCGGGCAAGGCCGTGGGCGACGTCGTCCACCTGCTGGCCGAGCTGATCGAGAACGCCGTGTCCTTCTCGCCGCCCTACGCCACGGTGCAGGTCAGGGGGCAGATGGTCGTCAGCGGCTACGAGATCGAGATCGAGGACCGCGGCCTCGGCATGACGCGGGAGGACCTGGAGGCGGCCAACAGGCGCATCGCCGAGCCGTCCGCGTTCGGGCTCTCCGGTACGGCGCGGCTCGGGCTCTACGTGGTCGCCAGGCTAGCCGAGCGGCATGACGTCAGGGTGCGGCTGCGAGCCTCGCCGTACGGCGGGGTCACGGTCGTGGTGCTGGTCCCGCTGCAGCTGATCGGCCTCGAGCCCGGGCCGGAGGATGCCGGGTTGGAGAACAGCGGGCAGGGGGACGACCTCGGGTTCGCGGTGCTCGAAGACTTCGGGCGTAAGGAGCGCGAGGACGCGCCCTTGCCGGGCATCCCCGCACCCAGGTCCGCGCCGAACGGCCCGCTCGCCGGCAGGGTCACCGCGCCGCGACCCGTCCAGACGGCCGGGCAGCCGATCGCGCGGGCTCCGAGGCCCCTCCTGCCCGCCAGGCGAGCCCCCGACCCCACACCCCCTGAGCCCGCGCTCGAGCGAGCCGCGAGCCCGCCGGAAGACCACACGCCCGTGGTCTCAGACCCCGCGCGCCTTGAGGCCGCGCGAGTCGCGTGCCCGCTGGAAGACCCTGCGGTCGCGGAGCCGGTGCCTGCGGCGCCCGAACCGGCGCGGGTGCTGTCCGTGGGTTCGCTGGAAGGGGTTGCGCCTGAGGTGCCTGAGCCGGCGTTCACGCCGTCCGGCCTGCCGTTCCGCGTGCCCCAGGCCAACCTGGCGCCAGGGCTCACCGCCGAGCAGGCCGCTTCGCCGCATGAGCACGAACAAGACGAACGCTCGCCCGAGGAGATCCGCGCGATCATGGGCTCGTTCCAGTCGGGTACCCGCCTGGGCAGGACGCAGGCGGCCAAGCTGACCGAGGGAGAGGCGTGAGAGCAGGCCATACGACCGATCTGAACTGGCTTCTCGACGACCTGGCCGACCGTCTCAGGGAGGTCGAGCACGCGATCGTGCTCTCCTCCGACGGGCTGTTGATGGCCTCGTCGAGGGACCTGGACAGGACAGAGGGGGAGCACCTGTCGGCCGTCGCCTCGGGGCTGCAGAGCCTGGCAAGAGGCGTCAGCGAGCACGTCGGCGGCGGAGCCGTACGCCAGACGATCGTGGAGTGGCGATCCCGCTACCTCATCGTGACCGTCGCCGGCGAGGGGGCGTGCCTGGCGGTGCTCTGCCTGCAGGACTCCGACATCGGCCTGGTCGCCTACGAGATGGCCATGCTCGTGGCCAGGGTCGGCCAGTACCTCACCTCTCCGGCGCGTGGCGAGGCGGCCAGATGACGCAGGAGGAGTGGGTCGACCCCGAGATCGTCAGGCCGTACGTGGTGACGCGCGGCCGTACCGAACCAGTCAGGGGCTCCTTCGACCTGATCTCGATGGCCGCGGCCGTGGGCGACCCGCCGGGCCCGGACTCGGGCCTGGACCCTGAGCACCTGTCGATCGCCAGGCTCTGCCGCGAGCCGACGTCGGTGGCCGAGCTCGCCGCCACCCTCGACCTGCCCGCCGGCACGATCCGTGTGCTGCTGGGCGACCTGTTCGACCAGGGGTTCGTCACCGTGCAGGATCCCCGACCCGAGGTGGACATGCAAGACGAGAACATGTACAGGGCGGTGCTCGATGGTCTTCGGTCGCTCTGAGCGGCGGCGGCTGCCGACCGCCATCAAGATCCTGATCGCCGGCGGGTTCGGCGCGGGCAAGACGACCATGGTCGGCTCGGTCTCGGAGACCAGGCCGCTGCGGACCGAGGAGACGATGACCGACCGCTCGGCGGGCGTCGACGACACCTTCGGCGTGGAGGCCAAGCGCACCACGACGGTCGCCATGGACTTCGGCCGCATCACCATGGGCGACGACTACATGCTCTACCTGTTCGGCACGCCGGGGCAGGAGCGGTTCTGGTTCGTGTGGGACGAGCTGGCGCTGGGCGCGCTCGGGGCGGTCATCCTGGCCGACACCCGCCGCCTGGCCGACTGCTTCCCGTCCGTCGACTACTTCGAGCGGCGCGGCACGCCGTTCGTGGTGGCGGTCAACTGCTTCGAGGGCTCGCCGGTCTACGAGCTGGCCGAGGTACGGCTGGCGCTCGGCCTCGACGCCTCGATCCCGATGGTGCTGTGCGACGCCCGCAAGCGCGACTCCAGCCGCGAGGTGCTGATCACGCTGGTCGAGCATGCGATGAAGCTGCGCGCCCCGGTCGGGACCACCTCGTGACCATCGCCCGCTACCTTTGATCGGATGGAGGAGATCGACCGCCGGATCGTCACGCTGCTGGCCAGAGACGGCCGGATGAGCTTCACCGACCTGGCCAGGGAGACAGGGCTGTCTGTCTCAGCGGTGCACCAGCGGGTCCGCCGCCTGGAGAAGCGCGGCGTCGTGCGCGGCTACACCGCGCTGGTCGACCACGACGCCATCGGGCTGCCGCTGACCGCGTTCGTGTCGATCAAGCCGATCGACCCGGCGGCGCCGGACGACGCGCCCGAGCGCCTGGCCCATCTGAGCGCGATCGAGGCGTGCCACAGCGTGGCGGGCGAGGAGAGCTACATCCTCAAGGTGCGCGTCGCCTCCCCGATCGCGCTGGAGGAGCTGCTGCAGCACATCCGCGCCTCGGCGAACGTCTCCACCCGCACGACGGTGGTGCTGAGCACGCCGTACGAGCATCGGCCGCCCGAGCTGGGCGAGACCTGAGATCCTCGCCGGGCGGTCAGCTCGCGCCGAAGACCGGTAGCAGCTCCCTGAGCTCCTCCTCGGTCACCTGCCGGCCGTACGGCGCCCGCTCGAAGGTCTCGGCGTGCCCGACCTTCGCGGCGTGCGCGGCGCCGTAGCGGGCCGCCAGCGCCGGCCGCGCGCCCTCGGGCGCGGCCAGGAACAGCGCCCAGTGTTCGGCCACGAACGCCCGCCCCGCCTCGGTGTCGCCCGCCGCGGGTGCCTTGTCGAGGAAGCCGCGCTGCCACGGCGCGTACTCGAGGAACTGGGAGGCGTGCGCCAGGCAGCCGTCCAGCTTGGCCTGCAGCGCGTCGTCCACGTCGACGGCCACCTCGTGCCGGTGGAAGGCCGCCGCGGCGTAGTCGGTCATGATCAGGCAGAGCGGCTGGCGGGGGAGCGGCGGCTTGCCCGCGGCCACGTTGCGGTTGGTGACGAAGGCGACGGCGTCGGCCACCAGGCGGCCCGCCGCACGGTTGTCGGGATGTCCGGGACCGTCGCCGTGCAGGGCGATCACCACGTCGGCCCGCCAGCCGCGGATCGCCGTGATCACCTTCGTCCGCATCGCCACCGAGGCCTCGAGCTCGCCGTCGTGCGTGTCGAGAACGTCGTAGTCGATCACGCCGAGCGCGTCGGCGGCCCGCCACGCCTCCTCGGCCCTGCGGGCGGCCAGCGGGGCCCGGTCCATCCGGTGGTGGCCGGCGTCGCCGTTGGTGAGCGTCAGGAACTTCACGGCGTGTCCCGCCCGCGCCAGCAGCGCGGCGGTCCCTCCCGCGTAGATCTCCGGCTCGTCGGGATGGGCGCCGATGACCAGGGTTCGCAACACGCTCTCCTCCAGCTAACCGTTTGGATACTTTCCAGACGGTTAGCCCTGGAGGCTAGCACTTAATGGGTGTCGCCGAAGTGGCCGCGTAGCCGGGCCTTCGCCTCCTCGCTCGCCCCGAGCCTGTCCAGGCCGTTCAGTGCCGCGCCGACGATCGGCGCCACGTCGGCCACCACCACCTTGGCCTGCGGCGCCCGCGTCGCGAACCGCTCGTCGAGCAGCTCGCTCAGCAACGGGTCACGCGCGCGCAGCACCCCGCCGCCGAGCACGACCTCTGTCGGCGTCTCCAGCAGGTCCAGGCGGCGCAGGCACACCTCGGCCAGCACCACGATCTCCTCGGCCATCCGCTCGACCAGCGACCTGGCGATCGCGTCACCGGCGGCGGCCACCCTGAACAGCCCCGGCGTCAGCCCGTGCAGGCGGGCCTGCTCCAGCTCGCCGAAGTGCAAGGCGAGCACGACCTCCTCCACCGTGGAGGTGCCGTAGTGCTCCTTGACCAGCGCGGCCAGCTCGGTGGGCCCGCCCCTGCCGTCCTCGGCCCTGGCGGCGTGCCACAGCACCTCCTCGGCCAGGCCGAGGCCGCCGCCCCAGTCGCCGCTGATCTTGCCGAGCGCCGGGAAGCGGGCGATCCGCCCGGTGGGGGAGACCCCGACGGCGTTGACGCCGGCCCCGCACACCACCGCCACACCCCACGGCCCCGACGCCCCCGCGCGCAGCAGCGCGAAGGTGTCGTTCGCCACGACGACCTCCCCGGCGAAGGAACGCGCGGCGAACTCGTCGCTCAGCGTCTCCTCCTCCGCGGGCAGGTCGGCCCCTGCCAGGTAGGCGGCCATGAGGTCGGCGTACGGCGGAGCCTGCGGCGCCCCGAGTGCCCGCGTCAGCGGGTCGAGCGCCTGCCGTACGGTCTCCTCGACGACGTCGGCGGCCGCGCTCACGCCAGCGCTCTGCGGCATGAACGCCCCGCCGCGGCCGGTGGCCAGGACCGTGCCGTCCTCGGCCACCAGCGCCACGTCGGTCTTGCTGTTGCCGCCGTCGACCGCGAGCACGGTCCTCACGACACCACCCACGGCAGGTGCGCCCTGTTGGCCTCCAGCAGCAGGCGGGTCAGCTCGCCCGCCACCGCCTCCTGGCCGACCAGCGGGTGGGCCAGCAGCGCGTTGCGGACCCGTTCCTCTCCGCCGTGCAGCGCGGCGTCGAGGGCCAGGCTCTCGTAGGCGGACACGTTGGCGATCAGGCCCGCGTACAGTGGCTCCACCGCCGCCACCGGCAGCGGTACGGCGCCCGCCGCCCCGATCGTCGCGGGCACCTCGATGACCGCCTCGTCGGGCAGGAACGGCAGCGTTCCCGCGTTGCGCACGTTGACCACCTGCGCGTCGCGCCGGTCGCCGAGCAGCGAGGCGATGAGCGCCACGGCCGCCTCGGAGTAGAACGCGCCGCCCCGCCGTTCGAGCAGCTCAGGCTTGGTGTCGACGGCCGGGTCCGCGTACAGCCGCAGCAGCTCGGCCTCCATCGCGGCCACCTCGGCGGCCCGCGAGGGCTTGGCCCGCTGCTCCTCGACCACGAGGTCGTGGGCGTAGAAGTAACGCAGGTAGTAGGAGGGGACCACGCCCAGCCTGCGCACCAGCTCCACCGGCAGCCCGATGTCGTCGGCGATCTCCTGCCCGTGCCCGGCGATCAGCTCGGGCAGCACGTCCAGGCCGTCCACAACAACGGAGCGCTCCCACGTCAGGTGGTTGAGCCCGACATGGCCGAGCGACACCCGTTCGGGCGCGACGCCGAGATGCTTGGCGAAGCGCCGCTGGAAGCCGATCGCGACGTTGCACAGCCCGATCGCGCGGTGGCCCGCGTCGAGCAGCGCGCGCGTCACGATGCCGACCGGGTTGGTGAAGTCGACGATCCACGCCTCGGGCGCGTGCTCGCGCACCCGCTCGGCCAGCTCCAGCACCACGGGCACGGTGCGCAGCGCCTTGGCCAGGCCGCCCGCGCCCGTCGTCTCCTGTCCGACGCATCCGCACCGCAGCGGCAGGGTCTCGTCGACCTCGCGCGCGGCCTGGCCGCCCACCCGCAGCTGGAACAGCACCGCCTGCGCGCCCGCCACGCCCTCCTCGACGGAGGAGGTGACCACCACCCGGGCGCCGTGCCCCGCGCGGGCCAGCATCCTGCGTGAGACCCCCGCCACCAGCTCCAGGCGGGAGGCGTGCGGGTCGACGAGCGCGATCTCGGTCAGCGGCAGCTCGTCGCGCAACCGCGCGAACCCGTCGATCAGCTCCGGCGTGTACGTCGAGCCGCCCCCGACAACGGCGAGTTTCAACCCTTCACTCCTGTCAAAGTCACGCCCTCGATGAAGACTCTCTGGGCGAAGAAGAACACGATGATCACCGGCGCGGTCACCAGCAGCGTGGCCGCCATGGTCAGGTTCCACTGCACGCTGTGGAAGGCCTTGAACGTCGCCAGGCCGAGAGACAGCGTCCAGTTTTCCTGGTTGATGCCGGTGTAGAGCAGCGGGCCGTAGTAGTCGTTCCAGCAGTAGAAGAACTGGAACAGCGCCACCGCGGCGATCGCGGGCCTGGCCATGGGCAGGATCACCCTGACCAGCGTCCTGAAGTCGGTGCAGCCGTCGACCCTGGCCGCGTCGGTGTAGTCACGCGGGATCGTGATGAGGAACTGCCGCAGCAGGAAGATGGAGAAGGCGTCGCCGAGCAGCATCGGCAGGATGAGCGGCCACAGCGTGTCGGTGAGGCCGGCCCTGGCCCACACCAGGTAGATCGGCACCGCGATGACCTGGGGCGGCAGCATCATCGCGGTGATCACCAGCAGGAAGGCCAGCCTGCGGCCGCGGAAGCGGAACCTGGCCAGCGCGTACGCCACGGGCACCGAGGACACCAGCATGAACAGCGTGCCGAGCCCCGCGTACATCAGCGTGTTCAGCGTCCAGCCCAGCAGGTGCGACTTGGCGAAGACGTCGGCGAAGTTGGACCAGGCGAACGACTCCGGCCACAGGTTGCCGGTCAGCGCCTGCTCGTCGCTCATGAGCGCGGTCAGGCCCACCAGCACCAGCGGCCCGAGGAACATCACCGCCGCGGCCACCGCGATCGCGTGGGTGGCGATCCACGACAGCGTCCTGCGCCGCCTGGCGCTCACCCGCGTGTGGCGCGCCGCCCTGGAGGGCCGCGAAGCGGTCAGCGTGGTGCTCACGAGAGGACCTCCTCGGCCTTGCGGAACTGACGCAGCAGGACCAGCGTGAAGATCATGGACGTGGCGAACAGCACCAGCGCGAGCGCCGAGGCGTAGCCCATGCTGAAGTCGCGGAAGCCCACGTGGAACAGCCACTGCGGCAGCGTCAGCAGCGACTGGTCGGGGTAGCCGGGGGTGAACGTGGTGCCCGCCGAGTCCGTCGCGCCCGAGGCCACCCTGGAGGCGATCATCGCTTGGGTGAAGTACTGCAGGGCGTAGATGACGCCGGTGACGGCCGAGAACATCAGCACGGGCGAGATCGTCGGCAGCGTGATGCTGCGGAACCTCCGCCACGCGCCCGCCCCGTCGATCGCCGCCGCCTCGTACAGGTGCTTGGGCACGTCCAGCAGCGCCGCCAGGAAGATCACCATGGTGTTGCCGCAGCCCCACAGGCCCAGCATCGTCAGGCTCGGCTTGGACCACGACGCGCTGCCGAACCAGTCGGGCCCGCCGACGCCGATCCACGACAGGATCTCGTTGACCGGGCCGACCGGGTTCAGCAGGAACACGAACGCCACCGTGCCCGCCACCATCGGCACCAGCGTGGGCAGGTAGAAGACGGTGCGGAAGAAGCCCGCCCCCGCCTTCACCTTGGTGAGCAGCTGGGCGATGGCCAGCGCGAAGATCACCTGGGCGGGCACCATGAAGACGACCAGCCACAACGTGTTCTTCGCCGAGATCCACACCCGCTCGTCGCGCAGCAGGTACCGCCAGTTGTCCAGGCCCACCCATTCCAGCGTGAACAGGTCGTACCTGGTGAAGGAGAAGTAGCCGACGGAGATCAGCGGGTAGACGAAGAAGATCGAGAATCCCGCGATCCAGGGGGAGAGCCACAGGAGGGCCCGCAGGCCCTCCCGCCGCTTCGGGCTCGCGGTCATCCGCCCGACAGCTTCAGCTTGTCGTTGATGCGCTTGTCGACGCCCTTCAGTCCCTCGTCGAGGTCCTTGACGGCGCCCTTCTCCCAGTTGGTGAGGAACGTGGAGAAGGCGTCCTGGTTGAAGACGCTGTTGATCGAGGCGGGCAGCGTGCTGGTCTTCGGGTGGGCGAAGATGTCGAGGAAGGTCTTGAAGTTGGCGTCGGCCGCCAGCTGCGGCGACTGCATCGCGGCCGTGGTGGTGGGCACGTTGCGCAGCGCGTTGGACAGCGTCACGAGGCTGTCGGTGTCGGTGGTGAGGTGCTTGATCAGCTCCCACGCGTGCTGCGGGTTCTTGGCGCCCTTCGGCACGCCGATCACGGTGCCTGCGGTGAAGCCGCTGCCGTACAGGTCGGGCTTGTCGTCGGCGACGGGCAGCGGGGCCGTGCCGTAGTCGAGCGACTTGGCCTTGGAGTCGTTGGCGATCATGGCGTTGCGCCACTCGCCGTCGAGGATCATCGCGACCTTGCCCTTGAAGAAGGGGTGTGCGGCGCCCCACTCGTCGCCGAGGCTGCGGCGGAACTTCTCCAGGTTGGCGTAGCCGTACCAGTCGACCAGCTCCTTCTGCCAGGTCAGCAGCTGCTTCCAGGCGGGGTCGGTGCCGATGGCCGAGGTGCCGTCCTCGTTGTACCACTTCGCGCCGACCATCGGGCCGAGGTGGGAGGGGGAGTTTTCGTAGTACTGGAAGCTCGGGATGAAGCCGGCCACCTTGATCGTGCCGTCGGGGTCCCTGACCGTCAGTTCCTTGGTGAGCCTGGTCAGCTCCGACAGCGTCTTGGGCGGCTCGTTGCCCTTCATCAGGGCCTTGTTGTAGTAGAGGCCGTAGGCGTCGGCCAGCAGCGGCATCGTGCAGCGCTTGCCCTCGAACTCGGTGTAGGAGCGTGAGGCCTCCGGCAGCACGGTCAGGTCGATGCCGTCCTGCTTGATGACCGCCGTGAGGTCCTGGAACGCTCCCGTCTTGCACCACAGGGCCACGTTGTCGGTGGTGAAGGAGGCGGCCACGTCGGGCGCCTTGCCGCTGCGGATGGCCTGGGTGATCTGGTCGTCCTGGACGGCCTTGGTGACCTTGACGGTGATCTGCGGGAACTTCTTGTTGAAGCCGGCGATCGCGTCGTCGAAGGCCTTGACCTCGGCGTCGGTCTGGAAGCCGTGCCACAGCTCGACGGTGGCGGCGGGAAGGGCCTGCGAGGCCGCGCCCGAGGGCTTGGGCTGGGCGCCGAGTGAGGGCGGCGCCTCTTTGCCCGCCGTACACGCGGTCAGCGTGAGAGCGGTGAGCCCTGCGACCGCAAGGGGGACGAAACGCACGGGGGGTGCCTCCTGCTTCTAAGCGGTGGGGACGGTGGAGCTGAAGACCTCTTCACGGGTGGCATCGAGGGCGAGGTCGAGGGCGCCGGCCAGCACCGGGTTGCCCTCGACGGTCGAAAGGCGCACGTGGGGGCGCGGGATGGTGAGCGCGTGCAGTTCGTGCTCGATGAGCTCGCGCAGCGTCTCGCCGCCGGCCAGCACGATGCCACCGGTCAGGACGATGAGCCCGGGGTCGAGCACGGAGGTGACGGCCGCCAGGCCCACGGCCAGGCGGGCGGCGATGTCGCGCAGCCCCGCGCGGGCGTCGTCGGCCTTCTTGCCGGTGCCCGCGGCCGTGCGGACGGCGGCGGCGACGGCCTGGCGGAAGTCGGTGCCGCGCACGCCGTACGAGCGCAGCAGCTTGAGCACGGCGGGGCCGCCGGTGAGCGCCTGGTAGCCGTGGTTGGCGTAGTGGCCCGCCTCGCGCGCGGTCGGCGCGCCAGGCGTGGGCATGTAGCCGACCTCGCCCGCGCCGCCCGTCGCGCCGCGGTGCATGCGCCCGCCGAGCACGACGGCCGAGCCGAGGCCCTCGTCGGCCCACAGCAGCACGAAGTCCTGGTGGTCGCGGGCGGCGCCGTGGGCCTGCTCGGCCACGGCCACGAGGTTGACGTTGTTCTCCACGTCGACGGGCACGCCGAGGCCCTCGCTGAGCGTCGGCACCAGGTTGGGGATCTGCCAGCCCGGCATGTCCTTGGCGGTGGCGTAGCCGAGGCGGCCGGTGGAGGGGTCGATCGCGGCCTGCACGCCGATCACGACCCTGCGCAGCGGCCCCGGCGCTCCCGCGCCGTCGAGCGCGGCGCGCAGCCGGTCGATGAGCCCGTCGCTGGGGCGGCGGGAGGTGGGCAGGACGTGCGAGCCGACGATCTCGCCGGTGATGTCGGCCACGCGCGCCTCGATGCGGTCGGGCGCGACGTCGAGCGCGGCCACGTAGGCCGCGGCGGGGTTGATGCGGTAGAGCTCGGCCGTACGCCCCGGCAGGCCCTCCCTGATGCCGTCGAGCACGACGAGACCGGCCTCCTGCAGCCTGGACAGCAGCTGCGAGGCGGTCGGCTTGGACAGCCCCGTGAGCGTGCCGATCTCGGGCCTGGTCAGCGGCCCTCGGTCCAGCAACGCCTGCAGGGCGGCGCGGTCGTTGATCGCGCGCAGCAGGCTGGGTGTTCCAGGAACCGGACCGCTCACTCTTCGCTCCCACGGAGTTAGGAAACTTTCCTAACTCACAATGGACGGCAAGAGGCCATACAGTCAAGCGGTGAGATGAAGACGTGATGTCAGCGGCTCAACGGACCTGATATGGTAGCGATTTGTTGCCACAACAGTCAGAAAGGCCCGGAGCGTCCCATTACTACCAACACTAACGGTTCGGCGAAGACTCGTCAAACCGAGCTGGCCAGAGAACAGGACTACGTCTCCCGGCTGTACGGCCGCCTCGACGTCCTGCGCGAGCGCACGCAACAGCAGCTCAAGGACGTTCTGGCCGCGGGGGCCGTCGGCACGCAGCAGAACAGGTCCGAACGCGACTCCTTCGCCGGCATGTACGCCGCCAGGCTGGCCAGGCTGTGGGCGGTCGAGCGCGGCCTGGTCTTCGGCCGGCTCGACCACGTCGAGGAGGGCCGCCTCTACATCGGCAAGCTCGGCCTCAGCGACGACGAGCAGGACCGGCTGCTGATCGACTGGCGCGCCCCCGTCGCCCAGCCCTTCTACCGCGCCACCCCCAACTCTCCCATGGGCGTGACCCGCCGCCGCCACCTGCAGACCCGCGGCCGCACGGTGGTCGGCGTCGACGACGACCTGCTCGACCTCGACGGGCTCACCGACGACGACAGGGCCACGCTGAACGGCGAGGCCGCGCTGCTGGCCGCCCTCGACGAGAAGCGCACCGGCAGGATGCGCGACATCGTGGCGACCATCCAGTCCGAGCAGGACCGTGTCATCCGCGCCGACCTCAACGGCGTGCTGGTCGTGCAGGGCGGCCCCGGCACCGGCAAGACCGTCGTCGCGCTGCACCGCGCGGCCTACCTGCTCTACACCCACCGCGAACGGCTCGAACGCCGCGGCGTGCTCATTCTCGGCCCTGGCCTGACGTTCCTGCGCTACATCGAGCAGGTGCTGCCCTCGCTCGGCGAGACCGACGTGCTGCTGTCGACGGTCGGCGAGCTGTTCCCCGGCGTGAGCGCCACCGCCAGGGAGCGGCCCGAGGTCGCCGCCGTCAAGGGCGACGCGCGGATGGCCGAGGTGATCGCGCGTGCCGTACGCGACCGGCAGCGGGTCCCGCGCCAGCCGATCGAGCTCAACCTCGGCCGCCAGAGCCTCACCCTCGACCAGCGGACGATGGAGAACGCCAGGAACAAGGCGATCAGGTCGCGGCGCAGCCACAACGAGGCCCGCGCGGTGTTCGTGCGCTCGGTGCTCAACGCGCTGGCCAGGCAGCTGGCCAGGAAACTCGGCAAGGGCCTCATCGACGACGACGAACTCGCCGACCTGCGCGAAGACCTGCGCACCGAGCCCGTGGTCAAGAGCGCGCTCAACAGGCTGTGGCCGTACCTCACGCCGCAGCGGCTGCTGCTCGGCCTGTACGGCTCGGCCGAACGCCTCGACTACGCCGCCGGCAACCTCAGCCGCCGCGAACGCGACCTGCTGCGCCGCTCGTCGGCCGAGTGGACCGAGTCGGACGTGCCGCTGCTCGACGAGGCCGCCGAACTGCTCGGCGACATCGACGAGCGGGTCCTGCGCGCCACCGCCATGCAGGCCGAGGAGGAGCTGGCCGCCGCCCGCGCCGCGCAGGAGAGCGAGAAGGAGTCCGAGCTCGCCTACGCGCGCGAGGTGCTGGAGCTGACGGGGCTGTCCGACGTCATGGACGCCGAACGGCTGGCCGAGCGCCAGCGCGGCGACCAGCCGTACCTGACGACGGCCGAGCGGGCCGCCGCCGACCGCTCCTGGGCCTTCGGCCACGTGATCGTGGACGAGGCGCAGGAGCTGTCGCCGATGGCCTGGCGCGCCGTCATGCGACGCTGCCCCACCAGGTCGATGACCATCGTCGGCGACATCGCCCAGACCGGGTCGAGCGCCGGCGCCCGCTCGTGGGGCCAGGTGCTCGACCCCTACGTCGCCGGACGATGGCGGGAGGAGACGCTCACCATCAACTACCGCACCCCCGTCGAGCTGATGGAGATCGCAGCGCGGGTGCTGGCCACCGTCGACCCGGCGCTGCGCGCCCCCACCTCGGTGCGCGAGAGCGGCGCCCAGCCGTGGGCCGCGCCGCTGGCCGAGCTGCCCGAGCTGGTGCGCAGGGAGACCGAGGACGGCGGCAAGGTCGCCGTCCTGGCCCCCGACGCGCTGCTGGAGAAGGTGGCCGAGCTGGCGGGCGGCGCCACCGGCAGGGATGTGCTCGACGCCCCGGTGGCGGTGCTCGGCGTGACGGAGGCCAAGGGCCTGGAGTTCGACTCGGTGATCGTCACCGAGCCCGACCAGATCCTCAGTCAGTCGCCGCGCGGCGCCAGCGACCTCTACGTGGCGCTCACCAGAGCCACCCAGCGGCTCGGCGTCGTCCACGACGGCGAGCTGCCCGAACCGCTTCGCGGACTCGCGTGGAGATGAGGGCATTAGACTGTGCTCGCCGAGCATGTCCTAGCTGCGAAAACTTGAGGTTTCCGCTGATCGGGACACGGTTGACATCTGAGTTGGAGTCGGTAGTTTGCTGCCCAGTCCAGCACGGGACTTGGCCGGTTGGCCGTCTCTGACATCGTCGGATCCTGCGTCCGTGACGGAGCGCGACTTTGGGCGCGCATCCGTCCATACAGCCAGGTGCAGGGCCGTCGGTCCGTCGAGTCGGGGCACCCCAACCGGGCGGGGGGTTGGACCCGGGACGGGTCCGGTCGCCCAGTAGACAACGGAACTCCGCGCTCGCCGCCGACGAGACGGATCCGGTCCGAAGGGTTTCCGGGCCCTCTTCCCGCTCCCGTGCGCTCGGATCACACCGCCAAGGGGTGATCCCACGGCATCCGTCTGCCAAGGGATCACCCTGCAGGCGTAACATCCTTTGGGGGTCGGCCACCTCGGGCGGTAGCGTTTCCGCCATCAGTTGCGAGTGGCGAGGAGAACCCCGGCCGTGGTGCAGGAGAAGCAGGGCGTCGTGCCGCCGCCCCCCGAGCCGGAACCGGCCCAGGAGTGGCCGCTGTGGAGCAGGCTCGCCGCCGCCGCCCTCGGCGGCCTGCTGCTGTTCCTGGCCTTCCCTCCGCTCAACTGGTGGCTGTGCGCGCCGCTCGGCATCGGCCTGGTCGTGCTCAGCCTGTACGGCTGCCGCCCTCGCCGCGCCGCGTGGCTCGGCTACGTGGCCGCGCTCGTCTTCCTGCTTCCGGCACTGGCCTGGGCCAGGCCGATCGGCGTCGACGCCTGGCTGGCCCTGGTCGCCGTCGAGAGCCTCTTCTACGCGGCCATGGCCGCCGGGGCCGCCCTGGTGTTCAGGCTGCCGCTGTGGCCGCTGTGGTTCGGCGCGCTGTGGGTGGCCATGGAATGGGCGCGCGGCCTGGTCCCC
Source organism: Nonomuraea sp. NPDC059194 (assembly GCF_042754765.1). Lineage (NCBI taxonomy): Bacteria > Bacillati > Actinomycetota > Actinomycetes > Streptosporangiales > Streptosporangiaceae > Nonomuraea > Nonomuraea sp. NPDC059194. The sequence continues at coordinate 105,848 of NZ_JBHZBH010000009.1, read as the reverse complement.
GTCGGCGGGTTCCCGTGGGCGAGGGTGGCCTTCAGTCAGGGCGAGACGCTGTTCACCGGCTTCGCCGCGCTGGGCGGCGTGCCGCTGGTCTCCTTCGCGGTGGCGCTGTGCGGGGCGCTGCTGGCCTTCGCCCTCGTCGGGCCGCGGCGGATCGTGCCCGCCGCGCTGGCGCTGGCCGTACCCCTGCTGACGCTGCTGCTGCCGCGCCCCGGCGACGAGGGCAGGAGCGTCAACGTCGGCATCGTGCAGGGCAACGTGCCGGGGGAGGGGATGTACGCCCTCGGCGACGAACCGGCGGTCGTGCTGCGCAACCACGCCAACGGCACCCACGCGCTGGCCAAGGCCGCACGAGAGGGGAAACTGCTCAAGCCGGACGTGGTGATCCTGCCGGAGAACTCCACCGACATCGACCCCTATCGCGACCAGACGGCCCGCCAGATCATCCACGAGTCCGTCAAGGACGTCGGCGTGCCGACCCTCGTCGGCGCGGTCGTGGCCATCGGCGAGGAGAACCGCGCCACGCGCAGCCTCGTCTGGGACCCGATCACCGGCCCCGGCGCCTACTATGACAAGCAGCAACTGGTGCCGTTCGGGGAGTACACGCCGTTCAAGGAGATCTTCCTCACCTTGTTCAAGCGGGCCAGCCTGGTCGGCAGGCAGTCCGTCGCCGGAGACAAGCCCGGCGCCCTGAGGATGGGACCCGTGACCATCGGCGCGGTCAACTGCTACGAGGTCGCCTTCGACCGGGTAGTGCGCGACACCGTCAGGGCGGGCGGCACGCCGCTGGTCGTCCAGACCAACAACGCCACCTACGCGCTGTCGAACCTGCCGCCGCAGCAGCTGGCCATGTCGCAGCTGCGGGCGGTCGAGCACAACAGAGCCGTCGTGACGGCCGCGACCACGGGAATCTCCGCCTACGTCACGCCCGACGGTAGGGTCGCCTGGCAGACCAAGGAGCGCGTCGCCGACATGAACGTCGTGAAGGTGCCCGTCCGCACCCAGGCGACGGTCGCCACGCGGGTGGGCGCGGCGCCCGAATGGGCGTTGCTGGTGATGGGAGCGGCCGCGATCGGCGTGGCCGCCTGGCGCCGTAAGGGAGAGGAACGATGATGGAGCAGACGCTCGGCCGGGTGCTCGTCGTCGTCCCGACCTACAACGAGCGGGAGAACCTCCCGCTGATCGCCGACCGGCTGCGCAAGGCGCTGCCCGAGGCGCACCTGCTGATCGCCGACGACAACAGCCCCGACGGCACCCCGGAGATCGCCGACGAGCTCGCCGCCGCCGACGACCACATCCACGTGCTGCACCGGCCGGAGAAGCAGGGCCTCGGCGCGGCCTACATCGACGCCTTCCGCTGGGGCATGGCCGAGGGCTTCGACGTGCTCGTCGAGATGGACGCCGACGGCTCCCACCAGCCGGAGGAGCTGCACAAGCTGCTCGACGCCCTCGCCGAGGGCGCCGACCTGGTGATCGGCTCCCGCTGGGTGCCGGGCGGCAAGGTCGTCAACTGGCCTGGCCACCGCGAGTTCCTGTCCAAGGGCGCCAACGTCTACGTGCGGCTGATGCTCGGGCTGCCCGTCCGCGACGCGACCGCCGGTTTCCGCGCCTACCGGGCCGCGGCGCTGGAGAAGATCGGGCTGGCCGACGTCGAGTCGCAGGGCTACTGCTTCCAGGTCGACCTCACCCTCCGTACGGCCAGGCACGGGCTGCGGGTGGCCGAGGTGCCGATCACGTTCGTCGAGCGGACCCACGGCAAGAGCAAGATGAGCGGCAAGGTGATGTACGAGGCGTTCTGGCGCGTCGGCATCTGGGGCGTCACCGGCCTCCCCGGACGGCTGCGCCGCCGCCACTGACCGCCGCGCTCCCGGAACGTCCACGGGATCGCGGACGTTACACCTTGGAGAACCCTTCCGCACGCGCGAATGAGGAAACGATGGTCCGGCTCCTGCTCTTCCTGGCCTTCCTGGTCGTCCCCGTCCTGGAGATCTGGCTGCTCATCCAGATCGGCTCGGTCATCGGCGGCTGGCCCACCGTCGCGCTGCTGATCGCCGACAGCCTGTTCGGCGCCTGGATCGTGCGCCGCGAGGGCCGCAGGGCCTGGCGCAAGCTGCAGGAGGCGCTCCAGACGGGGCGGATGCCGGACAGGGAGCTGGCCGACGGCGGGCTCATCCTGGTCGGCGGGGCGCTGCTGCTGACGCCGGGCTTCCTGACCGACGTGTTCGGGTTCCTGTGCGTGCTGCCGTTCACACGGCCGTTGATGCGGCGGCTCGGGTCGTGGTTCTTCGCCCGGCGGGTCAAGGCGATGGCGGCCGCTTCGCCGTACGCGAACCTCGGGGTGCCCTTCCCCCGCACCGACGGCCAGGGCTTCGACGGTCGTGGCGTCGACGGTCACGGTGGCGCCGGCAGTGCCGGTGCACCTGGCGGGAAGGTCGTGCACGGCGAGGTCCTGCGCGAGGACTGAGGACCGCGGTCAGGTCTTGACCGCTCCGGCGGTAAGGCCACCGGTGATGAAGCGCTGCAGGAACTGGAAGAGGACCAGTACCGGCAGCGCGCCGATCAGCGCACCGGCCGCGAAGACGCCCCAGCTCTGGCCGAGCCGGTAGGAGACGAGCTGGTAGAGGCCGACGGCGAGCGTCTGCTGGTCGGGGTCGGTCAGCACCAGACCGGCGATGACGAAGTCGTTCATGGTCGCCACGAACGAGAACAGCGCCACGACGACCAGGATGGGCCGCACGAGCGGGAGCAGCACCAGGAAGAAGACCTGGGCGTGCGAGGCGCCGTCGATCTGGGCGGAGTCGTCCAGGTCCTCGGGCACCGAGTCGAAGAAGCCCTTCATGAGGTAGGTGTTCACGCCGAGCGCGCCGCCGAGATAGACCATGACCAGGCCCAGCCTGCTCCCCAGTCCGAGCGGCGGGAACACCTCCTTGACGGCCGACAGGAGCAGGAAGATCGCGACGTAGGCCAGGACCTGGGGAAAGAGTTGGATGAACACCAGCCCGAGGAGCCCTGCCCGCCGCCCCCTGAACCGGAAGCGCGAGAAGGCGTAGGCCGCGCACGCCCCGAGGAACACCGAGCCGGCCGCGGTGGTCAGCCCGATCACCATCGAGTTGGCGAACCAGCGGGGGAAGGGATGCAGCCCGTCGGTGAACAGCGTGGCGTAATGATCCCACGTCACGGCCGCGAACAGGTCGTTCGACCCGGTCAGCGTGCCGCTGGGGTCGAGCGAGGCCGCCACCACGAACACCATCGGGAACAGCGCGACCACCGCGGCCAGCAGACCGACCACGTGCCTCCAGGCCCTCATGCCGCCTCCAGCCGCCGTGCCCTGCGGAACCCGGCCAGGGAGACCGCCGCGATCACCGCGAAGATCACGATGGACACCGCGCAGGCCAGGCCGTAGTTCCTGGAGGCGCCGCCGAAGGCCAGCTTGTAGACCAGCGAGATCAGCAGGTCGGTCGAGCCCACGTCGATCGGCGCGGCGGCGTCCCGCGGGCCGCCTCCGGTGAGCATGTAGATCACGTTGAAGTTGTTGAAGTTGAAGGCGAACGTCGCCACCAGCACGGGGGCGGTCGATGTCAGCAGCAGCGGCAGCTTGATCGACCGCAGCACCCGCCACGCCCCCGCCCCGTCCATCTGCGCGGCCTCCGCCAGCGTGGGCGGAATGGCCTGCAGGGCGCCGGTGCAGACCAGGAACATGTAAGGGAAGGCGATCCATACGTTCACCAGCAGCACGCTCAGCTTGGCCAGCCACGGATCCGACAGCCACGGGATCCGCGCGCCGCCGAGCAGCACGTCGTTGACGAACCCGTGGTCGGTGTTGAGCAGCCCCTGCCAGAGCAGCGCCGCCATGAAAGCGGGGAAGGCGTAGGGGAAGATCAACAGCGAGCGGTAGATCCGGTGACCGTCCAGGATCAGCGCGAGCGCGAGCCCGAGGCCGAAACTGAGCGCCACCGACAGGGTCGCGAACACGAACGTCCAGACGAGGACTTCCAGGAACGGCGCCCTGATCCCCGCGTCGGTGAACACGCGGGTGAAGTTCTCGGGGCCGACGAAGACCTTCCACCCGGGGCTCAGGGCGCGCCCGTCGGCGGCGGTGAAGGCGCCGTGCCCCCCGTCGCGGTACACGGTGGTCCCGTCCGTGATGCCGTCGGTCTTCGCGTCGTAGGTGAACATGGCTCTATAGAGCGTCGCGGTCACGCCGTCGGCGGTCTTGAGCGTGCCGCCGTCCGCCGGCACGCGCAGCGCCGTGATCTCCGCCTGCCTGGCGACGATCTCGCCGTACGCCAGCGGCCGCCATCCCGCCGCCGGCCGGCCGTCCACCAGGAATCCGAGCCGCCCGTCGCGCTCCATGATCCTGATTGGATACGGCCCGGCCCCCTCCACCTTCACCTCGCTGCCGGCCAGGATCGCCGCGACCGCGTCCGCCTTGGTCCCGTTGTGGCCGTCGCCGTAGTTCGTGAACGCCGCGTAACCGGTGTAGAGGACCACGTACACCTGGTAGACCAGCAGCAGCAGGACCCCCGGCGCCAGGTACTTGGCGGGCACGGCCCTCTTGCTCAGATAGATCCCGTTCACCGCGACCGTCCCTGCCAGCAGGCCGGCGAACATCCACCACGACCGCTGCGCGCCGAGTGCCACCAGCCCGTACAGGGCCAGCGCGTCCACGACCGCGAGCGGCAGCAGCCTCAGCGCGCGCTTCACGAGGAACCGATCTTGGCGCGGATCTTGTCCGCGGCCTTCCTGGTCAGCTCGCCCGGGTCGTCCTGACCCGCGATGATCGCCAGCTGGGACAGCCCCCAGTCGGCCCACACCGCGTCCATCTGCGGGACGTTGGGCGTGGGCTCGCCTTCGGCGGCGGCCCTGGCGAATCCGGTCGTGACCAGGTCGCCCGCGAGTTCCTCACCCACCGAGGTCATCGCCGGCGGACGCCCTCCGGCGGTGTGGAGCGCCCGCTGCGCCTCGGGGGTGGCCAGATAGTTGAGGAGCAGGTCGTTGGCCAGGATCGGGTTGGCGCTCTTGGCACTGATGTAGAACCCCTGCACGCCCACGAACGGCCTGGCCGGTCGGTCCCCGGCGGGAGGCACGGCGTCCACGGAGAACGGCACGCCCGCCTTGGCCACGGCGGGCACGTCCCATGGTCCGGTGACCAGGAAGGGGGTCTCGCCCTTGAGGAAGGCGCGGGTCGCGATGTCCCCGGTCAGCGAGGTGGACACCGCCTTCCGCTGGGCCAGCTTCCGCAGGTAGGCGGAGAACCGCAGCCCTCCCGCGTTGTCGATCTCCAGGTCGCCGCCGTCGCCGAACACCCGCGAGCCGAAGGAGGTCTGCAGCGCGTAGAGGTGGAACGGCGAGCCCGCCTTCGGATCGACGGGCAGGCCGACGGGAAAGACGGCCTTGCCCGCCGCCACCAGCTCCTGTCCCTTGGCCACCAGCTCGTCGAACGTCCGGGGGGCGACGGGGACCAGCTTGTTGTTGCGCAGCACGGCCACGCTCTCGATCGCGTACGGCAGGCCGTACGTCTGCCCCTGGTAGGTCATGCCGTCCAGCGCCACCTTCGAGAAGAGCGCGGACCTGGCCGACAGGTCGAGCGGGGTGACGACGCCGTTCTGCACCAGCTTGCCCAGCCAGTCATGCGGACCGACGATCACGTCGGGTCCCTGGCCCGAGGGCGCCTGGGAGACGAAGTCGTCGCGCAGGCTGCCCATCGCCTTCTGCACGATCTTGACCTTGACGCCGCGGTCCTGCTCGAACCGGGCGGCGATCCGCGCCAGCGGGGCCGCCCTGTCGTCGTCGGCCCACACGGTGAGCGTCGGGGTGGCCGCCGGCTGCTGCTCGGCCGCGCATCCGGCCAGCGCCAGGAGCGCGGCAAGGATCGGAAGGGTACGCATCGGGATTCTCCTCAGGATCCGGCGTGCGGGTCGACCTGGCCGGGATCGCTCCAGGCCGCGACGCGCACCCACACGCGCCGGTCCCCGTCGTGCCGTAGGGGGGTGCGGATGGGCAGGCCGTCGGCGTCCAGCCCGTCACGGCGCCAGCCGCGGCCGACGGTGCCGTTGAGGCCGACGCCGCGCGGCAGCCGCCACGCGCCGTGGTGGATGCCGGGCGCGACCTTGGTGGTGACCAGGCCGGAGAAGTAGACCGGCGAGTCGGATGGAGTGTCCATCGGGACGACGACCGTGACGTCGAGCAGCGCGTCGGACGCGCCGTCGACGACCGTGACCCGCTCGGTCACCTCCAGCCGGCCGGCTCTTGCGACGACCTCGGCGGTCCCGGCCTCGATGCCGGTCAGCAGGGCGTGGCCCGCGCCGGGCTTCAGCACGTGCGGCGGACGCCACGTCACGTCGGCGCTCAGCACCGAGTAGACGCAGCCGTCGGCACGCTCGCCGATGGGCGCGACATCCACGACCTCGCCGACGGCGCTGCGGCCGCCCGAGCCCGACAGCGCGACGGGCGGGCCCTCTGCTCCGAACAGGTGGAGCAGCGCGCTGCCCGCGCGCCCGGCCCAGGCGTCCTCGTGGTGCGGCGCGGAGCGCTCGTGGTGGTAGCGCAGCTCCTCGTCGGGCCGGTACCCCAGGTCGATGAGGTGCTCGACCAGCTCCCGCACCGGCCTGACCATGATCAGGCCTTCCATGCCGCCGATGTCGATCCAGATCCTGCCCGGCCCGCGCTCGTGGAAGCGGCGGAAGACAGGGGTCTCCTCCAGGGTCTGCGGGTCCACGAAGACGAGGAACGGCGACAGCACGGCGGCCAACCCGAACACGTCAGGACGGCGGAAGGCCAGGTGGTAGCTGACCAGGCCGCCCATGGAGGAGCCCATCACGGCGGTCGCGCCATGCGCGAGCAGGGCATGGTCGCGCCCGCGCCCGCTTCCGAGCCGTTCGTCGGCATCATCGTCCCGGAGCTGGACAACCCCGTCTTTCCCCTCCTCGCCGGCGCGATCGAGACGAAGCTCGGCGCCCTCGGCGTGACCGCGATGATCGGCAGCTCCACCAAGAAGGGGCCGACGGAGCTCGACTACATCGCCTCCCTGGTACGGCAGCGCATCCAGGGCCTGGTCCTGGTCTCAGGGCGGCACGCCAACCCCACTGCCGACCACGGCTTCTACTGGCAGTTGCACCAGCAGCACCTGCCAATGGTGCTGGTCGGCGGGCACGTCCCCGACCTGCCGGTCTCGACTGTGACCACCGACGAGGCGGCGGGCGCCGCGATGGCCGTGGCCCACCTGCGATCGCTCGGCCACACCCGCATCGGCCTGGCAGGCGGCCAAGGGTACCTGCGGCCCTCGCAGAACCGGCTGAACGGCTACCGCAGGGAGATGCGCAGATGGTTCGGCTCCGTCGATGACGCGCTCTACGCGGAAACCGACTACTCGCTGACGGGCGGGCACGCCGCCGCCCAACGGCTGCTGGCGGCGGGCGCGACCGCCATCGTCGCCGGCAGCGACCTCATGGCGCTCGGCGCGCTCGCCGCGGCGCGCCAGGCGGGCCTTTCCGTGCCGGGGGACGTATCCGTGATCGGGTATGACGACTCGTATCTCGCCTCGCACAGCAACCCGCCCCTGACCACCATCCACCAGCCCATCGAGCAGATGGCCGGCGCCGCGGCCAACGCGTTGTGGGAACGCCTGCAGGGATACCACACGCCCCACGTCGACCATGTCTTCCCACCCACCCTCATCGCCCGGGGTTCGACCGGCCGCGCGGGAGGCTGAGCGGGCAGGCTCGCGCCGGTCGACGCCGCCGGTGAGGTTCGCCCGGCGGATCTCGCGGCGCCGCTACCGAGACGGCAAAAACGCCCCGGACCGGGAGGGTCCGGGGCGTTCCAGCGTCACCGTGTGGAGGTCAGGCGCTCTTGCGTCGCTGTGCGCGAAGAATCGCCAGCCTCTCGTTGAGAACCTCCTCCAGGTCCTCGATGGACCGCCGCTCCAGCAGCATGTCCCAGTGTGTCCGCGGGGCCTTCGCCTTCTTGGCCTCCGGCAGCTCGCCGTCCACGCGAACCGCGGTCGCGCCGCACATGCGGCATTCCCAGGTCGCGGGGATCTCTGCCTCAGCTGCAAGCGGAACCTCGAAGCGATGTCCCTTTGAACAGGTGTAGGACACCTCCTGGCGCGGGGCCAGATCCGTGTTACGGTCGTTCTCGTAGCTGGTTGCCCCGAGTCTGGTGCCACGAAGTGCGCGCTCGCCCATGTTTTAATGCCTCCTACAGGGCCCCCATCGTGGGGGTCTGTCTCCCACGGTGTCTAACGCTTGATACCGTGAGTGGATTCCCACCCAAGGGGTGATCCAATCGCGCTTTTTGCGATGAGAGGTTACTCGGCCGGGCTTTGAGGGCCTGTCGAGATCGTCGGCGGACCAGCCGATCTCGACCGCCACACCCCGCAGCAGCGCTCTGGCCTCGGCGGTCGTGTCCTCCACCGGCCCCGTCCTTGTCGCCTGGTCGGCTTTTGACCGGCTCCATCGACTCCTCGATACGCCTCAGGCCCGCAGCGCACGGTGACGCCGTTCGAGCCCGCCATCGCGGCCCCCCTTCCAACGACCCGGGACCGGGACGCCGTTGGCGGACGTCCCGGTCCCGGGTCGAGCGGATCGGGCTCTTGTACATCAGACGGGCACACCTGGCCTCCAGGCCCCGCGATCTTCACGCCCGTCAGACGGAACGCCGACGGGCATGCCAGGTTCCGGTCCGCGTGGGCTTCGCGCTCGTCAGCCGGGGAGGCTGACGGTAGGCCTGGTTCTCGTTCGCGTGGGCTTCGCGCTCGTCAGCCGGGGAGGCCGACGGTAGGCCTGGTTCTAGGTCGCGTGGGCTTTGCCCCCGTCAGGCGGGGACGCCCGCCTTCAGCCCCGCCTTCGAGCGCCCCCGGGCCAGCGCGATCGCCAGCCACACCCCGCCGACCGCGATCAGCGCGCCGTGGGCGATGCGCACCGCGTAGATCGGCGCGAAGAACTGCGGGATGAAGAGCGCGAACCCCACCGCCAGCGGCACGGCGCTCCACGCGGGCAGTGTCCCCGAGCGCCACACGGCCACCGCGGTCATGACCGTGCCGACGCCCAGCAGCGCCAGGCCGAGCGCGAACATCGTCACCGCCAGCCCGTCGAAGCGGAATTCCGTCGCCAGCTCCATGAGCGCAGGCGTGTCGTCGCGCAGGGCGCGCTTGGCGATCACGTGCAGGCCGAAGTCCTCGGCGCCGTAGTAGGGAAGCGTCAGGCCCGCACCGATCCAGGTCACCACCGTGGCCCGCAGCGAGAGCCGGTCCTTCAGCAGCTGGTGGATCCCGAGGGCGGCAAGGCCGAGGAGGATGAACCCGATCATGGCCGCCAGGTGGCCGAACACCCACGCGGTGGTGGACATCGCGACAGCGTCGTCTCCTGACGGGCGCACGGCCGGGTAGACGAGGAAGAGAACTCCGGTGATGGCGTAGGCCGCCTGGGTGAGCTTCACGAGAACTCCATGTGGCAAACGAAGGGGAGGTGCTCTGCAGTGAGAGCAATGCTCTCGCCGAAGAGCGACGCTGTCAAGAGCGCTGCTCTCTATTGAGATTGCCGCTCCTTATGCAGGGTCGTGCTCCAAGAATCGCCGTACGAGGTGGGCGTCGAGTAGTGCCAGAGCCACCTCGTCGGTATGCGTTTCTCATATGGAGTCCTCACGCGCAGCCCTCACGCGGAGCCCCCACGTGGAGCCCATGTGGGGCCCTCACGTGCAGCCCCCACGTGGAGCCCATGTGGGGCCCTCGTGCGGGGCCCTCGTGCGGGGTCCTCGTGCGGGGTCCTCGTGCGGAGCCTCCGTGCGGGGTCCTCGTGTGGGGTCCTCGTGTGGGGTGCTCGTGCGGAGCCTCCGTGCGGGGCGCTCATGCGGGGGCCCACGCGGGGTCCTCATGCGGGGTCCTCATGTGGCGCCGGGGTCGTCGAGTGTGTCGAACTGGCGGTGTGGTTCGCGCGCCTGTAGATGCGCAGATGGCCGACTTGCGCGATCTTTGGCCCCGGAGGCCGCCCACGGGCGGTTTGTGGCGGAGCGTGGATCTTAGGCCCGCCCGTGGGTAAACGATGGTCCTGTGTGATCACCGCCCGGCCGTGGGTCGGTGATGATGCCGGAGTGCGGGCCTCGGGTGCGCCCGTAGGTCGACGTGCCTGTGAGGTTGGCGCGAGGAGCCGGCCTGTGAGGTTGGTGGGTGGAGCCGGTCTGTGAGGTTGGTGGGTGGAGTCGGGCTCTGAGGTTGGGGGAGTCGTTGGTGGCATGGGGCGGGGGCGGGGCCCTCAGCGGGTCGGGCGCGGCGACGCTCCGGTGACGAGCGGGACGAGGGTCTTGTCGCCGCTCTCGGTCATGAACACCAGTGGTCGCGTCACCGCGCCGACCAGCGCGGCGACGCCCTTCCTGCCCTGCGCTCTCGCCAGGCCGGGGCCGAGCGTGGCCATGAACCTGGTGAGGGCGGGCAGCGGGCGGATGAACATGGTGATCTCGGTGATCAGGCCGTTGTCGTCGAACCTGAGCAGCGCCGACTCCTCCATCGGGTGGCCGCCGATCGTGGTGGTGGCGGCGAGCATGCGGGTCCTGTCGTCGCCCACGTCGGTGTGATAGCGGAGCTCGCCGATGGCGGAGAACGCGACCCCGAACAGGACGCGCAGCTCGTCGCGGCCGTGGAATCCGGCCCGGGCGCTGAGCGGGGAGTGGAAGGCCACCTCGGGGGCGAGGGTGGCCATGAGGGCGTCGAGGTCCTTGTTCTCTCCGGCCTCGCGGTAGGGGAGTGCGATGCTCATCCTGACCTCCAGGGAAGGTTAGTCCTGAATGTGAACTGACGTGAGTTCACTTTAGCAACTGACTATGCTGGGGTCATGAACAGGTTCGGGGAAATGCATTGCTCGATCGCTCAAGCGGTGGGAGTGATCGGCGAGCCGTGGACACCGCTGATCCTTCGCGACCTGTTCCTGGGCGTGCGCAGGTTCGACGAGCTCGCCGAGGACCTGGGCATCTCCCGCAACCTGCTGACGGCCAGACTGGATCGGCTCGTCGGGGCGGGCGTGGTCGAGAAGCGGCCCTACCAGGAACGGCCGGTGCGCTACGAATACCACCTGGGCGAGGCGGGCCGGGAGATCGTGCCCGCGCTGATCACGTTGATGGCGTGGGGCGACAAGTGGTCGACGCCGCCCGGCGGCCCCCCTGCGCTGCTGCGGCACTCGTGCGGTGAGGTGTTCACGCCCGTGGTCGCCTGCCCCCACTGCGGCGGTGCGGCGAACGCCGACACGATCACCGTCCTTGGGGGTCCCGGTGCTGCCCAGGGCCCCGGCACGATGGTCCTGGCCGCCCACGCGTCCCGCGGCTCGAACGACCCGATGGCGCTCATGCGGCCGGAGGTTGAAGGACCCGATGGTGCTCATGCGGCCGGAGGTTGAAGGACCCGATGGTGCTCATGCGGCCGGAGGTTGAAGGACCCGATGGTGCTCATGCGGCCGGAGGCTGAAGGACCCGATGGTGCTCATGTGGCCCGGGGTTGAAGGGCGCGGCGGTGCTCATGTGGCCCGGGGCTGAGCGGCGCGGCAGTGCTCATGTAACCCGGGGGTGAGCGGCGGTGCACATGCGGCCCAGGGCTGAACGGTGTGATGGTGTCTCCGGGTCCCGGGCTGGACGGTGCGGCGGTGCCGACCGCCCATTCCGCCCGGGGCTCGACGTCAGACCTTCTCCGGCACCTCGTTGCCCGCCGCGCGGATCGCCTTGGGCAGGTTGACCGCCGCCAGCAGTACGCCCCCGACGATGAAGAAGACGACCAGCGAGAGAATGCCCATCCGGTAGCTGTCGGTCAGCTGCAGCGCGACACCCAGCGTGAACGAGCCGAGGAAGGTCGAGCCCTTGTCGCTGATCTCGTAGAGGCTGTAGTACTCGGCCTCCTTGCCCCGCGGGATCACGTGCGAGAACAGCGAGCGCGACAGCGCCTGCGTGCCGCCCATGACGATCGCGATCGCGAAGCCCAGCGCGAAGAACGCCGTGGCCGAACCCTTGGGCAGGAAGTAGGCCACGCACACCACCGCGGTCCAGGCCACCAGCGCGGCCAGCACCACCCGCTTGGCGCCGAACAGCGACGCCAGCCGGCTGAGAAGCAGCGCCCCGCCGAACGCGACGAACTGCACCATGAGGATGGCGGCGATCTGCGTTTCCTTGCCGAGCCCCAGCTCCTGGTCGGCGAACGTCGCGGAGAAGGAGATGACGGTCTGCACGCCGTCGTTGTAGAGCAGATAGGCCACCAGGAAGGCCAGCGTGAGCGGGTAGCGCCGCAGCTCCAACGCGGTCCTGCCGAGCTGGCGGAAGCTGCCCACGACCGCCTGGCCCGCCGTCTCGCCGCGCGCGGCCGCCGCGCGCCGGTTGCGCAGCCGTAGCAGCGGGATGATCGTGAACCCGCCCCACCACAGCCCGGCCGAGCTCAGCGCGATGCGCGCGGCGGTGGCTCCGTCCAGGCCGAACGACTTCGCGTTCAGGAACAGCACCAGGTGTACGGCAAGCAGCAGCCCGCCGCCGAGGTAGCCGAAGCCCCAGCCCATCCCCGACACCTTGTCGCGTTCGGCGGCCGTCGCGATGTCAGGCAGGAAGGAGTTGTAGATGACGAACGCGCAGGCGAAGCCGATGTTGGCGACCAGGAACAGCACGCCGCCCAGCAGGTAGCGCCCGTCGCTGACGAACCAGAAGCAGACGGTCGCCGCCGCGCCGAGCATGGCGAAGAAGCCCATCAGCTCCTTCTTGCGTCCCGTGTGGTCGGCCAGCGCGCCCGCGATCGGCATCAGCACGATCTGCAGCACGGCCGCCACGCCCACCACGAACGAGTAGTAGGCGCTCGGCCGTACGTCGAAGCCGAGCACGTCCACGTACGGCGCGCCGGCCGCGGCGGCCTTGGCGATATCGGTCAGGTAAGGACCGAGGAACACCGTGAGCACGGTGGTGGGGAACGCCGAGTTCGCCCAGTCGTACCAGTACCAGCCGCGCTGCTCTCGGCGGCGGGCGGCGGGGGAGTCGTCGAAGACGGCAGGGGGTGAGGGGACTGCCAAGGCAGGGCTCCTAGGCTGCGAGCTGGCCGGGGTGCCAGAGGCCGCGCCGATCGAGGACGTCGCGCAGGCCGGAGATGTTGTCGGTCATGATGCCGTCGACACCCAGGTCGAGCAGGTGGTCCATGCGCAGGGTGTCGTTGATGGTCCACACGTGGACCTGCATGCCAAGGGCGTGCGCCGTACGCACGAGGGAGCGGGTGGTGACCCGCAGCCCCCGGAAGCCGACCGGGACCTGCGCGCACGGCACGCCGGAGCGGGCCAGGCGGGCCAGGACTCGGCCGTAACCCGAGGTGGCCGCGGCGGCGCGCAGGGCGGCGACGCCGCGCGGGCCGAGCGCCGAGCAGACCTCGCGGCCCATTGCGGCGCGGGCCCTGACCAGCCGTTCGTCGGAGAAGGAGGTCAGGCAGATCCGGTCGAAGGCGTTGGTCCGCCTGATGACGGCGGCCAGCGGCTCGATCGTGCTCGCTTCCTTGACGTCGATGTTGAAGCGCGCCTGGGGGAAGGAGCCGAGCAGGTCCTCCATCAGGGGGATGTCGTGGACGCCGCCGATGCGGGCCTGCCTGACCGTCCTGTAGGGCAGCTCGACGATCTTGCCCCGGTGGTCGGTCACCCTGTCGAGCGTGTGGTCGTGGAAGGCCAGCAGCACGCCGTCGGCGGTGGCGTGGGCGTCGGTCTCCAGGTAGGTGTAGCCGAGCTCGACCGCCCGCTCGAACGCCGCGACGGTGTTCTCGTGCCCTTCGAGGGCCCCGCCGCGATGCGCGAAGGCCAGCGGGCCGGGATGATCCAGAAAGGCGAAGCGACGGCTGAACACAGGGCGAGTATGCCGGTTGTGAGCCCGGCCCGTCATGTCGCCCGGGTTACGACTCGGGCAATTTACTCCATTCCTGACGGCGGGCCTCGGACAGCGCGATCGCGGCGGCCACGCCGACGTTGAAGGAGCCCACCTTGCCGACCTGAGGGATGTAGGCGGCCAGGTCGGCGGCGTCGAGCAGGGCGGGCGAACAGCCGTGGTCCTCGCTGCCCACGACCAGGCACACGTCGCGGTCGAGGTTGGTCCTGTGCAGCGGCCTGGCCTCGCCGGTCAGCTCGATCGCGATGACGGTGTAGCCGCCGTCCTTGGCCTCGCGCACCGCGTCGAGCACGGGCACGGCGTCCTTCCAGGCCACGAGCCGGTCGGTGCCGAGCGCGGTCTTGCCCGCCTTCGGGTTGGTGGGCGGCGTGGCGTTGCCCGCCAGCCAGATCTGGTCGACGCCGAAGGCAGCGGCGCTGCGGAAGATCGAGCCGATGTTGAACGGGCCCGTCACCGACTCGATGATCATCGACAGCCGGTTCTCGGTGCTGCGACGCCACGTGCGGTTGAGCCGCTTGACATCGGTCGGGCGCAGCTGCTTTCTCATCGGGTCACCTTCAGGATTCGGTACGCGGCGCGGGAGGTGTGGCGGGTGGCCTGCCACCCCTGCTCGGACAGCCAGCGCTGCAGGGAGTCGGAGCCGAGGTGCTTCTGCACCACGAGGTATGCCACCCCGTCGGGGGTCAGCCTGGTCAGCCAGCGGGTCAGCATCTCGTGCATGGCCTGCTTGCCGATGCGGATCGCCGGGTTCGACCAGATCGCCGCGAAGCGCACGTCCTCGGGCACCTCGTCGACGTGCGCGGGCCGTACTCCGGTGAGGGCGGCGGCCTCGGCGTTGCGCCGCGTCAGCTCCAGGGAGCGGCGGTTGACGTCGACGGCCCAGACGCTCGCTCCCGGCGCGCGGGCGGCCATGGTCAGCGCGATCGGGCCGTAACCGCAGCCCAGGTCGAGCAGATTGCCCTCCTGCGGCGGCTTCGGCACGCTCTCCAGCAGGATGCGGGTGCCGAGGTCGATCCGGTCGGGGGAGAAGACGCCCCTGTCGGTCTCCAGCCGCAGGTGCAGGTCGGGCAGGACCAGGTCGACGGACGCGGGTCTGCTCGCCGCCTTCGGCTGCTCCTCGAAGTAGTGGGCCACGTGGGAAAACGTTACCGTCCTCAAGGAATGCGATGGCCCAGCAGGATCGCCGCGGCCGCCACGAGCAGGCCGGCGACGATCGCCGCGACGATGAAGTACTGGCTGATCTCCTGGCTGACGGTCTTGTACCCGAGCGAGGTGCCGATCTGGTCGTAGACCTCGCGCAGCTCGGTGCCCGACTCGGCGGCGTAGGCGCGGCCCGAGGTGCCCTCCGACAGCGACTGCAGCGTCGCCTTGTTCACCGGCACGTTCACCGGGCGGCCGTCGATCATGACGGTGCCCTCCTGCGTGCCGTACGCGATGGTCGAGACCGGCACCCGCGCCTGCTTGGCGGCGTCGACGGCCTCGTTCACCGAGCGCCCAGAGGTGTTGTCGCCGTCGGACAGCAGCACGACCGCGGCCGGCGGCGGGTCGGTGGCCGCGCGCTGGTCGAAGGAGCGGATCGACTCCAGCGAGTTGAAGACCGCCTCGCCGATCGCGGTGCCAGGCCTGGTCGTCAGGTTCGCCAGCGCGGTCACGACCGCCTGGTGGTCGGTGGTGGGGGAGACGACCACGTTGGCGGAGCGGGCGAAGGACACCAGGCCCACGTTGAAGCGCTCGGGCAGAGCGCGTACGAACGACTGCGCGGCGCTCTTGGCGGCGGCGATGCGGCTGGGCTGCACGTCGTCGGCGTCCATCGACAGCGACACGTCGAGCGCCACGATGATCGTGGCCCTGTCGCGCGGTACGCGCACCTGGTCGGCGGGCCTGGCCGCGCCGACGACCAGCAGCGCCATCATGATGAGGAACAGCAGGGGGGCGACGTGCCGCCGCCATCCTGGAGCGCTGGGCGCGACCAGCGACAGCAGCGCCAGGTTGGTGAAGCGCACCGTGTAGCGGCGCCGCCTGAACTGCGCGGCCACGTACACCGCGACCACCAGCGCCACCAGGACGAACAGCCACAGATAGCTCGGCGCGAGGAACGTCACGAACCCTCCCGTGCCGGGGTACGTGCCCGGATGCGTGCCTGAGTGCCTGCCGCGCGGTTCTCGCTCACGTCCCCGCCCTCCGGTGTGCCACGTGCGTCATGCGCCGCTGGCGTAGCGCGAACTGCGCGATGTCCGCCACCCAGTCCCGGTCCGTGCGCAGCACCAGGTGGGCCACCCCGGCCCTGCGCAGCGCGGCCCGGGTGCCCTCCCGCTGCAGGGCCGCCGCCTCGGCGTAGGCGGCGCGCACCCGCGGCGAAAGGTGTACGTCGCTTACGTGCCCAGTCTCCGGGTCTGTGAACGCGACGGCACCGACGTCCGGAAGTTCCAGTTCGCGGGGATCCAGGACCTCCACGGCGAGCACCTGGTGCCGGGCGGCCAGCCGCCGCATCGGCCGCTCCCACTCGCGTTCGGCGTCGGGGTCCAGGCTCGGGCGGGCGTCGATGAAGTCGGAGACCACCACCCGCAGCCCGTGCCGCCTGCGCATGGCCGCCAGCACGTCGATGCCCTCCGCCAGATCAGGAGCATCGGGTACGGCCCGGCCGCGCGGCGCGTCGAGCAGCGAGTGCAGCAGGCCGTACAGGGCGGGACGGCCGGTCCTGGCGGGCATCCGGTGCAGCGCGTCGTCGTGCAGCACCAGCGCCCCGAACCGGTCGCCCATCCTGCTGGCCAGGAACCCGATCGCGCCGATCGCCGAGACCACCAGGTCGCGCTTGTCGGTCTCGGCGGTGCCGAAGTCCATGCTGGGCGACAGGTCCGCCAGTGCCCACGTCTCCAGCTCCCTGTCGGAGATCAGGTCGCGCACATGCGGGATCGTCGTGCGGGCGGTCACCGCCCAGTCCATCCGCCGCACGTCGTCCTCACCCGGCACGTACACGCGGCTGTCGCCGGCCTCGCTGCCCGGACCCGGCAGCAGGCCCGCGTGCTGCCCGTGCAGCAGGCCGTCCAGTCTCCTGGTGATCGTCAGCTCGAGCCTGCGCAGCGCCTGCTCGGCCTGGTTGGTCACGGCGCGCTCACCTGTTCTGGTTCCAGACCACGAGCGGCGGCGGCACGGAGTGCAGGATCTGCCTGATCACCTGCTCGGGATCGACGCCGTCGGCCAGGGCGTCGAAGGTGAGCATGAGCCGGTGGCCCATCACGTCCACCGCCACGTCGCGCACGTCGTCGGGCAGCAGGTAGTCGCGCCCGCGCAGCACCGCCAGCCCCCGGCCGGCGGCGACCAGGCCGAGCGTGGCGCGGGGGCTGACGCCGATCTCGATCGTGTCGGCCAGATCCGGCATGCCGTACTCGGCGGGCGAGCGGGTGGCCATCACCAGGCGCACCACGTAGTCGGCGACCAGCTGGTGCACCGAGACCTGCTCGGCCTGCTGCTGCAGCACCAGCAGCCGCTCGGGGTCGAGGATCCGCTCGGGCACCGGAGGGGCGACGCTCATCCGGTGCAGGATCTCCAGCTCCTCGTGGGCGCTCGGATGCGGCACCCTGACCCTGAACAGGAACCGGTCGCGCTGCACCTCCGGCAGCGGGTAGACGCCCTCCGACTCGATCGGGTTCTGCGTGGCCAGCACGATGAACGGCCTGGGCAGCGGATGCGTGACGCCCGCCAGCGTCACCTGGCGCTCGGCCATCACCTCCAGCAGTGCCGACTGCACCTTCGCCGGAGCGCGGTTGATCTCGTCGGCGAGCAGGAAGTTGACGAACACCGGGCCGAGCTCGATGTCGAACTGCTCGCTCGACGGGTGGTAGACGCGCGTGCCGACGATGTCGCTCGGCACCAGATCGGGGGTGAACTGGATGCGGGCGAACGTCCCGCCCACCACCGTCGCCAGCGTGGCGGCGGCCAGCGTCTTGGCCACCCCCGGCACGCCTTCGAGCAGGCAGTGGCCGCGCGCCAGCAGCGCGACCACCAGGCGCTCGACCATGTGGTCCTGCCCGACGATGACACGCCGGACCTCCTCAAGGGTCTGACGCAGCACGGCCGCGTCGGTGACCGTCGACAGCTCTTCGGCAGTGCTCATGTGTGCTATTCCACCAAACAAGGCTTATGGGTGCACGACCCGGCACGCCGGGTATACGTGCTTTGATGACTCGCATGGCCGTTCCGCTGCAGTACGGTGACCCGCCGCGCCTCGGAGGGTTCGCCGTACAGGCCAGGCTGTCCACCGCACCGGCCGGCCTGGTCTACCTCGGTCAGGCGGCCGACGGCAGGGCGGTGTCGATCGCGCTGCTCACCAGAGGGGCGGCGCTCGACCCTTCGGCGCGCGACCGGTTCGTGACGGCGATCCGCGCGGCCTCGGGAGTACGCGGTTGGGTCGCGCGCGCCAGGAACAAGACCACGGTGTTCGACGGGCCGCAGGTGATCGCCGCCGAGCTGGGGCAGGCGCCGTGGGTGGCGGTGCCGTACGTCCCAGGACGGCCGGGAGCCGAGCGCTTCCTCGAACCCGTGCTGGTGGGCGGCACGCTGATCGGCGAGGTGCACGGGCCCGACTTCGTGCCGTACTGGCTGGCCGACCGGGCGCCCGCCCTGCCCGCGCCGCCGCGACCGCGCCCGCCGCTCACGGAGACGCGGACCAGGGTGCTGGTGGCGGCGGGGGTGTTGGCGCTGCTGCTGGTGCTGGGAGCGGTGATCGCGCTGTTGCTGTTCGGCGGGGACGACGACAGCTCGCCGATGCCGCGACCGCTGCCGCCGACGCAGATCGTCCCGAGCCCGCCGCCGGTGCCCGTCTCACCCGAGCCGCAGGAACCCCAGCCGAGCCCCTCGCCCGGTGACACGGGCGGAAGCACGCCGGGCCAGACGCCCGGCGACGACACCGGGGAAGAGAACCCGATCTGACGCCGCGTCCGAAGCTCGGCCATGTTGTGCGCGAGCAGCGGCAGCCCTCGTCCGGTGCGCTGCCGACGTGCGCACCACGTGTGTGGCCGCCCTGCGCGCCACGTGTGCGGCCGATGCCCTCACACCCGACAAGACCGACCTCAAGGCGGGGGTCGCCAAGTAGACGAGGCCGCCTCGGTCAGGCCGGGCGGATTCTGGGGGGATCTGTCGGGTCGCCGCGCCGGATCTGATCCGTCCGCTGGTGCGTCTGCTGCTCCGGGTCCGGTCTGTCTGTTCCGGGTCCGGTCCGTCTGCTGCGGGGGTCTGGCCTCTCTCCTGCGCGGGGTCTGGCCTGTCTGCTGCGTGGGACCTGGCCTGGCCTGTCGGCTGCGCTGGATCGGGTGGCTGCTGTGTCGGGATCGGGGTGCGGCTGCCGCGCGGCCGGGGTCAGGCGAACTGCTGCCAGCCGAGCCTGGCGACCATCGCCACCACCACGCACAGCAGCACGACCCGGACGAACCCGGTGCCGCGTTTGAGCGCCATGCGCGCGCCCACCTGGGCACCCGCGATGTTGCAGGCCGCCATGCCGAGCCCCAGCGCCCACAGCAGGTGGCCCTGGTAGCCGAAGACCAGCAGGGCGCCCAGGTTCGTGCCGGTGTTGATGATCTTCGCGGTGGCCGACGCGTGGACGAAGTCGAGCCCGAGGATCGTGGTGAACGCGATGATCAGGAACGTGCCCGTGCCCGGACCCATGATGCCGTCGTAGAACGCGATCAGCACCCCCGCCGCCACGACGGCCGCGCCCACCCTCGCGCGGGTACGCAGGTGGGGCTGGGGGAGCGCGCCGAAGGACGGGCGCAGGGTGACGAAGGCCGCCACCCCGAGCAGGACGACCATGACGAGCGGTCGCAGCACCTCGGAGGAGATGGCCGCGGCCGCCGACGCTCCCAGCCCTGCGCTCAGTACGGCCAGCGCACCCGCGGGGACGGCCACCTCGCGGTCGAGCTTGGTGGTGCGCGCGTAGGTGACGGCGGCGGAGGCGGTGCCGAAGATGGCGGCCAGCTTGTTGGTGGCGATCGCCTGAACGGTCGGGACGCCCGCGACCATGAGGGCGGGAAGCTGGAGGAGCCCACCGCCGCCGACGACGGCGTCGATCCAGCCCGCTCCCGCGGCGGCCACCAGAAGCACGACCACCTGTTCCAGGGACACGCCCGCCACTCCCCCCGCTTACGCCACAAAACGCAAAGCAGGCTACATGTCCTGACATTTCCCACCCGTTCGCGGGTCCCGCCGTCCCGCGGGTCCCGCTCTCCCCGGGTCCCGTCCTCCCGTGGGTCCCGTCCGCCCACGGGTCCCGCCCTTTCGCGGCTCCACCGGCTCCTACCGGCCTGAGCGGTACTTTCACGGGCGAACTGGGGATCGATCCGCTCTCCCGGGCCGCCCGACCCGCGTGGCGCACGGCTCTCGCGGCTCGGGCTGTCTGCTCCGGGTGGCAGGCGATCCCCTCGGACCTCGGGTCGCCGCGTGGCGGGGGATCGAGCCGCGCTCTCTTGGATGGTTGACCCCGCCGCTGGGCGGTCATCTCCGGATGAGGGCCGCCGACCCGCGTGGCGGGGGATCGAGCCGCGCCCTCTTGGATGGTTGACGCCGCCGCTGGGGCGTCATCTCGGGATCGGGGCCGCCGATCCGCGTTGTGGGAGATCGAGTCGCATCCTCCCGGCTCCGCCAACCGGAGTGGAAGACAACCTTGTCGGACTCGCACTGCCGATCCGGGTGGTGGGCGTTTCCCTCGCCTTCCGACTGCCGACCGCGCGGTGGACGATGTCCTCGCGTCGGACCACCGATCCGTAGGCTCGGGCTGCCGACCCGCGTGGCGGGGAGCGGCTTCTTGGGGCGGCCGGGGTCTTCGGGCTCCGGTGGGGGAGGCGGGCAGAGGACCGTGTTCCCGGCTGGGCGGGGTACCGGTCCCGGCGCTGCCCATCGTGTGCGCCGGGACCGGTGTGGACGCCCGCTGTGACCCGCGAGCGCCCCGCCATACCCCCCTGGACCAACTCCCGAAGAGGTGCCTAAGGCGGCTGCGGCCTTCCCGCGCCGAGGCCCCTTCCAGGAGTGAGCGGCCGCCTCTCCGTGCCGAGTCCGTTTCCCTAGCGTTCTCCCCAGTGTCGAGCCACTTAAGAAAGACGGTCTTCCGGCGTGGAGGCCCTTTCCCGAAAGGTGCCCGTGCCGGGGCCGAAGGGCGCGCGGTCGCCGGTGTCGAATTCCCTTCCCAAAAGAGCCGGGGCCAGGTTCAGGCGTGCGTGAGGGTGCGCTTCCTGCCGGCGAAGATGTCGTCGATCAGCCCGTAGGTCCGCGCCTGTTCCGCCGTCATGAACCGGTCCCGCTCGATGTCCTTGCGGATGTCGAGCTGCGTGCGCCCGGTGTGCTTGGCGAGGATCTCCTCCTGCTGGTCGCGCATCCGCAGGATCTCCCGCGCGTGGATCTCCAGGTCGCTCGACTGCCCTCGGCTGCCGCCCTCGGTGGCCGGCTGGTGGAGCAGGATGCGCGCGTGCGGCAGCGCCGCCCGCTTGCCGGGGGCGCCCGCCGCCAGCAGCACCGCCGCGGCCGAGCTCGCCTCGCCGATGCACACCGTCTGGATCTGCGGCCTGACGAACTGCATCGTGTCGTAGATCGCGGTCATTGCGGTGAAGGAGCCGCCCGGCGAGTTGATGTAGATCTGGATGTCCTGGTCCGGATCGAGCCCTTCGAGGGTGAGCAACTGCGCCATCACGTCGTTGGCCGAGGTGTCGTCGATCGGCGTGCCGATGAAGATGATCCGGTCCTCGAACAGCTTGTTGTACGGATTCATCTCCTTGACGCCGTAGCTGGTGCGCTCGACGAAGGAGGGCAGCACGTAGCGGGCGTTCATCGCTTGATCACTCCGTTGGCGTGGGTGATGACATGGTCGACGAATCCGTAGTCCTTGGCTTCCTGGGCGGTGAACCAGCGGTCCCTGTCGGAGTCCTCCTGGATGCGCTCCAGCGGCTGGCCGGTGTGCTGCGCGATCAGCTCGGCCATCAGCCTCTTGGTGTAGAGCAGGTTCTCCGCCTGGATCTGGATGTCGGTCGCGGTGCCGCCGATGCCGCCGAGCGGCTGGTGCATGACGACTCTGGCGTGGGGCAGGGCGTAGCGCTTGCCGGGTGTGCCGCCGCTCAGCAGGAACTGCCCCATGGAGGCGGCGAAACCCATCGCCACCGTCGCCACGTCGCAGGGCACGAACTGCATCATGTCGTAAAGCGCCATCCCGGCCGAGATGGAACCGCCAGGAGAATTGATGTAAAGAGTGACGTCGCTGACCGGGTCTTCGGCGGCCAGCAAAAGCAGCTCACCGCACAGGCGATTGCAAATGTCGTCGTCGACCTCCTGGCCGAGAACGATGATGCGCTCCTTCAGCAGGCGCTGGCCGAGCTGCTCGGGCCAGGCCGGGCGGGAGGTCTCCGTCATGCTTCCTTCTTTCTCTCGCGAGGTAAATGCGCGTTACGAATAGGACGCTATCGAGAAACCCTTAATCGCGCCGCCGGCTTTCTCCGTGAGCATATTTCGCTAAAAGCACATTCGGCCGGTAGTGAATTCGCGTCGACATAGAATGGCATCTGTGAGATGGAGACTCCTCGCCCGAAGGTGGGCCTGCCTGATCCTCGGCGGGGCGCTGCTGATGCCGTACATGATGATCGGAGTGCTGGTCAGCGGCACGCTCACCGGTCGCGGCGACGGCTCGCAGCTGCTCTTCCCCGTCGACGTCCTGATCTACGTGGCGGTGCTGCCGCTGGTCGCGGTGACCGGGCTGTTCCTGCCGCTGCGGGCGTTCGAGGTGTCGGCGGCCGAGGGGCTGCTCGGCGTGGAGGTCGACGCGGTGCCCGGCGGGCGGCGCACCTGGGGGGAGCGGCGGCGCACCACGCTGTGGTTCACGCTGCACCTGGGCGTCGGCGGGCTGATGAGCGGGATCACGCTGGCGTTCGTGCCGTTCGTCGTCTGGCTGCTCGCGGTGCCGTTCACCGGCGACACGCTCGGGATCCTCGGCGACGCGCCGCTGGCGTGGATGCCGGTGGCGGGGCTGGCGGTCTCGGTGGTGCTGGTCGCCATGGTGGCGGGCGCGGGCGCGCTGCTGTCCAGGATGGCGCCGGGGCTGCTCGGCCCCTCGCCCGCCGACCGGCTGGCCGTCGCCGAGCAGCGGGCCCGCAAGCTGGCCGAGCGCAACAGGCTGGCCCGCGAGCTGCACGATTCGGTCGGCCACGCGCTGAGCGTGGTCACGTTGCAGGCCGCCGCCGCGAGCAGGGTCGTCGACCGCGACCCCGCCACCGCCAAGACGGCGCTCGAGGCCATCGAGCAGTCGGCGAGGGCCGCGCTGGAGGACCTCGACCACGTGCTGGGCGTGCTGAGGGAGGACGTTCAGGCGCGCGCGCCCCAGGCGACGCTCGCCGACCTCGACGAGCTGATCCGCACCTCGGGCGCCGACGTCAGGCGCGAGGTGGGCGACCTGTCGGCGGTGCCCGCCGTGGTCTCGCGCGAGGCCTACAGGATCGTGCAGGAGGCGCTGACCAACGCCATCAAACACGGGCAGGGCCAGGTACGGCTGGCCGCCGCCGTACAGGACGACCAGCTGAGCATCGAGGTCGCCAACGCCCCTGCCGCCAGGAGCGGAAGGGGCGGCGGGCGGGGGGTCGCGGGCATGAAGGAGCGCGTCGGGCTCCTGCGCGGCACCCTGCGAGCGGGCCCGGGGGAGCAGGGCGAGTGGCAGGTGTCGGTACGGCTGCCGCTACGGTCGGGTGCGTGATGCTGAAGGTCGTGATAGCCGACGACGAGGACCTCATCCGCACCGGGCTGCGGATCATCGTCGAGGCCGAGCAGGATCTCACCGTCGTCGGCGAGGCCGCCGACGGGGCCGAGGTCCTCCCAGTGGTCCGCAGGGAACGCCCCGACGTGGTGCTGATGGACGTGCGGATGCCGCGCGTCGACGGCATCCAGGCCACCAGGCAGCTGGTCGCGCTGCCCGACCCGCCCAAGGTGCTCGTCGTGACGACGTTCGAGAACGACGACTACGTCTACGACGCGCTGCTGGCCGGGGCGAACGGGTTCCTGCTGAAGCGCACCAGGCCCGACGACCTGGTGCGGGCCATCAGGGTGGTGGCGGCCAACGACACGCTGCTGTTCCCCGCGGCGATCAGGGAGCTGGCCGCCCGCAGGAAGCCCGCCGCGCACCTGCCGGGCATCGGCAGGCTGACCGGGCGCGAGGGCGACGTGCTGCGCCTGATGACCAGAGGCCTGTCCAACGGCGAGATCGCCGCCGAGCTGGTCGTCAGCCAGGAGACGGTCAAGACGCACGTCGGCAACGTGCTCACCAAGCTCGGCGCCCGCGACCGCACCCAGGCCGTGATCGCCGCCTACGAGTCAGGCTTCGTCTCGCCAGGTTGACAGGATCCGCGCGGCGGGCAGTCCCGTGCACTCCACCGCCGACCTGCCCGTCGCCTTGAGGTGGGCGTCGACCAGGCGCAGCCCCGCGGCGTAGCCCGCCAGGTCGGGGATGCCGCGCGGCTCCTGCCCGAACCTGGCCACCGCCGTGTCGCCGAGCACGTAGGCGGGGGTGACGCCCATGCCCTGCAGATCCAGGTCGGCGACGATCCTGGCGAAGACCTCGTCGTCGAGCGGGCGCGCCGACCACGGGCCCATCGCCTCGGCGCCCGACAGCTCGCGCACGAACGCCTCCGCCAGCCCTTCGGCGACGATGTGCTCGCCGACGGTGACGGTCGCGGGGTTCCACTCGACGTTGCGGTAGCGGACGTTGTGGTGGAACTCGTGCACCGCGCAGTGCGCGATCCTGCCGATGACGTCGTCGTCCGGCCAGGCGATGAGATAGATCCAGTCGCCTGAGCCGCCCATGCCGTAGTAGCCGCCCGTGACGTTCATGAGGTAGTCGTCGTCGGGGTCGCCCATGACGAACATCACCTGGATGGTGTCGGGGGCGTTGTAGTCCCGCAGGGCGTCGGCGGCCTTGGCGAGCATGCGCGCGATCTGCCCGCGGACGTCCTGGTCGATGAGTTTCTGTACGGCGGGCAGATAGCGGGGGTCCTCACGGTCGACGCGGAATCCCGCCCCTTGGTGGTGGATGTCGACGATGTCGCCCGGCATCGGGATGGCCGAGCGCATCGGGGCGAGCATGGCCGACAGCAGCGCGGGCCGCTCGTCGAGGGGACGGCGCAGCAGGTCGGCCATGGCCCGAAAGGTGTCGTGGACGATGATTTCCATGCCGGGGACGGTAGAGGCTCCCGTCACGTGAGGCTCAAGCCCATGGTGGGGACCGGGGAGAATGGGGGCATGCGTGCCAGCCGCCTGCTCTCCCTCCTCCTGCTGTTGCAGACCCGCGGCCGCATGACCGCCACCGAGCTGGCCGAGGAGCTGGAGGTGTCGATCAGGACCGTCTACCGCGACGTCGAGGCCCTGTCGGCGGCGGGCGTCCCCGTCTACGCCGACCGCGGCCCGGCCGGCGGCTACCGGCTCCTGGACGGCTACCGCACCAGGCTCAACGGCCTGACCGCCGCCGAGGCCTCCTCCCTGTTCCTGGCGGGCCTGCCGGGCCCGGCCGCCGAGCTGGGCCTGGCCGAGGTGGCCGCCAACGCCGAACTGAAGCTCCTGGCCGCCCTGCCGCCCGAGCCGCGCTCCCAGGCCGCGAGGATGCGCGAGCGCTTCCACCTCGACGTGCCCAGCTGGTACCGCGGCGCCGACGACGTCCCCCATCTGAGCGAGGTCGCCGAGGCGGTGTGGGACCAGCGCCCGCTGCGCATGACCTACCGGCGCTGGGGCCAGCAGGTGGTGGAGCGGGTGATCCACCCCTACGGCCTGGTGCTCAAGGGCGGCTCCTGGTATCTGGTCGCCGCCCCGCCCGGCTGCCCGCCGCGCACCTACCGGGTCTCCCGCGTCCTCACCCTGGAGACGCTCGACGGCGGGTTCGAGCGGCCCGGGGACTTCGACCTGGCCGAGTTCTGGCAGCGGTACGCCAAGGAGTTCCGCGAGAAGATGTACAAGGCCGAGGCCGTCATCAGGGTCGCGCCCGGCGCCGAGAGCCTGCTCGACTACACCATGAGCATGACGGTCGAGCTGCCCGAGCCCGACCAGGACGGCTGGCGCACCGTCACCGTGCCCATCGAGTCGATTCCCCATGCCCGCTGGCTGCTGCTGCGGATGGGCGCGAGCGTCGAGGTGCTGGCTCCGGCCGAGTTGCGGGACCTGATGCGCGACACCGTGGGCGAACTGGGCAAGATGTACGGTTCATGAGCACTGTGAACGTGGGCCTCGTCGGCATCGGCAACTGCACCTCCTCGCTGGTGCAGGGCGTGGAGTACTACCGCGACACCGACTACCCCGACTGCGCGGGCTTCGCCGTACGAGATGTGGCCTTCACCGCGGCCTTCGACGTCACCCCTGAGAAGATCGGCACGGACCTGTCGGAGGCGATCTGGGCCGCGCCCAACAACGCCGGCGCCTTCGCCCGCGTGCCGTACCTGGGAGTGCCGGTGGAGGAGGGCATCCTCGGCGAGGACTTCGGCGACCTGGCGGGCGCGCGGGGCGGGCGGACGCCGGACCAGGTCGCCGACGTGCTACGGGCCACCGGCACGCACGTGGTGGTGAGCTTCCTGCCCGTCGGCCACCAGCGGGCCACCGAGCTGTACGCGCGGGCGGCGCTGCTGGCCGGGTGCGCGTTCGTCAACTGCATGCCCGCCGTCCTGGCCCGCGACCCCGAGTGGGCGGGCAGGTTCGAGCGGGCGGGGCTGCCGCTGGTCGGCGACGACCTCAAGAGCCAGTTCGGCTCGACACTGGTGCACCGCGCGCTGGTGGACGCCCTGACCGCCGGAGGGGTACGGCTGCGCAACACCTACCAGCTCAACGCCGGCGGCAACATGGACTTCCACGCCATGCGCGACCCCGCCAGGATGGCCGGCAAGAAGGCCACCAAGGCCCAGGGGATGTCGGCCGAGGGCAACGTGCACGTCGGAGCCGAGTACATCCCGTTCCTGCAGGACCGCAAGGTCGCCTTCATCAGGCTGGAAGGCGAGGCCTTCGGCGGCACCTCGCTGGAGATCGAGCTGCGCATGTGCGTGGAGGACTCACCGAGCGCCGCGGGCAACACCCTCGACGCGGTACGGCACGCCAGGCGCGCCATGCTGGAGGGCCGCGCGGGCGTGCTCGACCTGGGCCTGATGAAGGCCTGATCGACGAGAGCGGGCCGGTCCGCCCCGGCGGCCCGTGACCGGGGCGGGCGAAGCCCACGAGCTACCTGGACGGCTGAGCGGCCTCCAGCAGCACGTCGGCCAGCGCCTCGGCGGCGTCGACCCGCCCCAGCTTGTGGGCCGCCTCGGCCATCGCGGCGCGCAGCGCGGGGTCGGCCAGCAGCGGCATCAGCTCGGCCAGCAGCAGCTCGGCGGGCGGGTTCGGCTCCAGCAGCGCCTTGGCGGCGCCCGCGGAGGCCAGGTAGGAGGCGTTCTTGCGCTGCTCGTCGCCGCCGGTCGGGATGAGCGGGATGAGCACGGCGGGCTTGCCGATCGCTGTCAGCTCCGAGACGGTGCCCGCGCCGCTGCGCGCGATGACGACGTCGGCCGCCGCGAACAGGTCGGGCAGCTCGGCGCCGACGTAGGGCACGGGGTGGTAGCGCTCGGCCAGGCCCGGCGGCAGCGCGATGGCACGCATCTGGTCGATCCAGGCGGGCCCGCACTGGTGGATCACCTGCGCGTACGGGAGCAGCCGCGGCAGGATCTCCGCCAGCATCGTGTTGATCTGCTTGCTGCCCTGCGCGCCGCCGGTCACGTAGATGAGCGGCACCTCGAAGGTCAGCCCGAACTGGTCGTAGGCGGCCGCCCGGTCGCCGTGGAGCAGTTCGGGGCGCACCGGGTTGCCCGTCACGACCGCCCTGTCGCGCACGGAGGCGGGCAGGTGCTCGAGCGACGACTCGTGCGAGAGCGCGATGCGGGTGGCCATCCTGGCCAGGATGCGGTTGGCCAGGCCCACGACCGTGGTCTGCTCGTGCATGACGAGCGGGCGGCGCAGCAGCTTGGCCGCGACGCCGATGGGCACCGCGACGTAGCCGCCGGTGGACAGCACCACGTCGGGCTGGTAGCGGGCCGCGTGGCCGATCGCCTGCATGACGCCCAGGGGGATGCGGAACAGGTCGGCCAGGTTGGTGCCGAGCTCGCGCAGGTTCGGGCGGCGGCGCAGCTTGCCCGTGGTGATCGCCTTGAACGGGATCCCGTGCTCGGCGGTGATCCGGGCCTCCAGGCCGCTGGCCGTACCGACCCAGAGGACGTCGTGGGGCAGGCGTCGCCGCTGCACCGCGGCCAGGGTGGTCAGGGCGGGATAGGTGTGGCCGCCGGTGCCGCCACCGGTCACCAGCAGACGAAGGGTTCGTGTCACGAGGTCAGCGTATTGCGGCCGGGGCGGGCGGGCGCGCCCCAGGTCGTGCCGGTCCGTCCGAGTGTCACGGCCATCAGGAAGGGTATTCGCCCAGATATGCCGACAATCACCCAGGGTGACCTGTTTACTGCGACGCTGGAGGTGCTGGACCACCCGCCGCTCGGCGTGCCCGCCCTCGACACCGGCCCGCGTGAGGCCGTCGTACGGCTGGCAGGACAGCGATCGCTGGTGCGGATCCTCGACGGCGCCGAGGGGCACGACCTCGACCTGGCACTGCCCGGCGGCTACCGGCACCGGCACGGCAAGCTCAGGCTCACCGCGCACCGGCTCACCGCGGACGTGTTCGCTATCAAGGCGGGCGAGCGCAGGATCGCGCTGCTGCGCCTGCGCGACAGGGCCGTCGGCCTGCCCGACTTCGACCCCGAGGGCAACCACCACCCCGCGCTGCGGCCCACCAGAGCGCTGCGCGTGCGGCGCGGCAGGACGCTCGGCAGGACCTCGCTGTGGGAGACGCTGCGTCTCGGCGCGGAGGTGGCGCTGCCGATCCTCGCCCAGGGCGTGGTGCTGCGCCGCCCGCTCGGCGTGCGGCTGGCCGCCATGGCCAGGGCCGACCAGCGGGCCAACCGGCTGCTGGCCAGGCTGCGCGAGCGCCACGACGGCGGCCCCCTGCTGGTGCGGATCCCGCTGCGCGGCTGGGCGGTGATCCCGCTGACCGGCGCGGACGTGCGGCGCACCCTGCACGGCGCCGACTTCACCCCCGCCAACAGGGAGAAGCAGGGCGCGCTCGGCCACTTCCAGCTCGACGGCGTGCTCGTCACCAGGGATCCCGAACTGCGCGCCCAGCGCCGCGCCTTCAACGAGGAGGTGCTCAGGGCCGACAGGATCGCCGGCGAGGTCCGCGCGAAGGTCGCGGAGGAGATCGCGACGCTGCCCGAGCGAGGAACGATCACCTGGCCGGACTTCCACGCGGCGCATCGCAGGATCGCGCGGCGCGTCGTGCTCGGCGACGCGGCCCGCGACGACGAGCGGCTCACCGAACTGCTGGACCGGCTGCGCGGGGACGCCAACTGGTCCTACCTGGCGGCCCGCCGCACCGACGTGCGCGTGGACTTCCAGCGGCGGCTGGAAGCGCACCTGAGCAGGGCGGAGGAGGGCAGCCTGGCCCACGTGCTCGCCCAGACGCGCGCCGATCCCGCCGTGCACCCCGAGGGCCAGGTTCCGCACTGGCTGTTCGCCTACGACGCGGCGGGTATCGCGGCATGGCGGGCGCTGGCCCTGCTGGCCGCCCGCGGGGGACCGTACGAGCCCGACCGCCTGCGCGCGGCGCTGCTGGAGTCGCTGCGGCGCTGGCCCACCACGCTGGCCATCCTGCGCGACACCACGGCCCCCACCACCTGGCGCGGGGTCACCGTGCCCGCGGGCAGCATCGTCGCGATCGTCACGTCCTTCACCGACGGCGTGCCCTTCAGCGACGGGCCCGCCAGGTGCCCGGGGGAGGGGCTGGTGATGCTCACCGCGACGCGGGTGCTCGGCGAGATCCTGCGTGACAGAGAGGTCAGGATGGTCGGGAAGGCGCCCCTTCTCGATCACTTCAGGCTCAGCTTCGCCGTACGGCCGCGCGGACGATAGCGTTCGCCCATGCGACTCGGCGTTCTGGACATCGGCTCCAATACCGTCCACCTGCTCGTGGTGGACGCGCACAGGGGAGCCAGGCCCATTCCCGCCTACTCACACAAGGACGAGCTGCGCCTTTCCGAGCACCTGGAGGACGGCGACCGCCTGTCGAAGCAGGGCATCGAGCGGCTGGGCGCGTTCGTGGCCGAGGCGCTGCAGATCGCCGAGGACAAGGGCGTCGAGGACTTCATGGCCTTCGCCACCTCGGCCGTGCGGGAGGCCGCCAACGGTGAGGAAGTGGTCGCCCAGATCAACGCGAGCTGCGGGGTTGACATCAAGGTCCTGTCGGGCAACGAGGAGGCGATGCTGACGTTCCTGGCCGCGCGCCGCTGGTTCGGCTGGTCGTCGGGCAGGCTGCTGACCCTCGACATCGGCGGTGGATCGCTGGAGGTCGCCGCGGGCATGGACGAGGAGCCCGACGTCGCCGTCTCCCTGCCGCTGGGCGCGGGGCGGCTGACCCGCGACTGGTTCACCGCCGACCCGCCGTCGGCCGACGAGGTTCGCGCGCTGCGCAAGCACGTCCGCGCCGAGATCGCCCGCAGGGTCGGCGACATCGTCAAGTACGGCGTGCCGCACGCCGTCGTCGCCACGTCCAAGACCTTCAAGCAACTGGCCAGGATCGCCGGCGCCCCGCCCTCCAGCGACGGCCCCTACGTCTCGCGCTCGCTGACCAGGGCCGACCTGGCCGAGTGGGCGGTCAAGCTGACCAGGATGGGGTCGGCGGCGCGGGCCGAGCTGCCGGGCGTCTCCGAGGGCCGCGCCGCCCAGCTCGCCGCGGGTGCGCTCGTGGCCGACGCCACCATGGACCTGTTCGAGATCGACCGGCTCGACGTGTGCCCGTGGGCGCTGCGCGAGGGCGTCATCCTGCGCCGCCTCGACCTGCTGCCCGGCCGGGAAGGGACACTTCTCTAGATAGCTGCATGAGCTAGTCCAAACCGGGCAGCGCCTACGTCATGTTGTGGACACTGCTCAGCCTGGCCGCCTCGCTGGCGATCATCCTTGGGTTGGTCGCCCTCGCGCTGGTCGCCATCTCCGTGCTCTTCCTGGTGACCCTCGCCCTCATGGCCGCGGTCTCGGCGAAGGAGCCCCGTTCTCGAAACGCAGCCTCTTCTCCAAGCTGACGATCGTCCCGCGTTCCCTGCGCTGCGTGAAGCGCACGTCGTCGGCCAGGGCCCGCATGATCTGCAGGCCGCGGCCGTGCTCGGCGCCGGGGCTCGGCTCCTCCACGCTGTGCGGGTCGAACCCCTCGCCGGTGTCGACCACCCTGATGACGCAGCGGTCGTGATAGACGCCCGCGCTCACCGTGTACTCGTCGCTCGCCACCGCGTGTTTGATCACGTTTGCGCAGGCCTCGCTGAGCATGAGCTCGATGTCTTCTCTGATCGGCTGCACGACGTGGAGCGAGCGCAGGGTGCCGTCGAGCGTCTGCCTGATCACCGGAACGCTCGCGGCGTCCCTGGGCAGCCGAAGTGCGATGGTCGCCTCCACCGTGCCTCCTAGATCTCCGGGATGTGTCCGACCGCGTGCTCCTCGCCCCTGTCCGTGATCATCTGGTTCAGGGTGTCGACGAGCTCTTCCTCCTCGTAGTCGCCGTCGGGTAGTCGATCGAAGTAGGCCATGAGGTCGGCGGGCAGCTCCGCGGCCGTCATGCGCTCGGTGATCTCCAGGCGGCTGAGTCGTTCCTGACCGGTGTAGAGCCCGTCGATGAGCTCCTTGACGCGTGTGACCTCTTTCCCTGTCATGGGATGGCCCGTGCCCCGACAGGCGCGTCTCAATCGCCGCAGGGGCCGTCGAGGATCTCCAGCGCGAGGCTTCTGGCGATTTCGCGCCGCTCGGTTTCGGAGATGTCGTACTGCTGAGTCAGCCACGACCCCGTGTGCAGCGTGAACAGCGCGATCGAGCGGCGCAGCCGTACGCGGACGGGGTCGTCGGGGTCGCTGAGCGCCTCGGCCAACTCCAGCATGCGCGTGCGCATCGCCTTCATGGTCGGGTGGTCACGCAGCGAGGTCTGGTTGCGTTCGAGGAAGCGGCCGAGATCCTGGTGGCGTGCCTGCTCGAGCTGCTCGGCGTAGCGCAGGAGCAGCTCCCTGCGGGTCTCCGGCGTCTTCGGCTGGGCGCGCAGCCAGGCCAGCAGCTCGTCCTGCTCGGCGATCCTGTCCTCGGCCAGGCTGGCGACGATGTCGTCCTTGGTCTTGAAGTGATAGTAGAGGGCCGCCTTCGTCACGCCGAGCTCCTCGGCGATCTCGCGCAGGGAGGTGGCTTCGTAGCCCTGCTCGGTGAAGAGCCTGAGCGCGATCTCCTGGATCTTCGCCCGCGTGTCTTCTCGCATTTCGGTCCAATTTCACTTGACGGCCGGCAAGTAAGACTTTAGCTTAGCGTGGGCTTGCCGGTCGGCAAGTAAGTGATGTGTCAAGATCGGGGAGATTCCGTGGAACGACGGCGGGAGGTCATGGCGGTACTGCCAGGCCTGATGCTCGCGATGGTGCTGGCGATGCTCGACAACATGATCGTGGGCACCGCCATGCCCCGGATCGTCGAGGAACTGGGCGGCCTGACCCAGCTGTCCTGGGTGGTCACGGCCTACGTGCTGGGAACGACGGTCTCGACCCCCATCTGGGGCAAGATCGGCGACCTCTACGGCCGCAAGAACATCTTCATCGCCTCGATCATCATCTTCATGGTCGGCTCGGCGCTGTGCGGCATGGCCGGCTCGTCGATGCTGGGCGGCCCCTCCGACGGCATGATGGAGCTCATCGCCTTCCGCGCGGTGCAGGGCCTGGGCGCGGGCGGCCTCATGGTCAACGCCATGGCCATCATCGGCGACCTGGTCCCGCCCCGCGAGCGCGGCCAGTACCAGGGCATCATGGCGGGCGTCATGTCCCTCGCCATGATCGCGGGCCCGCTCGTCGGCGGCTTCATCACCGACCACCTCGACTGGCGCTGGGCCTTCTACGTCAACCTGCCCATCGGCGC
The DNA here is from genome assembly GCF_042754765.1 of Nonomuraea sp. NPDC059194. Taxonomy (NCBI): domain Bacteria; kingdom Bacillati; phylum Actinomycetota; class Actinomycetes; order Streptosporangiales; family Streptosporangiaceae; genus Nonomuraea; species Nonomuraea sp. NPDC059194. Next base: position 72,986 of record NZ_JBHZBH010000009.1, on the reverse strand, counting down.
CGTCGCGCTCGTCCTGCTCGCGGTCAAGCTCAAGCTGCCCAAGCACCGCACCGAGGCCCGCATCGACTGGCTCGGCGCGATCCTGCTGTCCGTCGGCATCACCGCCCTCGTCCTGATCACCACCTGGGGCGGCAACGAGTACGCGTGGGGCTCGCCGCAGATCCTCGGCCTCGCCGCGCTCGCCGTCGTCTCCCTGGCCGCCTTCATCCCCGTCGAACGGCGCGCCGCCGAGCCGATCATGCCGCTGCAGCTGTTCCGCAACCGCAACTTCACACTCGTCTCGGCGGTCGGCTTCCTGCTCGGCTTCGCGATGTTCGGCGCGATCAACTTCCTGCCGCTCTACCAGCAGACCGTGCAGGGCGCCTCGGCCACCAACTCGGGCCTGCAGCTGCTGCCGATGATGGGCGCGGCGATGGTCGTGTCGCTGTTCGTCGGCAAGGCGATCACCAACACCGGCAAGTACAAGATCTACCCCGTGCTCGGCGGCGTGATCATGACGCTCGGCATGTTCCTGCTGTCGATGATGGGCGTCGATACCCCCTCCTGGCAGACCGGCGTGTTCATCGCCGTCCTCGGCCTCGGCATGGGCTTCCTCATGCAGACCACGATGCTGATCGCGCAGAACAGCGTCGAACAGAAGGACCTCGGCGTCTCCAGCAGCGCCTCGACCTTCTTCCGGTCCATCGGCGGCTCGTTCGGCGTCTCGCTGTTCGGCGCCGTCTTCAACAACCAGCTGCTGTCGGGGCTGACCGACAGGTTCGGCGCCCAGACGGCCGACAAGCTGGTCAACGGCGGCGGCCGGATGGACGCCGCCGCCATGGGCCACCTGCCGCCGCAGCAGCGCACCGGCTTCCTCGAGACGCTGGCGGAGGCCATCTCCGGCATCTTCTGGTGGGCGATCCTGTTCGCGATCGTGGTGCCCGTGCTGGCCGCGTTCATCAAGGAGATCCCGCTGCGCGGCGGCCCCGCCGCGCAGGAGGAGGCCAAGCTCCAGGCCGCGGCCCTCGACTGAGCCCCGGCGGAGATCTTGTTGAGCGACAGGATTCTGAAGGTGCTGGCATAGCGAGCTGAGATCGGTGGAGTTCCTGCTTCAAGGGCGACGACCGTGCTCACGCCGTGACGGTGGTCAGGGCGTGCGCAGGATGCGGCGCAGGCCAGCGCGTCCATCGGAAGCGGGACACGTCGGTGATGGGGATGCCGGGTGCACGGAGATGTAGACGAGACGGAGGCGGGCACTGGGGCGGTGCGCTGCTCGTCACCCTTTCCGCGCAACCGCACCGTTCCAGCGCGCGCAATCAGCGACGTTCAGCGGGGCACACTCTTCAACTCGTGCCCCCGGCACACAGCAGCACGGCCAGGATGAGGGAAAGGGGCGGGTCAGGCTGCGCACGCAGCGCGCACTACTCCCCGCCACTTTCACTTTATAGCAGGTTCTCGCGCCTCATGAGGCGCCAAAGAATGGCCCATACTGCCCGTTGCGAACCGACCCGACGAACGATGGAGCAACGGAATTGCGCTACGTGCTGGGTTTCGAGCAAATCGACTCGACGAATATCGCAGACGTCGGCGGAAAGGGGGCGCACCTGGGCGAGCTCTCGCGAATCGAGGGCATCCGCGTGCCAGACGGCTTCTGCGTCACGACGGACGCCTTCCAGCGGGCCGTGGCCGAGGCGCCGTCGATCGACGCTCAGCTTGACCTGCTGTCGCGGGTGAAACCGGACGACCGCGCGGCGATCAGCACCCTGAGCGCCGACATCCGCCGCGTCATCGAAGGCGTCGCGGTACCCGATGATCTGGTGGCGGCGATCAGCGAATCGCTCGCCCGGCGCGGGGAGCAAGCCTCCTACGCGGTGCGTTCCAGCGCGACGGCCGAGGACCTGCCGACCGCATCCTTCGCCGGCCAGCAGGACTCGTACCTGAACATCGTGGGCCTGGCGGCAATCCTCCGGCACGTCCGGCGGTGCTGGGCCTCGCTGTTCACCGAGCGAGCAGTGACCTACCGGTGCCGTCATGGCTTCGACCACCGGAAAGTACGGATGGCCGTGGTCGTCCAGCAGATGGTGTTCCCTGACGCGGCCGGGATCCTCTTCACCGCTGACCCCGTGACCTCGAACCGGAAGATCGCCACCGTGGAAGCCGGTTGGGGGCTCGGCGAGGCGCTTGTCTCCGGTCTGGTGGCCGGGGACGTCTACACGGTGCGCGACGATCAGGTCGTCACCACGGCGGTCGCCACCAAGCCGCGGTGCGTCCAGGCGTCGCCGGGAGGCGGTACCCAGGACGCACCGATCGAGCCGCAGCGGCAGAAGCAGCCGGCTCTGACGGATGCTCAAGTCGTGCGCCTGGTGCGACTGGGCCGGCGAATCGAAGCGCACTTCGGCCGGCCCCAGGACATCGAATGGTGCCTGGCCGGTGACGACTTCCACATCGTCCAGAGCCGGCCGATCACCACCCTGTTCCCCATCCCCACGACCGATGACCAAGAAAACCACGTCTACGTCTCCGTCGGTCACCAGCAGATGATGACCGACGCGATGAAGCCGCTGGGACTCTCCCTGTGGCAGCTGACGACCCCACGGCCGATGCACGAGGCGGGCGGACGGTTGTTCGTCGACGTAGCCCCCGCCCTGGCGACGCCCGCGGGTCGCGCGGGCCTCCTCGGGACCCTGGGGCAGTCCGACCCGCTGATTCGGGACGCGCTGCAGACCGTCCTCGACCGCGGCGACTTCATCCGCTCGCTTCCGGACGAAGGTCCTGGCGCGGCACCCGCCGGTGACTCACCCGCCCCGATCGAGACCGATCCGGCCGTCGTCACCCAGCTGATCCGACACAGTCAGGCATCCGTCGCCACCCTGCAGCGCAAGATCCAGAGCCTGTCCGGGCCGGCGCTGCTCGACTTCATCCTGGCCGACATCGCAGAGCTCAAGCGCATCCTGTTCGATCCGCAGGGCCTCCAGGCGATCATGGCGGCGATGGAGGCGACCTCGTGGCTCAATGACCACCTCGAGGCGTGGCTGGGCGAGAAGAACGCGGCCGACGCGCTCACGCAATCCGTCCCCCACAACGTCACGTCGGAGATGGGACTGGCGCTCCTCGACGTCGCGGACACCATCCGGCCGCACGCGGACGTCGTGGCGTTCCTGCACCGCGTCGTGGACGAAGGCCGGGCGGGCGACGGCTTTCTGAGCGAGCTGGCCGGGCCGGCCGGCGGACGGGAGGCACGTGACGCCATCCGGGGCTTCCTCGACACGTACGGCATGCGTTGCGCGGGCGAGATCGACATCACCAGAACGCGCTGGAGCGAGCATCCCGCCACGCTGATGCCCACCCTCCTCGGCAACATCAAGAACTTCGAGCCGGGCGCCGGCAAGCGCCACTTCGAACAAGGACGCCAAGAGTCACGCCGGAAAGAACAGGAACTGCTGACGCGACTGCGCGCCCTACCCCATGGGGAGCAGAAGGCCGAGGAGGCCAAGCGGATGATCGACCGTGTCCGCGCCTTCGCCGGGTACCGGGAGTACCCCAAGTACGGCATGGTCAGCCGCTACTTCGTCTACAAGCAGGCGTTGCTGCGGGAAGCCGATCGCCTCGTCCAGTCCGGCACCCTGCGCGAGAAAGACGACATCTTCTTCCTCCGGTTCCAGGAGTTGCAAGAAGTCGTGCGCACCAACGAGGCGGACACCGAACTCATTCTGGAAAGGCGGGAGGCGTTCCGGTCGTACGAGGCGCTCACCCCGCCCCGGGTCCTCACCTCGGACGGCGAGGCCATCACTGGCCAGTATCGGCGTGACGACGCCCCGCCCGGCGCGCTGGCCGGCCTCCCGGTCTCGGCCGGGACCGTCGAGGGCCGTGCCCGTGTCGTCACGGACATGGCGCGGGCCGACCTTGAGCCGGGCGACATCCTGGTCACCGCCTACACCGACCCCAGCTGGACCCCTCTGTTCGTCGCCGTCGCCGGGCTGGTGACGGAGGTAGGAGGCCTGATGACGCACGGGGCGGTGATCGCGCGAGAGTACGGCTTGCCGGCCGTTGTGGGTGTGGAGCAGGCCACCCGGCTGATCCGGGACGGGCAGCGGATCCGCGTTCACGGAACCGACGGACACGTCCAGATCCTCACCTGAACCGTCGCATCGGACAGGGAACCTGGTCACCACGACTGCGGCGGCGGGCAATGACGTCTCGTGACGCTCAACAGATCTAGCGGGTGAGGTCGAGCTGCATCAGCTCGGTGTCGACCCAGCGGCCGAGCTTGAAGCCGACCCCGGTCAGCCGCCCCACCGAGACGAAGCCGAACGCCCGGTGCAGCGCGGCGGAGGCGTCCTGGCCGGTGTCGGCGATCACCGCCACCACCTGCCGCGCCCCCGCCTTCGCGCAGCGCGGCAGCAGCTCACCGAGCAGGGCCCGGCCCAGGCCCTGTCCGGTACGGCCGGGCGCCAGGTAGACGGAGTCCTCCACGGTGTGCCGGTAGGCGGGCTTGGGCCGCCACTGGCTGGCCAACGCGTAGCCCTGGACCTCGCCGTCCACCTCGGCGACCAGGAACGGCAAGCCGCGCTCGCCCAGTTCCCTCAGCCTGGCCTGCCAGAAGGGCAGCTCGGGCGCGGTCTCGTCGAACGTGGCCACGCTGGTGGCCACGTAGTGGGCGTAGATGGCCGACACGACGGGCAGGTCACCGGCGGTGGCGGAGCGGATCAGCACGACACGAGCCTACCGACCCCACCCGCTGTCTCCGGTGGGCGGAAAACGGGAGGCGCGCATCCATGCGAATGTGGACAATCGTCGCCATGGATCGCCACACTGTCCGCCGCCCGCGGCCCGCGGACGCCGCCGCCGTGCACGAGCTCGTCGCCGCCTACGACATCTCCGTCATCGGCGTCCCCGACGTCACGCTCGACGACATCGCCGACGAGCTCGCCGAACTCGACACCGAACACGACGCGTGGCTGGCCGAGGACACCACCGGCACGCCGAACGGCTGGGCCTGGATCATCGCCAAGGGCGACAGCGACCACGCCGACGTCGAGGTCGTCGTCAGACCCGGCACCGGCGACGGCGTGACCGAGCACCTGTGGGCGGCCGTTGTGGAACGCTCCCGCGAGCTGGCTGCCGAGCGCGGCCACGAGGGCGTCACGCTCGACATCGGCGTCTACCGCGCCGACGAGGACAAGCAGGCGCTGGTCAAGGGGCTCGGATTCGAGGCCGCCACCAGCTTCCACCGGCTCGTCATCGACTTCGACGGGCCCGTCGACGCGCCGCGGCCACCCGAGGGCGTCACCCTCCACCCCGCGCTGACCGACGAACTCAGGCGGGAGGCGCACCGCCTCCACCAGGAGGGGTTCGCCGACCACTTCGGGTTCGTGCCGGTGCCGTACGAGGAGTGGCTGGCCCGCAGGGAGACCTCCGCGGCCACGGACTGGACGCAGGTGCTCGTCGCCCGCGTCGACGGCGAGCCCGCCGCCCTGCTGGTGGGCACCAACCACTTCGCCGAGGACGAGAACCGCGGCTACGTCCTCACCCTGACCACCCTGCCCGCCTTCCGCGGGCGCGGCCTCGGCCGTTTCCTGCTGCGTACGGCTTTCGCCGCCGACGCCGCCCGCGGCCGCAGGGGCACGCTGCTGCAGGTCGACGCCAACAACACCACGCCCGCGCTCGGCCTGTACACCTCCGCGGGCATGACCCCCGTCCTCGCGATCGACGTCTGGCGCAGTCGAATCGAGGCCCTCACCGCGTGACCCCGCGCGCATGGTCGGGCGGAGGTGCTCAGGACCTCAGTGCTGGTCGCCGTCGCTGGCGCGGATCCGGTGCCTGGCCAGGTGCTCCAGCACGGACTGGTTCGCCTCCCAGCCGTCGGGGAACTTCACCGGCGCCCCGAGCTGTACCGTCTCCGCCGAAGGGTGGGCGTCGAGCAGCTCGGGGATGCCCGCCCTGGCCACCACCATGCAGGCGTGCCGGTGCCGGGAGGTCAGCACGCACAGCCGTCCCGACTCCAGGTGGAAGGCGGTGGCGTCCCTGCGCCCCGACAGCGGGTGCAGCACCACCGTCACGTCGTACTCCCTGCCCTGCAGCCGGTTGGCGGTGTCGACCGTGATCTCGGGCGGCACGCCCGCGTTCCTGATGGCCGCCACCTGGTCGCGGTGCGCGGCGCCGACCGCGATCCGGTCGGCCGTCACCGGCCGCTCGCCCTTCTCCGAGAACGACACGCCGCCGCGCTGCAGCAGCCTGGTCGCCAGCAGCGCCACCGTCTGTACGGCCTCGGCGTCGGTGCGGACGGTGTGGCGGCTCGGCAGCTCCAGCAGTGACCAGCCCGAACGCGCGGCTTCTTCCAGCGCGCGGTCGTGCACCGTGCCCATGCCCTTCGTGGTGAGCTCCATCGCGCGCTCGCCTGGCCCCGTGCCCGCCCTGAACCCCGTGAACGGGTAGAACGCCTGCGACACCACGGGCGCCGCCGACGCGGGCAGCCGCCACGACACCGGCAGCCGGTGGACGGGCAGGTCGGGATTGTGGCGCAGCAGCACCGACACGGCGCTCTGCAGCGGATCCCACGACAGGCCCGCCCACCTGTCGGCCTCCACGATAGAGAACGGGTCGAGCTGGCCGGGATCGCCCACGAACAGCGCCCGCTCGAACAGCCCCGCGATGCGCAGCAGCTTGTCCGAGCGCATCTGGTAGGCCTCGTCCACGATCGCCCATGGCCAGGTGCGGCCGCTGATCCACGCCCACTTGTCGGCGGTGGCGATCACGATGGCCGGGTCGTTGAGGTCCTGGATCCTGGTGCCGACCGTGACGCTCGGGATCTCCAGCAGCCGCAGCGGCGGCACGTAGCCGGAGGCCGACAGCCGGCCCACCGCAAGGTCGGGATGCTTGTCGGCGATGCGCTCGATCAGGTCGTCGACCTGCTCGTTGGTCTGCGCCACGATCATCAGCGGCTCGCCGGTCTCCGCCAGGTGCGCGGCGGCCCGTACGACCAGCGTGGACTTGCCCGCGCCCGGCGGGGAGTCGACGACCACGCCGCGGTGCCTGGGCAGGTCGGCCAGCACGTTCTGGATGACCTCTTCGGGACTCATGCCCACTCCTCCCGGGCGTCGTCGTCGCTCGGGACGTACTCCTCGGGCGGGCCGCCGTGGGTCCACGGGGTGGCCTCCCGGTCGGGCAGCGCGGCCGAGCCCTGGAAGTCGTCGGTCAGCGAGGTGTAGCAGACCCGCTCGCCCAGCTCGGGCACCGAGCCAGGCGCGGGAGTCTTTCCCCTGCCCATGCCCTTGGTGATCTTCAGCGTGATCAGGCCCTCGTGCGCGTCGACCAGCTCGGCGGCCTGGCCGCGGCGGTCGGGAGTGCCGAGCACGGCACCGGGCTGCAGCCGTACCGGATCGTCTGTCTTGATCAGGACGACGGGGCGCAGCTTGCGGGAGCGGCCCTCGCCCTCGGTGTGCTCGGGGTCAGTCTCGATCACCTCGCCCGCGAACGCCTCGCCGGTCAGCCGGTACTCGGCCATGATCAGCGGATCGTCGTAGGCGCGCTGTACCTCGAAGGCTGCCTGCGCCCGCTCCATCCTGGCCAGGCGCGCGGCAGCGGCGACCGCGCCGTCGCGGCGCGCCTGCGGCGGCGCGCCCTCGGAGATCTGCTGGGCCATCATGCTGAACGAAGCCCTGTCGCCCTCCCACCGCGTCGCCACGCTCGCCCCCTCGCGCAGCCCGCGCAGCAGGTCGACGGCCTGCCACATGAGCCCCCACGTCGGCGCGAGCTGCGTGCGCAGCGCCTCGGTGACGCGCTCGACCGTGCCGTCGTCGATCGCCGGGGCGAGCACCTCGGCGTCGAAGCCCGGATCGGTCGCGGGCCCCGCCGGCGGCCAGATCAGCGGGTCCTCCGCCTCCTCGGCGGCCTCCGGTCCGCTCAGCCCCCGCGGCGGCGCGATCCAGCCGAGCAGCGCGGCCAGGTTGGCGTCCTCGAGACCGCTCTGCCCGCTGGCCCAGTGGCGGCCGAGCTCCTCGGTGGCCGTCAGCGTCAGCGACGAGCCCGGATGGGCGGCCCGCTCGGCGAAGTGGGTCAGCCACCTGCCCAGCAGCGGCACCTCCTCCGGCACCGGATAGGGCCCGTCGGTCCTGCGGAACCTGGTGGACCGGCCGAGCAGCCGGGTGAACGCCACGCCCGCGGGGTTCGGCAGCACCAGCTGCGGCGCGTCGAGCGCCCGCTCGAAGGGGTCGGCGTTCTTCTTCTCGATCGTCTCGGTGTGGGCGGCGAAACTCTCGACGTACGGCAGCAGCACCCCCGCCAGCTCCGCCATGAACGCGAACCGCAGATCCCTGTTGCGCGGCTGGGCCACCACGAGCAGCCGAGGGGCGTCGCGGTCGGTGCCGAGCATGGCCGCCAGCGGCGCCGCCGCCTCACCCGACAGCTTGAGCGGCACGAACACCATCGGCCGCTCGCCCACATGGCAGTGACGCACGGTGGCCGTCGGCTGCGCCACCCCCTCCCTGATCGCCCTCAGCCGGGCCAGCGAGGTCAGGATGCTCACGCCAGGCACTCCCTGCGCAGCCGTTCGGCGTCTCTGAGCAGGCGGGCGATCTCCTCCTGGCCCGGGGCGGGCTCCCCGCGCCCCTCGGCCAGGGCCAGCGCCTCCTCGACCGTCGCCACCCCGCCGAGCGCGTCGCGCACCTGCCGCCCGAGCAGGTCGGACGAGCCGTCGCGGCGGGCCTCGTCACGGCAGAAGAAACACAGGTCGCAGGTCGACAGGCAGTCGGGCGCGTAACGGGCGGCCACCTGGTGCAGCGCCTGCGCCAGCTCGGCGGCCGGTCTGGTCGGCACCCCCTCGTCGTCAGGACGCAGGTCGAAGGTGACGCCGTCGGGCAGCTCGGCCAGCAGCCGGTCGATCGAGGTCATCCTGGCCAGCTGCCGCTTCAGCACCGCGAGCTGCCTGCGCACGTCGACGAGCGTGGCGATCGGCCGGTTGGCGAAGTTCTCGGGGCAGACCAGCACCACGTCGTGGGCGACCCGCAGGGGGTCGTGGCCGAGCTCCTCCAGCAGCGTGCGCAGCGCCAGCACGTACACCGCCGCCTGCCTGGCCGCCGCCGCGACGGCCGCAGGGTCGGCCTGGCCGTCGATCACCGCGAACGACTTGATCTCCACGATGTGGAACTGCCCGCCCTGCTGGAAGGCCACCACGTCGGGCTCCAGATAGGCGGTGTGCCCCGCGATGCGCAGGCTGAGCAGCGGGTGGTCGTAGAGCGTGCCCAGCTCCTCCCGCGCCGCCCTGTCGAACAGCGCCCTGGTGTGCGTATGGCGCAGGTGGGCGCCCACGTTGTGGACGTCATGGTAGGCGACCTCGTCGAGCGGCAGCCGCAGCAGCTCACGCAGCATCCGCAGCAGCTCCGCGCAGCCGTCGGCCTTCACCAGCGCCTCGAACGCGTTGCCCCTGGTGATCGCGAACGGCGACTGCCCGAACGGGGCGGGAAAGCCCAGATGCCTGGCCGCCCGATCCTTGTCGACGCCCGCGCCGTCCATCAGCGCCCTGCGCGCGCAACCCGGATTGGCGGCCAGCGCGGCGATCGCCCTGGCGTCATGGGGTTTGGCGGGGGTGGTGCCTCTCAGCGCGTCGAGCCCGTTCACCCGCTCATGCCTCCGCTCCTGTGCCCGGTCGTGCCAGCCTCACGCGCACGCCGCCTTCCTCGCGATCTCGCTCAGCGTAGTGGCGCCGAACAGTTTCGCGGCCTCATCCAGCTGCCGTCCGGCGCGTTCGGCCAGCTCGGCGCGTTCCCGCGTGTCGGCTTCCACGTGTACGGCCAGCTCCGCCCGCGCCGCCGCGACCACCACGCCGGGCTCGGGCTCGCCGAACCCGCCGCCCGCCCCCGGCACGTTGCGCGCCATCCTGGCCAGCAGCCGCCACGCCTGCGCCGACGGCTCGTCCAGCTCGCCGAGCCGCTCGGCCACCCGCATCGTCGACAGCAGGAAGTCGACCCTCGGACTGCGCGGCCCCACGACCCTGCGCTCCTGCGGCCAGGTGCTCAACGCCAGCAGTCCGCGGGCCGGGGTGAGCCGGTCGGTGAGCGCCGCGCACACGTAATAAGGCCTGCCGTACGGCGAGCGGCGAAACGTTCGCTCCTCGTCGCGCCTGAGCGTGCTGAGCTGGGAACTCTTCAGCGGCTCGGCGAAGAACGCCTCATAGACGCTCACCACCAGCCGCCCCGCGGCGGGCACCTGGAGCAGGCCGAGCACGTCGCGCACCCGCTCCCGCACCGGCGGCCCCGTCCTGGCCATGGTGTGTTGTCCTGCGGCGGGCTCGGGCGGGCTGCTGACCTGGAGGTCCCATGCGCGCTCGGCCCTGCGCAGCTCGCCGCGCAACTGGCGGGCGAGGGAGAGGTCCCTGTCCCGCACGGCGGCACGGACGCGGGTGCGCAGCGCGTCGATGCGGCGTTCGAGGGTGTCGAGGTCGTCGGGCACGGCTGTCACCGGCTTTCGAGGATCATCAGCACGACCCCGACCGCGATCATCACGGCGAACAGCGCGGAGGCGGCGGCGTAGCCACGCATCGAGGCCCGCCCCGACAGCGCCGTCCTGGCCCCGTGGAGACCGTCGCCCGGCACGCCTTGCCATCCGCCCTGATGCCCGAGCCCGGGACCGGTCGGCGCGGCCGCCCACCCGCCCGGCGGCGCCTTGCCCGCATGCCCGACCCCAGTGTGCGCTCCAGCCCATCCGCCTGCCGATCCTGCGTGACCAACCCCCGCCGGTCCAGGCGCCGCGTGTCCGGCCCCGGTGTGCGCTCCCGACCATTCGCTCGCCGGTCCAGACCCCGCGTAACCGGCCCCCACCGGTCCGGGGCCCGCGTGACCGGCCCCGGCGTGACCCGGCCCGGTGGGCGCGTGCGACCACGCCGCGGCCTGCCCCGCCCCCGTCTGAGCCGAAGGCCACCCACCCCGCGGACCGCTGGGTGCGGAGGGCCGTACGCCATGCGACGGCAGCGACCCCTCACCGGCCGCACTCCAACCCCCCGCGTCCTCCCGCGACCCGGGCACGCCACCGCCCAGGTACGCGTCGGGAGGCAGGGCGGTGAGAGCGTCGCGGAAGGCGGCCGCCGACGGAGTGCGGCGGCCCCGATCGCTCGCCAGCGCCTGCCTCAGCACCTCGGTGAAGGCCGCCGGCACGCCGGGGATCTCGGGCACGGGCTGCCGGTGCAGCGCCATGATCACCGCCAGGTTCGCCACCCCTGACTCGGGAAAGCGCGGCGGCCGCCCCGACAGCAGCGCGTAGAGGGTGGCGGCCAGTGAGTAGACGTCGCCCGTCGCGCTCGGCTCGGTCAGCTCGAATGCCTCGGGCGGCGCGTATGCGGGCGTCAGCGACTCCCGCGTCACGGACACCTCGGCCCCCGGCTCGGGCATGGTCGCGAGCCCGAAGTCGGACAGCACGACGTGGCCGTAACCGTTGATCAGGATGTTGGCCGGTTTGACGTCGCGGTGCAGCACTCCTGCCGCGTGCGCCGCCGCCAGCGCATCGGCGATCCTGACCCCGATGTCACGCACCTCGGCCACGGGCAGGACCCCGGTGCGCATCCGGTCGGCCAGCGACCCGCCGGGACACAGCTCCAGCACCATGTACGGCCTGCCGTCGCGCAGCACCCCTGCGTCGTAGACGGCGGCCACGTGCGGATGCCCCGACAGCGCGCCCGCCGAGGTGACCTCGCGCATGAACCGCCGCTGGTCGCGCTCGGAGACGAGCACCCTGCTGTCGACCTTGAGCGCCACCTCCCTGCCCACCGCCAGCTGCCTGGCCTGGTAGACGACGCCGAAGCCGCCCTGGCCCAGCAGGCCGAGCACCTCGTAGCCTGGCACCTCGGGCGCCACAGCCCACCTCCGATCGCGATCCTGGTGCGGCAGACTACCGCCCGGCTCCGACAGATCGAATGGGCCCACTACCCGCATGTGTCCACGCGCTTCCCGGGTGCCGAAGGGAGCTCTCCCGCGCCGCGAAATGGCGGGCCGCGCTCCCTGTGTTCACCGGGTTCCGACTTCCGGGGGAGCGCGTCCCTGGGCGGAATGCGCGAAGAGTGGTCAGCGACTCTCGGCCCGCTCACCGCAAGCCTGGACCCCGAGCATCACACCGTCGCGGGCGGAGGGACACGGAGGGGCGACGGCGGTGCACGTAGGGGAGGCGGTGCACGTAGGGGAGAGGGGCGGGGGACGGAAGCCGGGGCCCATCACCATTCCTTCACGGCGGGCCGCGCGGACGACCGCCTTCACCCAGTGGACGCCGACGTGGCCAGGGCTATCCTGGGCCAGTGAACGGCAGGGACCCCGATCGGCGCAGGGCGCTGCTCGACGCCGCCGACCGGGCCATCCTGCGTGAGGGGCCCGAGGTGTCGATGGCGGCCATCGCGGCGGAGGCCGGGATCACCAAGCCGATCCTCTACCGGCACTTCGGCGACAAGAGCGGCCTCTACCAGGCGCTGGCCGACCGCCACGTGAGCAGGGTCGTCTCGCAGCTGCGCCCGGAGTTCGCCAGGGTCAGGACCGACCCGCGCCGCCGCGCCCGCGCGGCCATCGAGGTCTACCTCGACCTCATCTCGGCCAACCTCAACCTCTACCGGTTCCTGTTCCACCGGGCCAGCGTCGAGGACACCAGCGTCCGATCCCACATGACGGCGCTGGTGCGCGGTCTCGGCGAGGAGTTGGGCGCGGTGCTGGCGGCCGAGGAGGTCGTGGCCGACCCCGTGCGCGCGCAGATCCTCGGCCACGCCTTCGTCGGCATGGTGCAGACGACCGGCGACTGGTGGCTCGAACACCCCGAGGTCGACCGCGCGCAGGTGGTGGAGGGCCTGGTCGACGTCGTCGTGGCCGCCTTCACCCCGAGGAGCGCCACCGCCCCCGGACCGCCACGCCGCTCCTGAACGTCCCGCACACCGCGGCGGGTCACCGTACCCGGTGCTGACGCGCGCCCACCCAATTCCGCACCCCGGCCTGGGGCGCCGCCTCCACGCGCGCCCACTGGTCCACGGAGAGCCCGGATCCGGCGACGGCCCGCGGCGTCGTCACCACGCTCACCCGGTTCATGGTCGTCGTCGGGGAGCCGCCGCGGATTGTCAGGCTCCGGACGAACGCCACAGGCCCGCCTCCGCCACGGGAGACGGGCCCTGTGCCGTACGGCCGAGAGGTCAGTGGGAGCCGGACAGGTCCAGGTCCTTGACCCGCGGGTCGCCCTCGTCGGCGAAGTACTCCGAGCGGGAGGTGGCGTCCACTCCGTCGGCCACCTTGGCCGCGCGCAGGATCAGCGTGACCACCGCGGCGACCACGAGGTTGACGGTCAGCGCGATCGCACCCGCGTAGATCGTCATCGTGGTGTCGAAGCCGAAGTTGTTCAGCGGGAAGGCCGACCCGCCGAAGTGCAGCTTGCCCTTGGCGGGGTTCGGGATGAGGTAGAGCATCCACATGCCGGCCGCCAGGCCCGCGGCCCAGCCCGCGATGAGACCGCCCTTGTGGAACCACCGGGTGTAGAGGCCCAGTGCCACCGAGGGCAGCGTCTGCAGGATGATCACGCCGCCGATGAGCTGCAGGTCGATGGAGAACTGCGGGTCGAGCATCAGGATGCACAGCACCGCGCCGACCTTGACGACCAGGGAGACGAGCTTGGAGACCTTGGCCTCCTGGGCGTCGCTGGCCTGCTTGTTGATGTACTCCTTGTAGATGTTGCGGGTGAACAGGTTCGCCGCCGCGATCGACATGATGGCCGCCGGCACCAGCGCCCCGATGCCGATCGCCGCGTAGGCCACGCCGGTGAACCAGTCGGGGAACATCTGGTCGAACAGCACGGGGACGACGGTGTTGCCGTCGGCGCCGATCGGCTTCACGTCCGCCGCGATCGCCATGTAGCCGAGCAGCGCGATCAGGCCGAGCAGGAAGCTGTAGGCAGGCAGCGCCGACATGTTCCGCTTGATCACGTTACGGTTCTTGGCGGCCAGCACGCCGGTGAGGCTGTGCGGGTAGAGGAACAGCGCCAGCGCCGAGCCGAAGGCCAGCGTGATGTACTGCAGCTGGTTGTTGGCGGTGAGCATGATGCCGTCGCCAGGCGCCGGGGTCTTGGCGAACTTGGCCGCGGCCGCGTCGAAGATGTTGCCCCAGCCGCCGAGCTTGGCCGGGATGTAGATGACCGCCGCCAGGATCACGATGTAGATGAGCGTGTCCTTGACGAAGGCGATCAGCGCCGGGGCCCGCAGGCCCGACTGGTAGGTGTAGGCCGCCAGGATCGCGAACGCGATGATGATCGGCAGGTGCCCGGTGATGCCCATCGCCTTCAGCACCGCCTCGATGCCGACCAGCTGCAGCGCGATGTACGGCATGGTGGCGATCAGGCCGGTGATGGCGATCAGCAGCGCCAGCGTCGGCGAGCCGAAGCGCGCCCTGACGAAGTCGGCGGGCGTGACGAACCCGTGCACGTGCGAGACCGACCACATGCGCGCCAGCACGAGGAAGACCAGCGGGTAGACCACCACCGTGTACGGCAGCGCGTAGAAACCGAGCGCGCCCGCGCCGAAGACCAGGGCGGGGACGGCCACGAAGGTGTAGGCGGTGTAGAGATCGCCGCCGACCAGGAACCAGGTGATCCACGAGCCGAAGTTGCGCCCGCCGAGACCCCACTCGTTGAGGCTCTCGATGTTGTCGGGCCTGCGCCATCTGGCCGCCACGAAGCCCATGCCGCTGACGACCAGGAACAGCGCGATGAAGACGACCAGCTCGGTCGTGTGCCCGCTCACTTGGTCATCCGGTAGACGATGGTCGTGCAGGCCACCCCGACGAGGATGAAGGCCAGCTGGAGCCAGTAGAACAGCGGGAAGCCCGCCAGCCTCGGCTCGTCAGCGTTGAACAGGAACGTCAGAAGCGGCAACACGATCGGCACGAACAGCAGCCAGTTCCATGGACTGCGGTCGGTCCGATCCTGTCCGGATTCGGGGGTGGTCAAGGGATCCTCCGGAACGTGAGTATGTTTCCCGCAGACTAACGTTCCGGAGGTATTAATCCCAATTACTGAGACATTACGGTTTGGCTTAAACTGCCGCGTCTCACTATGTGGACGAGCTGAGGTCAAGATCCGTGACCCTCGGATCGCCCTCGTCGGCGGTGAAGTGATCGGGTCTGGTCCCGTCGGGGCCGTCGGCCACCTTCGCGGCCCTGGCCACGATCGTGCCCACGATCGCGACGACCAGGTTGAGCAGCAGCGCCAGGAAGCCCGCGTAGATCGTCATCTTGGTGTCGAAGCCGAAGTCCTTCAGCGGGAAGGCCGACCCGCCGAAGTGCGCGTGCTTGGTCACCGGATTCTCGATGTTGTAGAGCAGCAGCAGGCCGCCGCCCATGCCCGCGATCCATCCCGCGATCAGCCCGGCCTTGTGGAACCACCGGGTGAACAGCCCGATCGCCACCGACGGCAGCGTCTGCAGGATGATCACACCGCCGATGAGCTGCAGGTCGATGGAGAACTGCGGGTCGATGACCAGGATGAACAGCACCGCGCCCACCTTCACCACCAGCGAGGTGAGCTTGCTGACTTTCGCCTCCTGGGCGTCGGTGGCCTGCTTGTTGACGTACTCCTTGTAGATGTTGCGGGTGAACAGGTTCGCCGCGGCGATCGACATGATGGCCGCGGGCACCAGCGCCCCGATGCCGACCGCCGCGAACGCGATCCCGGTGAACCAGTCGGGGAACATCCGGTCGAACAGCACGGGGACGACGGTGTTGTTGTCGGTGCCGATCGGCTTGACGCCCGCCGCGATCGCCATGTAGCCCAGCAGCGCGATGAGGCCGAGCAGCAGGGAGTAGGCGGGCAGCGCCGACATGTTCCGCTTGATCACGCCGCGGTTCTTGGAGGCCAGCACGCCGGTGACGCTGTGCGGGTACAGGAACAGCGCCAGCGCCGAGCCCAGCGCGAGCGTGACGTACTGTAGCTGGTTGTTGGCGTTGAGCAGGATCCCGTCACCCGGCGCGGGTGTCGCGGCGAACTTCTCCTGCGCCTTGCCGAAGATCACCTCCCAGCCGCCGAGCCTGGCCGGGATGTAGACGATCGCGACGATGATCACCAGGTAGATGAGGATGTCCTTGACGAACGCGATCAGCGCGGGCGCCCGCAGGCCCGACTGGTAGGTGTAGGCGGCGAGGATGATGAACGCGATGATCAGCGGCAGGTCCGACAGGAAGCCGCCGCTGCCCCCGATCCCCATCGTCTTCAGCACCGCCTCGATGCCGACCAGCTGCAGCGCGATGTACGGCATCGTGGCCACGATGCCGGTGACGGCCACCAGCAGCGCCAGCGTCGGCGAGCCGAACCTGAGACGGACGAAGTCGGCCGGGGTGACCAGGCCGTGCACGTGCGAGACCGACCAGAGCCTGATCAGGATCAGGAAGACCAGCGGATAGACCACCACCGTGTACGGCACGGCGAAGAAGCCCATCGCCCCCGCGCCGAACAGCAGCGCGGGCACCGCGACGAAGGTGTAGGCGGTGTAGAGGTCGCCGCCGATCAGGAACCAGGTGATCCACGAGCCGAAGTTGCGCCCGCCGAGCCCCCACTCGTGCAGCGACGCCAGGTCCTGGGGGCGCCGCCAGCGCGAGGCCACGAAGCCCATCCCGCTGACCACCAGGAACAGCACGGTGAAGATGACGATCTCGGTGACGTGCTCGCCCGGGTTCATCGGGTCATCCTGTAGACGATGGTCGTCGTCGCGACGCCCAGGACGATGAAGGCGAGCTGGAGCCAGTAGAAGAGCGGGAACCCTAACAGCCTGGGTTCGGCGGCGTTGTAGAGGAACGTCATGAGGGGGATCGCGATCGGGATGAGCAACAGCCAGTACCAGGGGCTGCGGTCGCGGTTGTCACCGGGCAAGGCCTTCTCCCTTCCGTTGCCCGGCACTGTAAGTACGCCACGGTTTCGGGCGGGTCTCCGATCGCCGAACGGTAGAGTCCCCGCGCCGAACGGTCAGCTCAGCTACGGCGGGCTTGGCGAAAACATGACAGAGGATGTCGGGCTTTCGCGCGACGATCGACCCATGAACGAAACAGTCGCGCTGGTCGCGGGCGCCACCAGGGGAACGGGCAGGGGCATCGCCGTACAACTGGGGGCCATCGGAGCCACGGTCTACTGCACAGGACGCAGCACGCGCGGGCAGCGCTCGGAGATGGACAGGCCGGAGACGATCGAGGAGACCGCCGAGCTGGTCACCGAGGCGGGCGGCAAGGGCATCGCCGTACGGACCGACCACCTGGACCCCGCCCAGGTCAAGGAGCTGATCGAGCGGATCGACCGCGAGCAGGGCAGGCTCGACGTGCTCGTCAACGACGTCTGGGGCGCCGACCCGCTCTGGACGTTCGACACGACGGTGTGGGACCACGACCTCGACAAGGGGCTGCGGCTGCTGCGCCTGGCGATCGACACCCATCTCATCACCAGCCACCACGCGCTGCCGCTGCTGATCCGCAGGCCCGGTGGGCTCGTCGTCGAGGTCACCGACGGCACGGCCGACTTCAACGGCACCCGCTACCGCAACTCGATCTTCTACGACCTGGCCAAGACCGCGGTGAACAGGCTGGCCTTCGCCCAGTCGCACGAGCTGCGCCCGCACGGGTGCGCGGCGGTGGCGATCACGCCTGGCTTCCTGCGCTCGGAGATGATGCTGGAGAACTTCGGTGTCACCGAGGAGAACTGGCGCGAAGGAGTCAAGGTCCACGAGGATTTCATCCTGTCCGAAACCCCCGCCTTCACCGGCAGGGCCGTGGCCGCGCTCGTGACCGACCCCGACCGGATGCGCTGGTCGGGCGCCTCCGTCTCCAGCGGCGAGCTGGCCAAGGAGTACGGCTTCACCGACCTGGACGGCAGCAGGCCCGACGTGTGGGGCTGGATCGTGGAGGTCCGCGAGGCCGGAAAGACCGCGGACCCCGCCGACTACCGCTAGTCCGCCGCTTCGGGTTGCGGCCTGCCGTACAGAGCCGACAGCCGGGCCGCCGCCTTCACCATGAGCGCGCGCAATTCGGCGGGCTCCAGCACCTCCGCCTCGGGGCCGAAGGCCAGCACCTGGCTGTAGGCGACCTCCAGCGACTCGACCGCCAGCACGACCGTGCCGTCCGCACTGGCCGACGCCCGCGCGTCGGCCAGCGCGGCGGCGTCGGCCACGTGCCGCAGCATCCGCAGGCCCGCGGCGGACAGCCGCAGCGTGATCTGGGTCCGCAGCAGCGAGCGGGTGAACTGCTCGGACCGCTCACCCCAGAACGCGGCCAGGTCGAAGGCGGGGTCGCGGTCGAAGCGCGCCTGCGTCCGCACGCTCACGTCGGTGAAGCGGTCCACCCGGTAGACCAGCAGGCGCTCGCCCGAGCGGCCCGCCAGGTACCAGACGCCCGCCTTCAGCACCAGCCCGTACGGCTCGACGGCGCGTTCGGCGCCCTTGTACCGCGCGCTCACGGGATGGTCGCCCCACACCGCCCTGGCCAGCGGGGCCAGCGACTCGGGCGGCGGGGTGTCGCTGGCGAACCAGCCGGGCGCGTCGAGGTGGAAGCGCTGGGCGGCGGTGGCGGGCGCGTCGCGCAGGCCGGGCGCGAGCGCGGCGGTCGCCTTCAGCCTGGCGGCGGTGGCGACGTCACGCAGGCCCATGTCACGCAGGGCGTCGGGCACGCCCGACAGGAACAGCGCCTCGGCCTCGGCCCTGTCCAGGCCGGTCAGCCTGGTGCGGTAACCGTCGATGAGCCGGTAGCCGCCCGCCCTTCCCCTGTCGGCGTAGACGGGGATGCCCGCCTCCGAGAGGGCGAGCACGTCACGGTGGATGGTGCGCTCGGAGACCTCCAGCTCCTGGGCCAGTTCGGCGGCCGTCATCCCACCCCGTCCCTGGAGCAGGAGCACCAGCGACATCAACCGGGCGGCCCGCACGCCCCGACTCTACCGATCCCGTCCCACGAAGCCCGCGCAAAGCGGCGGGCCTGCCATTCCCTGGAGGAAGGCAGGCCCGCACGAAGGGAGAGTCCTCACAGGACCTTGCAGCCGACCCGCACGGGCACCCGCGCCGAGAACCGGCCCGACTGCGTGTCATAGGCGTACGCGTACGCGTTGGGCGCCTTGCCGGGAGCCGAGCAGTCGAACTTGCCCGTCTTGAACCCGAACGACCCGCCCGCGTGCCCGGAGTGGCCGGTCGCGTTCACCGAGCCGTGCCAGTACAGCTTGTCGTTGTGGCTCCACCTGATGGCCACCTTCACCTGGCCGAAGTTGTAGTGGCTGCCGTTCAGCTTCAGCCGCGCGATGCTGTCGGTCGAGGTCGTGCTCGCCGTCCCGTCGCCGTGGTCCCTCGGCCCGATCGTGTACCTGGTGATCCACATCTTGGCCAGCACCTTGCGCCTGGCGCCGAGGCTGTTGTCCTTGGCCGTCAGCGCGCGCTGGCGGGTGGTGACGCAGACGTCGTCGCCCGCGAAGGCCTCACGCCAGACGTAGGGGGCGACGCACGTGCGCGGGCCGAACGCGCCCATGGTCCATCGGCTGTGGCGGACGGCGTTGTCGGCGGCCACCCGGGTACGGGTCTCGGGCTTGACGCAGACCAGGTCGGAAACCCTGGCCTCCCGCCACACGTAGCCCTGGCGACAGGTCTCGGGACCTGGATCCGCCGAGGCGGCCGACGCGGTGGCGGTGGAGGTGACGGTGAACGTGAGGCCGGCGATCGTAAGGACGGCCAGGCCGAGCGACGTGCGCTTCATGGTGCTGCTCCTGAGTGTGGATACCCCGGTCCGGTGATTGACGCCGGGGGCTGGTGACTCAGTTATGCAGCCCTCTACCTGCAGCGTTCTTACCGCCGCTGACAGAAAGTGATCTGCAAGTGACTCAAGCGCCCGCAAGTGGGAGCACGAGCGCGGAAGGCCGCTCGGGGTCGTGGAAGACCTCCACGTCGGCGGGCACCGTCGGCCCGTCGAGCCCCAGCGGGTGGCCCGTGCCCGGATTCCGGGCGATCGTCGGGTAGGCGCCGCTCGCCACGTGCACCCTGATCCGGTGCCCTCTGGCGAACCGGTGGGCGATCGGCCACAGGTCGACCTGCACCTTGCGGATCTCGCCCGCGTCGCCCGGGGTGAGCCGCCGCACGCCCTCGCAGACGTTCATCGACCGCCCGTCGGGATGCACGTCGCACACCCGCACCACGACGTCGACGTACGGCGTGCTCGACCGCACGTACAGCTCGGCCGACACCGGCCCGATCGCCTCGATGTCGCGGCGCAGGACGGGCGAGGTGTAGACGAGCACGTCCCTGCGCGCCTCCAGCCTGCGCTGGTCACGCGGCCGGGAGTCGGCCAGCAGGACGGGACCGCCCAGCACGGGCGTCGGGTGGCCGGGGTGGTAACGGTAGGAGTCGGGCGCCGACTCCAGCGGCCCGTCGGGCCCGAGCCCGAACGCTCGCTGCAGGTGCCACCGCTCGGCGCGCGTTCCCGGCACCGGCCAGTCGGGGTAGTCGCGCCACTGCTCGGCGCCCGTCACGTACAGCCGCACCGGCGAGTCCCGCAGCCCCGACGGGTCGCCGAGAAGGTGCGCCTTGAACCAGGCCAGCGCCTCCGCCCTGGTCACCGCGCCGTGCCTGACGTCGATGTGCCACCAGGGCCCGATCGTCAGGTACGGCCGCCGCCCCGCGGCCCGCATCGCCAGGTAGTCGCGCAGTTGCCACGGCAGGAACACGTCGTACCAGCCGCCCAGCATGGTGACCGCCGCCTCCACCTCCCCGACCCGTGCAGAGAAGTCCCGCCTGTCCCAGTACGGCACGGCCGGATCCGCGTGATGCGCGAGGAGATCCTGGTAGAACGGCATCGGCTGGCCCGCCGACACCAGGTCGAGTTCGGCCACCGGCCGCCCCGACAGCACCGCCCTCCTGGTCAGCCGCGGCGCGGTCCACACCGAGGCGCCGCCGAACCTGCGCGACATCCCGTTGGTCAGCGTCGTCCAGCTCAGCGCCGACTCCAGCGCGAACGCCCCGCCCACGTAGGCGGCGTCCCTGAACTGCGAGGCGGTGATCTGCGTGGCCATCGCCTTCAGCTCAGGCCCGGCGTACGGCGCGATCGCCCACTGCGTGTAGCCGAGATAGGAGGGCCCGTGCATCGCGAACGTCCCCGGGTACCACTCCTGGCGGCGCATCCACTCGACGGTCGCCATGCCGTCGTCGTGCTCGTCGCCGAGCGGGTCGAGCAGCCCTCCCGAGCCGAACCCGCCCCTGCAGCTCTGGATCACGACCTGGAAGCCGTGCCGGGCGAAGCCGCGCCCGTAGGCGAGCCCGAACAGGCCGCGCCTGCCGTACGGCGAGCGGATCAGGATCACCGGCGCCCGCTCGGCCCCGATCGGCTCGTAGCGGTCGGCGAGCAGCGTCACCCCGTCCGGCATGGGGACGGGCAGATCCCGGTGGGCTCGAACGCGCATTACCAACCAGTAACAGACGGCACCGAACCCGGGCAAGGTGACCCCGCTCACGCCGGCGGCTACGGTCGCGTAAGGTGATCCACCCTTGGCACACTGTCCGGTCATGGGACGAATCACGTCGTATGTCGCTCTGGGGGACAGCTTCACCGAAGGCCTCGAGGACCCCGCGGACGTCGGGTACAGAGGATGGGCCGACCGGCTCGCCGAGCACATCGAGGCCGAACAGCCCGGCCTGCGCTACGCCAACCTGGCCGTGCGCGGCCGCCTGATCGACGAGATCGTCGGCGACCAGGTGCCGAGGGCCGCCGACCTGCGCCCCGACCTGGTGTCGCTGTGCGCGGGAGGCAACGACATCCTGCGACCCGGCAGCGGGCCCGAGGTGGTCGCCGCCAGGCTGGAAGAGGGCGTGGCGGCGCTGAACGCCGCGGGGGCCAAGGTGATCCTGTTCACCGGCTTCGACCTGCGCCAGGTCCCGGTGATGCGGCTGGCGCACAGCAAGATCGAGATCTTCAACCTGCACATCCACGACATCGCCCGCCGCCACGACGCCCACCTGGTCGACCTGTGGCCGATGGCGGTGCTGCGCGACCGGCGGGCGTGGAACGAGGACAGGCTCCACCTGTCGCCCGACGGCCACCGCAGGGTGGCGCTGCGCGCGGCCGAGGTGATCGGGGTCGCGGTCGAGCAGGACTGGCGCGAGCCGTACCCACCGCTGCTGCCGCCGCAGTGGGCCGACGCGCGCAGGGACGATCTGCGCTGGGCCAGGCAGTACCTCGGCCCGTGGATCAGCAGGCGGATCCACGGACGCTCCTCCGGCGACGGCGTCGACCCCAAGCGCCCGGAACTGGCCCCGCTGGACCCGGTCTCCTGAAGGCGGGGCGCCCTCGGGTGTCGCGTTGCATGATCTCCGATGCGGCGGCTACGCTTGCGGCATGCGAATCCGCTTGCAGCTTCAGTGGTGGCGCCGCTCCTAGGCGGCGCGAGATTCGCATTCCTCAACGGACGGCCGCCCCGGAAGGCGGCCTTTCCTGTCTCCTCCCGGGGCTTATGAGCTAGCAAGGGGCTTTGAGTGGAGACGAGCGGATATACCACCGCTGGGGGCGTCAGCGTCGAGCGTGAGGTACGTGAGGTGCCCGAGGCGGCCCTCGAGGAGATCGTGACCGCGCTGGGCGAGCGACGCGGCGGCGCGTTCTCCTCCGGCATGGACTACCCGGGCCGCTACAGCCGATGGGCCTTCGGCTACGTGGATCCCTGCGTCGAGCTCGTGGCCAGGGGCCGCACGATCGCGGCGCGCGCGCTCAACGAGCGCGGCAAGGTGGTGCTGCCCGCGCTGGCCTCCTGCCTGCTGGCGGCGGGCAAGCCCGTCTCCGAGCCGACCGACACCCACGTCGAGGTGCACATCGCCGAGCCGGGCGCCGAACCAGGCGAGGTGCTGCCCGAGGAGATGCGCAGCCGCCGCCCGACGGTGTTCACCGCCATCCGCGAGGTCATCGCCGCCTTCAAGGGCGAGGACCCGCACCTCGGCCTGTACGGCGCGTTCGGCTACGACCTCGCCTTCCAGTTCGAGCCGATCAGGCACGAGCTCGAACGGCCCGCAGACCAGCGCGACCTGGTCCTGCACCTGCCCGACAGGCTCGTCGTCATCGACCGCCAGCGCGAGACGTGCGTGGAGTACCGCTACGAGTTCACCGTCGACGGCCTGTCCACCAAGGGCCTGGAGCGGGCCGGCGACACCTTCCCGCAGGTCATGCCCACCGAGATCCCCAAGGACCCCGAGAAGGGCACCTACGCCACCGTCGTCGCGGCGGCCAAGGAGAAGTTCAAGCGCGGCGACCTGTTCGAGGTCGTGCCCGGCCAGGTCTTCCACGCCACCTGCACCGACCCGTCGGCCTTCTACCGCAGCCTGCGCCAGTCCAACCCCGCCCCCTACGAGTTCATCATCAACCTCGGCGACGGCGAGCACCTCGTCGGCGCCTCACCCGAGATGTACGTCCGCGTCACCGGCGACCGGGTCGAGACCTGCCCCATCTCCGGCACCATCGCCCGCGGCTCCAACCCCGTCGAGGACGCCGAGGCCATCCGCACCCTCCTGACCAGCGTGAAGGAGGAGTCCGAGCTGACGATGTGCACCGACGTCGACCGCAACGACAAGTCGCGCATCTGCGTCCCCGGCAGCGTGCAGGTCATCGGCCGGCGCCAGATCGAGCTCTACTCCCGCCTGATCCACACCGTCGACCACATCGAGGGCCGCCTGCGCCCCGAGTTCGACGCCCTCGACGCCTTCCTCACCCACATGTGGGCCGTCACCGTCACCGGCGCCCCCAAGACGTGGGCGATGCAGTTCATCGAGGACCACGAGGCCACCACCCGCAGATGGTACGGCGGCGCGATCGGCTTCATCGGCTTCGACGGCTCCATGAACACCGGCCTGACCCTGCGCACCGCCCAGATCAAACACGGCGTGGCGACCGTCAGGGCGGGGGCGACCCTGCTGTTCGACTCCGACCCCGAGTCCGAGGAGCGCGAGACCGAGCTCAAGGCCAGCGCCCTGCTCGGCGCCCTTGCCGCCGTCAACCGCACCTCGCCGGTCGCGCCGGCCACGGTGCGGGAGCAGCCGGGACAGGGCATGAAGATCTTGCTCGTCGACCACGAAGACTCCTTCGTCAACACCCTGGCCGACTACTTCCGCCAGGAGGGCGCCGACGTCGTCACCCTGCGCCACGGCTTCCCCGTGGAGATGATCGACAGGATCGCCCCCGACCTGGTGGTCCTGTCACCGGGTCCGGGCTGGCCGTCCGACTTCGGGATGTCCGCCCTCATCGACCAGCTGTACGCCAGGGGCCTGCCGGTCTTCGGCGTCTGCCTCGGCCTGCAGGCCATGGTCGAGCAGGCCGGCGGCACGCTCGAACTGCTCGACTACCCCGAGCACGGCAAGCGCGGCCACGTCTCCAGGCTCGGCGACAGCGCCCTGCTCGACGGGCTGCCCGCCGAGTTCGTCGCCGCCCGCTACCACTCGCTGCACGCCAAGCGGCCCGGCGTGATCGGGTTCACGCCCACGGCGCTGACGCCCGACGGCAACGTGATGGCGATCGAGGACGTGGCCAACCGGCGCTTCGCCGTCCAGTTCCACCCCGAGTCGATCCTGACGGCGGAGGGCGGCGCGGGCGCGAAGATCATCGCGAACGTGCTCCGCCTGACCCGCAGACCCTGACCGCCCCGGACCCCGGCGACCACTCCTCGCCGGGGTCCGTTCGCTCGTGTGGGATCTTCGGGTACGCGGTCGGCAAAATCGCGGCCCACGCGGCGATCACGCTCTAGAGTCGGGCGCATGCTCCCCGTAGCCCTCCCGGACGCCGTGCGTGAAGCCCTGCTCGCCCCGCTCGTCGACCACCACTGCCACGGGGTGCGCCGCGACGACCTCGGCCGCGCCCAGTTCGAGCTGCTGATCAGCGAGTCACGCCTGCCCGCCCCGCCGGGCACCACCCACTTCGACACCCCGCTCGGCGCGGGCATCCGCCGTTGGTGCGCGCCCGTCCTCGACCTCGAACCGCACGTCGCCCCCGCCGTCTACCTCGCCAGGCGCGAGGAGCTCGGCGCCGCCGAGGTCAACAGGCGGCTGCTGAGGGCCGCGGGCATCGTCGCCTTCCTCGTCGACACCGGGCTCGAAGCGCCCGACCTGCTGACGGCGGCCGAAATGGGCCGCCACGGCGGCGCCGCGGCCGCCGAGATCGTCCGCCTGGAGCAGGTCGAGCAGGACATCGCCGAGACCGCCGACGTCGCCGTCGACTACATGGACAGCCTCGCCGAGGAGCTCGTCGCCAGGGCCGTGCGCGCCGTCGGCCTCAAGTCCGTCATCGCCTACCGGTGCGGCCTCGACTTCGACCCCTCACGGCCCAGCCGCGGCTCGGTGATCGCCGCCGCCAACCGCAGGCTCTCCGACCCCAAGGAGCCGCTCACCGACCCGATCCTGCTGCGCCACCTGCTGTGGACGGCCGTCGACGTCGCCCGCGACCGCGGGCTGCCGATCCAGTTCCACACCGGGTACGGCGGCGCCGACCTCGACCTGTCACGCGCCGACCCCGCCCAGATGACCGGCTTCATCAGGGCGCTGCAGCCCCTCGGCGTCCCGGTCGTCCTGCTGCACTGCTACCCCTACCACCGGCAGGCCGCCTACCTGTCAGGGGTGTTCCCGCACGTCCACGTCGACGTCGGCCTGGCCCTCACCCACACGGCCGCCGGCTCGGCCAGGGTGCTCGACGAGCTGCTGGAGCTGGTGCCATTCCACAAGCAACTGTTCAGCTCCGACTGCTACGGCCTGGCCGAGACCTGCCACATCGGCGCCCTCTACTTCAGGCGCGGCCTGGCCGAGGTGCTGGCGTCCAGGATCGGGTCGGGGGAGTGGACCGCCGCCGACGCCGCCCGCGTCGCCCACATGATCGGCTCAGGCAACGCCCGCCGCGTCTACCGCCTCTGAACACCTCATGAGAGGTGGGCCTTTACGACGAATCACGGACTGCACTGAAACTGTCACAGTCTGCTGATGAAATGTGCAGCATGACTCACAGTGTCGCGGGCGACATGAAGATCACCCTGGCCAGCGAGCAGGGCCATCTGGCGCATCAGCAGATGGAGAGACTGGCACGTTGGGGTTCGAGACAGGGTCTCGGTCTCCGGGGGCGGGGTGACCTGGCATGCGAAGGCGGGCAAGTGGGCGGCGCAGGTCAAGGTCGCCGGGAAAGTGCACTATCTGGGCTTGCATCCCGCTCGTGAAGAGGCCGAGATCGCCGTGTCCGAGTTTCGGGCGCGCAACCCGTCTCACCGTGCGAAAGCTGTCATCCGTCAGACGCAATCACGCGAGAACGTATGACGAGGTGTCGTTGCTCGCCCAGCGCACACAGATCGACGACATCGTCGATTGTGGGGTAACCCCCATCGTGAGGCTTACCACGCAGGGCGGGCGCATGCTGCGGTGTGCGGTCGGCCAAGGCGTTCTGACGCTGGACGGCTGGCGTCCGGCATCTGCTCTACGCGCCGGGAGGAGGTCATGATCGGTGCCACCGCGGCCCGTCCGACCCAGGCTCTCGTGCCTCCCTCGCTGCGACAAGGGATAGGAGTGTGGACCACCATGCAAAGGATCCGGCTCATCAGGGACGTCGACACCTGCTATTCCTGTCGCGAGCAGTTCCCCCGCGACGAGCTCGTGCTCGATCACGTCATTCCGGTAGCTCTCGACCTCACCAGGGCGCTCGACGAGCGCAACCTCGCTCCCGCCTGCCTCGCCTGTCACCGTGCCAAGACAGACAGTGAGCAGGTCCTCGCCCGCCGTGGGGGAAAGGTGGCCGTGGCCCGGCCCGAACGGGTGGCGTCCGTCGAACGTGAGCCGTCCGCGCGAGTCTACGGCGTGCGGCTGGCCCCCGGTGCGGGCAATCACCTCGCCGGTGGCATCCTGGTTCGGGCCGCGACCCCGCTGCCACCCACATGAGGCGAGTCGCGACCATGGACGCGACCTGGTTTGCTTGGGCAGTCACATCACATCAACGAAGGTGGGGGACCCTTCCATGAGAGCGGTCGAACCTGAGGTCTTTCTCGTTTCCCGTCCCGAGCTCGACTACAAGGAACTTGCCCGGTACCTGGCCGAGGTCGGTGGCGAGAAGTGGCTGGAGCGGCTTGACCGGGGCGATCTGGACGCCCAGGACCTGGCCGAGTTCGCCGGCAGGCTCTGCTACCGCTCGTTCGAGCCCGGCCTCAACGCCAACGTGACGCGCATCCGCGAAGACCAGGCGGAATACCTCCGCAACATCCTCGCCAGCGCCCACGGTTCGGTGCTCGAGCATGTGAACTTCGGCTTCGTGCTCCACAACGTGAGCCGGGTGCTGACTCACGAGCTGGTACGGCACCGCCCCGGGGTCGCCATCTCGCAGGAGTCGCTGCGTTTCGTGCGCCTGACCGACCTGCCGTTCTGGTTCCCCGACTGGGCCACCCAAGACTCGGAACTGATGGAGCGCGCCACGGCCGTACTCGACCAGCTCGAGGAGTTCCAGACGTGGATGGCCGAGCACTTCGGGCTCGACAACGAGGGCGTGCCGTTCTCGGAGAAGAAGCACCGCACCTCGTTCATGCGCAGGTTCGCTCCCGAGGGGGTGGCCACCGGCCTGGTGTGGACGG
The DNA here is from genome assembly GCF_042754765.1 of Nonomuraea sp. NPDC059194. NCBI lineage: Bacteria > Bacillati > Actinomycetota > Actinomycetes > Streptosporangiales > Streptosporangiaceae > Nonomuraea > Nonomuraea sp. NPDC059194. The sequence continues at coordinate 45,434 of NZ_JBHZBH010000009.1, read as the reverse complement.
CCAACGTCCGCACCCTGCGGCACACCATCGAGGCCAGGACCGCCGTAGGGGCGGAGGAGGAGATCCGCATGCTCTTCCAGCGCATCGGTGAGCTCATGCGCAAGGAGGCACCAGCGCTCTTCAGCGACTACGTCGTCGAGGACGGCGCATGGATCCCCGGCTGGCGTAAAGTCTGACGCCGTGAAGGTCCTCATCTCCGGTGGCGCCGGCTACATCGGCAGCACCGTCGCCTCCGCCTGCCTCGACGCGGGCATCACCCCCGTCATCCTCGACAACCTCGTCACGGGCCGCCGCGAGTTCGCGCGGGGCCGCGACTTCTACGAGGGCGACATCGCCGACGGCGCGCTCGTCGACCGCGTCTTCGCCGAGCACCCCGACATCGAGGCCGTCGTTCACTGCGCGGCGCTCATCGTGGTGCCCGACTCGGTCGCCGACCCCGTTGGCTACTACCAGGCCAACGTCGCCAAGAGTCTCGACTTCGTCGCTCACTTGCTGCGCAACGGCTGCCGGAAGATGATCTTCAGCTCGTCCGCCTCGATCTACGAGACGGGCGCCGACTTCACCGTCGACGAGGGCTCGGGCCTGGCGCTGCAGAGCCCCTACGCCCGTACCAAGGCCGTGTGCGAGGCGATGTTCGCCGACATCAGCGCCACCCAGCCGATCAGGATCCTGTCGCTGCGCTACTTCAACCCGATCGGGGCCGACCCGAAGATGCGCACGGGGCTGCAGTTGCGCAGGCCCAGCCACGCGCTGGGCAAGATGATCGAGGCGTGGGAGGAGGGCACGCCGTTCCGGATCACCGGCACCTCGTGGCCGACCCGCGACGGCTCGGGCATCCGCGACTACATCCACGTGTGGGACCTGGCCACCGCGCACGTCGCCGCCCTCGAACGGTTCGACACCTTCACCGAAGACGTCATCAACCTCGGCACCGGCACCGGCACGACCGTGCGCGAGCTGGTGACGGCGTTCAACGAGGTGGCCGACCGGCCCATCGAGGTCGTCGAGGCGGACCCCCGCCCCGGCGACGTCGCCGGCGCCTACACCCGCACCGAGCTGGCCGGCCGGCTGCTCGGCTGGCAGGCCAGACACACCGTCGCCGAGGGCATCGCGCACTCGCTGCAGTGGGCCCGGCTACGCGAGGAACTGCTCGGCTAGCAGCACCCCCGGCCCGGCTGCGCGAGGGGCTGAGCGCACCCTGGCGCGGCTGCGCGAGGAGGTGCGGGTCGATACAGCTAGGCGCAGCCGGGTCCGGCGGGGGCTGGGATGGCGGGCATGACGTAGACCTCCGCGCCCGGCGGAAGGGCGTAGTCGAGCCCGCCGAGCCCCTGGGTGTGGTCACCGCAGACGATCAGGTTGATGTGGCCCTTGATCCGGCCGTCGTCGTCGCGTAACCGCCCCTCCAGCAAAGGGTGGGTACGGCGCAGCGTGTCCAGGGCCGAGCCCAGGGTGGGCGGCGTGTCGTGGTCGGGGCCTACCGCGAAGACCTTGACCACGCTCTGGCCGCTCACCCAGTGGCGCAGCGTGCCGGGCAGCACGAAGACGACGAGCATGGCGGGCTTGGCCATGCTCTAGAGCACCGCCGCCCTGACCGTCAGGACGTCGGGCAGGTGGGCGGCCACCTCGCCCCAGGTGTCGCCGTCGTCGCGCGAGCCGTAGACCGAGCCGTCGCGGGTGCCGAAGAAGACGCCGGCCCTGCTGTCGTCGAGGGCGGCGGCCGTCATGGCGTCGCGCAGCACCGAGGCGTAGACGGGCCCCTCGGGCAGACCCTGGCCGTGGGGCTGCCAGCTCGCCCCCGCGTCGTCGCTGCGGAAGACCTGGTAGCGGTGGCCGACGGGGGTGCGGTCCATGTCCGCGTGCAGCGGCAGGACGTAGAGCGTGTCGGGTCTGCCGGGGTGGACCACGACGGGGAAGCCGAAGTCTGACGGCAGCGAGGAGCCGATGTCGGTCCACGACCCGCCGAAGTCGTCGCTGCGGTAGACGCCGAAGTGGTGCTGCAGGAACAGCCGCTCGGGCCTGGCCGGGTGGAAGCCGACCTTGTGCACGCACTGCCCGAACTCGGGATACTGCTGCCCTTCGGGCATGAACGGCGCCCTGATGCCCCGGTTGGCCGCCTCCCACGACTGGCCGCCGTCGCTCGTACGGTAGAAGCCGCCCGTCGAGATCGCCACGCCCATGACCTTCGGATCGGTGGGGTGGCCGAGGATCGTGTGCAGGCACAGGCCGCCGCCGCCCGGCTGCCACTGCGCCCGGTGCGGATGCTCCCACAGCCCCTCGACCAGGGAGTAGGTGATGCCGCCGTCTTCGGAGCGGAACAGCGCGCCCGGCTCGACCCCCGCCCAGACCACGTCGGGCTCGGACGGCGAGGGCAGCAGCTGCCACACCTTCTCCAGCGTGGCCCCGGTGCCCTCGGGGAAGGCGATGGGCGGCTTCTCGGCCTCCTTCCAGGTCTTGCCGAGATCGTCGGAGTACATCACCGAGGGGCCGAAGTGGCCGTATTCGATGCCGGCGAGCAGCCTCGGCCGTTCGCCCCTGGTGTCGATCGCGACCGAGTGGACCGCGACTGTGGAGAACTGGATGGGTTCGACGTCGAACGGGCCTCCGCCGCGGGAGCGGGCGAGGAAGAGCCCCTTGCGGGTGCCGACGGCGAGTAGTGCGTCGCTCATGCTGGTCTCCCATGTTGGCTTGCTGGCCATCGTGTCACGCGCCACCGACAACTTCCCGTGACTGCCGGATTTCCGGGCCCCGCGTCGACAGAATGCGCCATGAAGAACGCTGTGCCGTCATTACGTCATGGGTAATCGTGGTGATTCCGGTTTCCCGCTAGCGTTCGCTGCATGGGAGCGCTTGCCGTACAAGACGAGACATTTGGTGATCTGTTGCGTTCCTGGCGTCAGCGGCGCCGGGTCAGCCAGCTCGACCTGGGCATCGAGGCCGAGGTGTCGGCAAGGCACATCAGCTTTCTGGAGACCGGCAGGGCCAAGCCCAGCAGGGACATGGTGATGAAACTGGCCGAGGAGCTGGACGTGCCGCTGCGCCACCGCAACAGACTGCTGATGGCGGCCGGGTTCGCGCCCGTCTTTCCCGAGCGGGAGGTGCGCGCGCCCGAGATGGAGGTCGTACGGCAGGCCCTGGACAAGATCCTGGCAGGGCACGAGCCGTACCCCGCGCTGGTCGTGGACGCGGAGTGGAACCTGGTGGCGGCCAACGCGGCGGCGGGGATGTTCATGGAGGGCGTGCCCGCCGAGCTGCTGAAGGAGCCGATCAACGTGATGCGGCTGTCGCTGCACCCCGAGGCGATGGCCAGGCGGCTGGTCAACCTGGCGGAGGTGCGGGCGCACCTGCTGCACCGGCTGCGGCGGCAGGCGGAGGCCTCGGGCGACGGGCGGCTGGCCGAACTGCACGACGAGGTGGCGGGCTACACCTACCCGGGCGTGGACCTGAACGTGGCGCACGTGCCGGGCATCGCCGACATCCTGGTGCCGTTGCGGATCAGGCACGGCGACAGGGTGCTGTCGATGTTCACGACGATCGCGACGTTCGGGACGCCGGTGGACGTGACGGTGTCGGAGCTGGCGATCGAGACGTTCTGGCCCAACGACGAGGAGACGGCCGCAGCCTTCCGCTGACACCCCGGCCCCGCGGGAAAGGCCGCTGGAAAGTCGGTCAGCGCTCGCCCTGGACGACGTCGCGGTGGATGCGCGCGGGCGGTACGCCGTCCGTCTGCAACCTGCGGGCCGTCTCGTGCACCATCGCGGGCGGCCCGCACACGTACACCTCGTGCTCGGCCCAGGAGTGGAAGCGCTGCGTCACCTCCGGCAGATGCCCGCGCATCCCGTCGTAGGACGGCTGGTGCGAGACCACCGGCAGCACCCGCAGCCACGGGAAGGCCGACTCCATGCGGACCAGGTCGGGCAGGTCGTACAGCTCGGCGGAGGTCCGCGCGCCGTACAGCAGGTGGATGTTGGGCCGCCTTCCCGAGGTGATGATGTGGTCGATGATCGCCTTGATCGGCGCGAGGCCCGTCCCGCCGGCCACGCACAGCACGTCCCTTCCGCCCGACTCGTGCGGGATCATCGTGCCGATCGGCGGCCCGAGCATGATGGTGTCGCCGATGCGCGTGTGCCGTACCAGCGTGGTCGAGACCCAGCCGCCCGACACCCCCCGCACGTGCAGCCTGATCGTGTTGTCCTCGCGCGGCGCGTTGGCGATGGAGAAGGTCCGCCAGACCCGCGGCCAGCGCGCGGTCTGCACGGTGATGTACTGCCCGGCGACGTACGGCAGGCGCTGCGTCGGCCGCAGCGTCAGGACCGCGATGTCGTCCGTGCGCTGTTCGTGGTCGATGACCTCGGCCAGCCACCACGCGGGGGAGACGCCCGAGTCGGTCTCGGCCGAGTCGATCATGAGGTTGGCGGCGGCCGTGTACGCGGCCACCCACGCGGCCTCGATCTCGGCGGTCCAGATGTCGGCGGCGAAGCGTTTGACGGTGGCCAGCAGGGCGTTGCCCACCGCGGTGTAGTGGTCGGCGAGCACGCCGTACTTGCGGTGGTCGCGGCCGAGCTGGCCGAGATAGGAGGCGAGGCTGTCCGGACTGTCCAGGCTCCACACGATCCGGGTCAGCGCGGAGAAGAGCCGGTCGCGCTGGACGTCCATGGCTGGCGGGAACATCCCCCGCAGATGCGGGTTCTCCGCGAACAGCCGGCCGTAGAAATAGGCCGCCGCCTTGGCGGCGACGGGTTCGATGACGGAGAAACTCTCCTTGACGAGGCGCGGATTCAACGACATGCCTTTTGACCCCACCCTTTGACCAGAATGTGATTCCGGTCTGTCGTTCCACCTCCCTGACGGCTCCGGGTTGTGAGCGTGCGGCCAGCCCCGGCGTATCCGTACGCTCGATTCGGAGTCTTACACCGCCTCCCTGACGTCACAACCGTTTCACCTCAATACAGCGCGAAACCCGAACTATCCGTAACGGTGTCGTTATTTCCGAACCACAAATAAAGTGAATGCGTATCGCATTCGCATTTCGAGGGCCGCGGGCGGGGACGAACCGGGTGAGCGGCGGGCGATCCGTGGCGACATGTGCCGGAAGTGACAGCACTGATACCCGGGATAGGTGACATAACCGAAATCGTGTGCGCCATGATGGACCAGGAACCTGGCCCCCTGGAGCGCGCATGTCTCGACCGCTGATCGGCATCACCGCCTACTTCGAGGCCGCCCGCTGGGGCGACTGGGTGAGGGAGGCGGTCCTCGGCCCGCCCTCCTACTCCAAGGCGGTCGAACGGGCGGGTGGGGCGCCCGTCCTGCTGCCCCCGCTCAACCTGCACGCCGTCGACGACTACGTCAGGGGCCTTGACGGCATCGTCCTGGCCGGCGGCGCCGAGGTGGCGGCCTCGGCCTACGGGGCCGACCAGGACGACAGGGTGGCCGAGCCGCAGCCGCACCGCGACAGGTTCGAGCTGGCGCTGGCCCGCGCCGCCGTCCAGGCCGACGTGCCGATCCTGGCCGTGGCGCGCGGCATGCACGTGCTCAACGTCGCCCAGGGCGGCACGCTGATCCCATGGCTGCCCGACGTCCTCGACCACGAACGGCACGCCGAGGCCGGACGGCCGCACGTCATCCAGGTCAGCGTCTCCAGCAAGCTCGGCAAGGCGCTCGGCGATCGGACCGAGGTGACCGCGCCCCACCACCAGTCGGTCAAGCGGCTCGGCACCGGCCTGCTGGCGGTGGCGTGGGCCGACGACCAGATCGTCGAGGGCATCGAGCTGCAGGGACACCGGTTCGGCGTCGGCGTTCAGTGGCACCCCGAGCGCGGCGATGATATGCGGCTGTTCGAGGCACTCGTGGAGGCCGCCCGATAGTGATGAGAAATGGGGTGCCTCATGAGTAAGCTCGGATCATGAGCTTGCATCCCCAGGCCAGGGCTTATCTGGAGCTCTTCCCCTCCGACCTCGGCCTCGATCCTGCGAGCCTGGGCCAGGCGGAGATCGAGCAGCTGCGCGCCGTCGACGGCCTGGCCGACAAGCGCGGCCCGCTGACGCGCCTGCCCTTCGTCCGCGACGCGCTGGCCGACGACGTGCCGATCAGGGTCTACCGGGCCGACCCCGGCGACCACGTCCTGCCCGTCATCGTCTACTTCCACGGCGGCGGCTGGGTGTTCGGCAGCGTCAGGCGCAACGACGCCCTCGGCAGAGACCTGGCCGTCAGGACCGGGTCCGTCGTGGTGTCGGTCGACTACCGGCTCGCGCCCGAGCACCCCTTTCCCGCCGCCGCCGACGACGCCTGGACCGTGGTGCGCGACATCTTCGCCCGCCCCGCCTTCTATCAGAGCAACGGCCGCGTCGCGGTGATCGGCGACAGCGCAGGCGGCAACCTGGCCGCGGTGGCCGCCTGGCAGGCGCGCGACGCCGGGCTCGCCCTGGCCCACCAGGTGCTCCTCTACCCGATCACCGACGTGGCGATGGACACCCCCAGCTACCGCGACCACGCCAAGGGCTACGGGCTCGACGCCGCTGAGATGGCCTGGTTCGTGCGCGGCTACGCCGCCGCGGCCGACCCGCTCGACCCGCGCCTGTCACCGCTGCGGCTGGGCTCCTGCGCGGGCCTGGCGCCGGCGACCGTGGTCACCGCCGAGCACGACGTGCTGCGCGACGAGGGCGAGGCGTACGGCGCGCGCATGGCCGCCGAGGGCGTCGCCGTCGAGGTGCGCCGCTACCCGGGCATGGTGCACGGGTTCTACGGCCTGCCCGGCTACTTCGACCAGGCCGAGGAGGCCCGCGGCTACGTCGCCGACCGGCTCAGGGCGGCGCTGGAGGCATGAGCGGCTACGACGGCTACGACAAGCTCAAGCTCGACTGGCCCGCCGACGGGGTCCTGCGGATCACGATCAGCGAGCCGGGCAGGCTGAACGCGGTCGACATGACCGGCCACCGCGAGCTGGCCGAGATCTGGCGCGACCTCGACCGCGACGAGGCGGTGCGCGCTGTGCTGGTCAGGGGCGAGGGCACGGCCTTCTCCGCGGGCGGCGACCTGTCGATGATCGAGGAGATGACCCGCGACCACGCCACGAGACTGCGCGTGTTCGTCGAGGCCCGCGACATCGTCTACAACGTGCTCAACTGCTCCAAACCGGTGGTCAGCGCCATCCAGGGCCCGGCGGTGGGCGCGGGCCTGGCCGTCGCGCTGCTGGCCGACATCTCCGTCGCCGGCCGTACGGCACGCATCATCGACGGGCACACCAGGCTCGGCGTCGCGGCGGGCGACCACGCGGCGATCATCTGGCCGCTGCTGTGCGGCATGGCCAAGGCCAAGTACCACCTGCTGCTGTGCGAGCCCGTCACCGGCGAGCAGGCCGAGCGGATGGGCCTGGTGAGCGTCTGCGTCGACGACGCCGAGGTGCACGACAAGGCCATGGAGATCGCGCTGCGGCTGGCCAGCGGCTCGCAGGAGGCCATCAGGCTGACCAAGTACTCGCTCAACAACTGGCTGCGCACGGCGGGGCCGACCTTCGACGCCTCCCTGGCCATGGAGTTCCTCGGCTTCTCCGGGCCGGACGTCCTGGAGGGCGTCAGGGCGCTGAGGGACAAGCGCCCGCCGTCCTTCTCCTGAGCCTTCTCCCGAGCCGGGCGGCTCAGAAGCTCCTGGGCAGCCCCAGCACCTGGGTGGCCAGGTAGTTCAGCAGCAGTTCCTCCGTCACCGGCGCGACCTTCCCGATGCGGGCGTCCGCCAGCAGCCGCGCGACCGGGTACTCCAGCGAGTAGGCCATCCCGCCGTGCGTCTGGAAGGCCGCGTCGGCCGCCTCCCACGCCGCCTGCGAGGCGGTCAGCTTGGCGATGTTGGCCTCGGTCCCGCACGGCAACTGCCGGTCGAAGGCCCAGGCCGCCTTGTACAGCATCAGCCTGGCCAGCTCGATCTTCGCCTTCACCTGGGCCAGCGGGAAGGCGATCGCCTGGTTGGCGCCGATCGGCCGCCCGAACACCTCCCGCTGCTTGGCGTAGTCGACCGCCACCCGCAGCGCCACCTCGGCGCCGCCCAGCGCCGAGGCGGCCAGCAGGATCCGCTCGGGGTTGAGGATGTCCCACAGCACGACGGCGCCCTGGTCGATCTCGCCGACCGCGCTGGAGGCGGGTACCCGCAGGTCGTCGAGGAACACCATGTTCGACGGCGTGGTGTTGGCGCCCATCTTGGGGATCGGCCGGAACGACAACTGTCCCGCGGCCACCGCCTCGGGCACGTTCACCAGGAAGACCGTCATGCCGTTGGTGCGCGGTCTGGCCTCGGCGGCCGGGATCGTCCTGGTGACCAGCATCATCCAGGTGGCCCGCTGAACCCCGGTGATCCAGATCTTCTGCCCGTTGATCACGTAGTCGCCGCCGTCGCGCCTGGCCGAGGTGGTGATCGCCAGCGAGTTGGAGCCCGCGTCGGGCTCGGTCAGCGCGAAACACGTCTCGATCTCGCCCGTGGCCAGCTTGGGCAGCAGCTCGGCGCGCTGCTGGGCGCTGCCGTGCCTGGCCAGGGTCAGCGCCCCGAAGCCCGGCGTGAGCACGTAGGTGAACGCCGACCCGCCCGCCGCGCCGGAGGCCGCCAGCGTCTCGGTCGCGACCGCCAGCTCCAGCAGCCCCTGCCCGCCGCCCCCGAACTCCTCGGGTACGGCCAGGCCGAGCCACCCGCCCTTGGCCAGCTCCGCCCACACCTCCTCGGGCCAGCGCTTGTCGGCCTCGCAACGCTGCCAGTAGTCCATGCCGTAGCGTGCGCAGATGTCCCCGACGCCCTTCTGGACGGCAAGCGCGCTCTCGGGAAGCGTGAAGTCCACGTGATCACTCCGTTCTCGTTGCGTGCGCAATCGTAGAACGAAGTTCTGTGCCTGGACAGGGCGACAGGCCAAGATCCCTGACGTGACGGCGCCCGGCCGGCATCCGATGGAGCACGCGTGATGGACGGGCGGCCACCGGTGACCACGGTGGCCTGTCCCGTGCGAAGCCGTACGGGAAGAAGAAGGGGAGGTCAGCGCGGCCGGCGCGCGTGCAGCACGTACGCCGGCGGCGTGTTGCGCCACACCGTGCGCCCCAGCACCACCTCCTCGAACCGCTCGCCGAGCAGCGCCCGGAAGCGGCGCGCCGAGGCCAGCGGCATCGCGTGAACGTAGGAGAACGTCGTGAAAGCCCCCGAAGGGCACAGCGTGGCGGTCACCGCGCCGAGCAGCCGCCGCTGCAGATCCTCGGGGAAGGCCGCCCACGGCAGCCCGCTGACCACCACATCGGCCCTGGCCAGGTGCCGCTCCCGCAGCAGGTCCGGCAGCCGCGCCGCGTCGTCCTGCGCCACGTCCACCAGCGGGAACCGGTCGGCGAGCAAGGTGGCCAGCGTCGGATTCAGCTCCACCGCCAGGTGGTGGCCACGCCCGTTCAGCCTGCGCTGGATCTCCGCCGTGAACGGGCCGGTGCCAGGACCCAACTCGACCACGGTCGGCTCGCCCCGCTCGGGCACGGACGTGCAGACGACCTCGGCCAGCCGTCGGGAACTCGGCGCGAGGGCGCCGATCGTGCCAGGCGAACGCATGAACTGGCCGAGGAACAACGTGGTGTCGTTGGGCATGGGACAACGTTACGGTGCGGGGTCAAAACAGGTAATCCATCTTACGGGCGAATGTCCGGCCACTAGGAGGATGCGCACTCCTCCGACTGGAGGATCGAGCAGGTCACGCCCGTCGATACGGTTGTGCCATGCGATGGCGTGGTCTGGCCCCCGACGTGCTGCTCGCCGTCTCCGGAGTCGCCCTCGACCTGCTGATGTCCGGCAAGGCGGGCGGCCCGCGCGCCGAATGGCTCGTGCCCCTGTTCGCGGTGCTGGTCGGCGCCCCGATGGGGCTCGTGCGCCGCTGGCCCGCCCCCGTCGGCCTCTACCTGGCCGGCCTGCTCGTCTTCACCGACCAGATCGGCTCCTTCACCTCCAACACCGCGCAGATCCTGATGTGCGTCGCGATCGGCGCCACCGGCTACTTCCGCGGCTGGCAGGCCGCCCTGATCGTGGTGAGCGCGGGCACGCTGGCCACCGGGCTCAACATCGCCGACCCCGGCCTCGCCTTCACCAGCCAGGCCTGGTTCTACCCCGTCGGCATCGCCCTGCTGCCCGCCCTCGTCGGCCGCTACCTGCGCGGCCCCGCCGGGCGGCTCGAAGCCCCCGAGATCACCCCCGACGTACTGCTGGCGGGCGCGGGCGTGGCCGTCGCCGTGCTGGGCACCTGGTCCTACTGGCACAACGGCAGCCAGCCCGCCTGGGTCATCGGCTCCTTCGTCGTGGGAGCGGGCCTCGCGCTGGGCGTGGCCAGGCGGCTGCCCGCCGCCGTGGTCGGGGTCGAGAGCGTGCTGCTGCTGAGCGCGCACCAGTTCATCCCCGCGGCCACCACCACCATCCAGGTCGCGCTGCTGGCCGCGGTCGGCGTGTTCGCGATGCGCGTGGCCTCCTGGTTCTGGAACCTCGTGGTCTACGTGGCCGCCGCCTCGCTGGCCGCGGTGGTCGTGGTCAACGGCGACGACAGCGTCACCCCGCTCAAGGTCGTCCTGCTACTCGTGGTCGTCGCCACCCCGATCGCGATCGGCAGGTACGCCGGGGCCAGGCAGGCGGCCGCGGAGGCCGAGCGGCTGCGGGTGCGCGAGTCCGAACGGCTGGCGATCGCCCAGCTGCGCGCCGACCAGCTGGCCGAGCGCGAACGCATCGCCCGCGAGGTGCACGACATCGTCGCCCACCACGTCGGCGCCATGGTGCTGCGCGCCTCCGCCGCCCGCTACGCCGCGCCCGACGGGCCCGTCGCCGACGCGCTCGCCGACATCAAGGAGACCGGCCACCAGGTGCTCGAGGACCTGCGCGGACTGCTCGACGTGCTGCGCGACCCCGGCAACGACGCGACGTTGCTGGCCGACCCGGCCGACGTCGTCACCGAGTCCGCCGAGCGGATGAGCGCCGCGGGGCTGGTCGTCGACCTCGTCCTCGACCCTGCGCTCGGCGAGGCGCCGCTGGTGGCCAGGGCCTCGGCGGCCCGCATCGTCCAGGAGGGTCTGACCAACGTGCTCAAGCACGCCGGCCCAGGCACCGCCGTCAGGGTCGCGCTGGCCGCGCGTGACGGCGAGCTGGTCGTCGAGGTGGTCAACGGCCGCCCGCCCACCTTCCGCGAGCCGCTGCCGTCCTCGGGCCAGGGCCTGGCCGGCATGCGCGAGCGGGCCAGGGCGCTGGGCGGCACGCTGACCGCCGGCCCCGACGGCGGCGGCTGGCGCCTGGCCGTGACCCTGCCCTACCCCAGCCCCTATTCCTTCTCCACGACGTCCACGACTTCCAAGACTTCCAAGACAAAGGTGACGATGTGATCCGCGTGGTGGTGGCCGACGACCAGGCCCTGGTCAGGGCGGGCGTCCGGATGCTGCTGCAGGCGGCGGGCGACATGGAGGTCGTCGGCGAGGCCGACGACGGGGCCGAGGCGGTCCGCCTCGCCGAGCACCACAGGCCCGACGTCGTGCTCATGGACCTGCGCATGCCGAGAGTCGACGGGCTCGAGGCGATCAAGCGGATCCTGGCCGCCCAGCCGGCCGCGAAGATCGTCGTGCTGACCACCTTCGCCGACGACGCCAACGTCTACGCCGCGCTGCGCGTCGGCGCGCTCGGCTTCCTGGTCAAGGACGACGAGCCCGAACGCATGGTCGAGGCCGTGCGCAGGGCCGCCTCGGGCGAGCAGCTGCTCGCCCCCTCCGTGCTGCGCAGAGTGGTCGAGCGCGCGCTGGCGGCCGAGCAGCAGGCCGCGCCCACCCCGGCCGGGCTCACCGAACGCGAGCTCGAGGTGCTCGCCCTGGTCGGCACCGGCCTGTCCAACGCCGAGATCGCCGACCGCCTCCACGTCGGCGTCACCACCGTCAAGACCCATGTCGGTTCGGCCATGGACAAGCTCGGCCTGCGCAACCGCATCCAGGCCGCGGTCGTCGCCCACCGCATCGGCCTGGTCGACGCGGCCTTCCGCCCGGTGCGCCATCCGCCCAGGGGGTGACCGGGGGATCACCCGGCAGGCTGACGACCCCGATCGCCCCGACCGGCCACGATGTGGTCCTCACCTCAGAAGGAAGGACCACCCTCATGTACGACGTGCGCTCGGCCACGTCCGCCCCCGTCTCACCCGGCCTGCTGTACACCCTGCGCGTCCTGGTGCTCGCCCACGCGGTCTCGCTGCTGGTGGCGGCCTCCTTCGCGGGACAGGCGCTGGTCTACGGCGAGACCTCGCTCACCGCCGACCTGGCGACCGCCGAGACCCATGTCATGGTCGGCATGGTCTCCCACCTGGTCGGCCTGCTCCAGGTCGTCGCCGCCGTCCTCTACTGGCGTCCGGGCAGGGGCGCGGGCTGGCCCGCCCTGGCGAGCCTCGCGCTGTTCCTGCTCGGCATCGCCCAGCACTTCCTGCTGTTCATCGGCCTCGGCGCGCACGTCCCCAACGGCGTGCTGATGTTCGGGCTGCTGGCCCTCACCACGGTGTGGGCGTGGTCGCCCTCGGCCGCGCGCCGCCGCTAGGCTGGGCCCATGTTCGTGAAGATCTGCGGGCTGAGCGAGCCCGAGCACGTCGAGGCGGCCGTCGAGGCCGGCGCCGACGCGATCGGGTTCGTGCTGACCGCCAGCCCGCGCAGGGTGAGCCCCGCGCGGGCCGCCGAGCTCGCCGCGCTGGTGCCCGGCCACGTGCTGACGGTCGGCGTCTTCATGGGCGAGCCCGTCGAGCAGGTACGGCAGGCCGCCACGGCCGCCGGGGTGGGCGCCGTCCAGCTGCACGGCCGCCATCCGCACGCCGACTTCACCGCGCTGAAGGATCTCGGCCGCACGCTCGTGCGCGCCGTCGCGGCCGACGCCGACCTGCGCACCGGGGCGTTCGACGAGGACCTGCTGATCGTCGACGCGCCCAGGGCCGGCGCCGGCCAGCCGTGGGACTGGGCGGCCGTGCGCGGCAGGCCCTCGGGCCACTGGCTGCTGGCCGGTGGCCTCGACCCCGCCAACGTACGGCAGGCGATCGCCGAGGCGGGGCCGTGGGGCGTCGACGTCTCCAGCGGCGTGGAGATCTCCAGGGGCGTGAAGGACTCCGCCCTCATCCGCTCCTTCCTGCGCGCGGCCCGTTCCTAGACCCCGCTCCCGGGAGCCTGGGCGGCGGGCTTCAGCGGCGTTCGGGCTGGGGGAGGTAGACCTGGCCGCCGCCGCGCACGAACTCCTCGGCCTTCTCCCGCATCCCCTCCTGCGCCCGCAGGTCGTGGGAGATCCGCATCGAGCAGAACTTCGGCCCGCACATCGAGCAGAAGTGCGCCGTCTTGGCGGGGGTGGCGGGCAGCGTCTCGTCGTGGAAGGCCCTGGCGGTGTCGGGGTCGAGCGAGAGGTCGAACTGGTCCTCCCACCGGAACTCGAACCGCGCGTCCGAGAGCGCGTCGTCCCACGCCTGCGCTCCCGGATGGCCCTTGGCCAGGTCGGCGGCGTGCGCGGCGATCTTGTAGGTGATGACGCCGGTCTTGACGTCGTCCTTGTTCGGCAGGCCGAGGTGCTCCTTGGGCGTGACGTAGCAGAGCATCGCCGTGCCGTACCAGCCGATCATGGCCGCGCCGATGCCCGAGGTGATGTGGTCGTAGCCGGGCGCGATGTCGGTGACCAGCGGTCCGAGGGTGTAGAAGGGGGCGTCGTCGCACAGCTCGCGCTGCAGGTCGACGTTCTCCTTGATCTTGTGCATCGGCACGTGACCGGGTCCCTCGATCATGACCTGGACGTCGTGCGCATGAGCGATCCTGGTCAGCTCGCCCAGCGTGCGCAGCTCGGCGAACTGTGCCTCGTCGTTGGCGTCGGCGATGGAGCCGGGCCGCAGCCCGTCGCCGAGGGAGAAGGCGACGTCGTAGGAGGCGAGGATCTCGCACATCTCCTCGAAGTTCTCGTACAGGAAGCTCTCGCGGTGATGCGCCAGGCACCACGCCGCCATGATCGAGCCGCCGCGCGAGACGATGCCGGTCTTGCGGCCCACGGTGAGCGGCACGTACGCCAGTCGTACGCCGGCGTGCACGGTGACGTAGTCGACGCCCTGCTCGCACTGCTCGATGAGGGTGTCGCGGTAGACCTCCCACGACAGGTCGGCGGCCACCCCGTTGACCTTCTCCAGCGCCTGGTAGAGGGGGACGGTGCCGATGGGGACGGGGGAGTTACGGATGATCCACTCGCGGGTGGTGTGGATGTCGCGGCCCGTCGACAGATCCATGACCGTGTCGGCGCCCCAGCGGATGGCCCAGGTCATCTTCTCCACCTCCTCCTCGACCGAGGAGGTGACGGCGGAGTTGCCGATGTTGGCGTTGATCTTGACGAGGAAGTTCCTGCCGATGATCATCGGCTCGCTCTCGGGGTGGTTGACGTTGGCGGGGATGATCGCCCTGCCCGCCGCCACCTCCGCGCGGACGAACTCAGGGTCCACGCCCTCCCTGACCGCGACGAACTCCATCTCCCTGGTCACCACGCCCCTGCGGGCGTAGGCGAGCTGGGTGACGGGCGCGCCCACCGCCCGCAGGGGGTCGCGGCGCGCGCCGGCGAACGCGTTGACGCTCGCGCGCTTCCACGCGCCCTGGTCGCGGTAGCCGTCGTCGACGGGCTGGGGCTGGCGGCCGCCGTACCTGGCCACGTCGCCGCGGTCGAGGATCCACTGCTCCCTGAGGGCGGCCAGGCCGCGGGTGACGTCGGTCTCCACGCTCCGGTCGGTGTAGGGGCCGGAGGTGTCGTAGACGGTGAAGGACGTGCCGTCGCTCAGCTCGATGCGGCGCATCGGAACCCGGAGGTCGCCCTGGTAGATCTTGGAAAAGCGCGCGTCACTCATCGCGCAAACTCCCTTCGCCGGCATTACCCGGAGCAGGTTCTGGCGGTCGGCGGCTGACAGCCGTCCTCTCAGCCCGGTCACACCGGGCTCCCGCGTTGGTCGGCGTAACCGTAACCCGATCACGGGGGTGCCGCGCAACCCCCGACCCGAAACCGTGCAGCGTGCGCAGGTCGGCGACGCAGTAGGGTCGCAAGCGTGAGCGAAACTTCCGCCCCTTCGTCAGCGGAGGACCGGATCTGGACGGTTCCCAACCTGCTGAGCTTCCTGCGGCTCCTCGGCGTGCCCGTGTTCCTTTGGCTGGTTCTGGGGCCCAAGGCGGACGGCTGGGCGATCGGGCTGCTCATGGTGGCAGGGTTCACCGACTGGCTCGACGGCAAGATCGCCCGCGCCTGGAACCAGACCAGCCGGCTGGGCCGCCTCATCGACCCGGCCGCCGACAAGCTCTACGTCTTCGCCACCCTGCTCGGCCTGGTGCTGCGGGAGGTGATCCCCTGGTGGCTCGTCGCGATCATCCTGGCACGGGAAGTCTTTGTCGGATGTTTCTTTCCCGTGCTCCGCAAATACGGCTACAAGGCACTGCCCGTGCATTTCCTTGGCAAAGCGGCCATGGCCAATCTGATGTACGCCTTCCCGCTGCTCTTCCTGGCTTCGCACACCGGCTCCTGGTATGCCGAAATCGCGAAGATTATCGGATGGGCGTTCGCCATTTGGGGAACGGGTCTGTACTGGTGGGCAGGCGTGTTGTATGTGGTACAGGTGCGCCGGCTCGTCACCGCTGCCAGGGGAGAGCTGCGCGATCCCGGGGAAACCGCGAAGAAGGAGTGATCGGGTGAAGGCGGTCGTCATGGCAGGTGGGGAGGGCACTCGGCTGCGGCCGATGACCGCGAACCAGCCCAAGCCCCTGCTCCCTGTGGTCAACCGCCCGATCATGGAACACGTGCTCCGGCTGCTGCGGAAACACGGCCTGACCGAAACCGTGGTCACGGTCCAGTTCCTGGCCGCGCTGGTGCGCAGCTACTTCGGCGACGGCGACGAGCTCGGCATGCGCCTGCACTACGCCACCGAAGATCTTCCCCTCGGTACGGCGGGCAGCGTCAAGAACGCCGCCGACAAACTCCGCGATGATCGCTTTCTGGTCATTTCCGGCGACGCCCTGACGGATATCGATTTATCCGACATGATCCGGTTTCACCGGGAGAATTCGGCCCTCGTCACCATCGGCCTGACGCGTGTCCCCAACCCGCTGGAGTTCGGGATCATCATCGTCGACGAGCACGGCAGGGTGCAGCGCTTCCTCGAGAAGCCCACCTGGGGCCAGGTCTTCTCCGACACGGTGAACACCGGCATCTACGTCATGGAGCCCGAAGTCCTCGATGACGTCCCCGCGGGAGAGGCCGTCGACTGGTCCTCCGACGTCTTCCCCCGCCTGCTCGAACGCGGCGCGCCCATCTACGGCTACGTCTCCGACTGCTACTGGGAGGACGTCGGCACCCACGAGAGCTACCTCAAGGCCCAGGCCGACGCGCTGACCGGCCGGGTCAGGCTCGACATCGGAGGGTTCGAGATGTCGCCCGGCGTCTGGGTGGGCGAGGGCGCCGAGGTCGACCCCGAGGCCGTCCTGAAGGGCCCGCTGCTCATCGGCGACTACGTCAAGATCGAGGCGGGCGCGCAGCTGCGCGAGTACACCGTGCTCGGCAGCAACGCCGTCGTGCGCGAAGGCGCCTTCCTGCACCGCGCGGTCGTCCACGACAACGTCTACATCGGCCCCGGCGCGCACCTGCGCGGCTGCGTCATCGGCAAGAACACCGACGTGATGACCGGCGCCCGCATCGAGGAGACCGCCGTCGTCGGCGACGAGTGCGTCATCGAGGCCGAGGCCTACGTCTCCAGCGGCGTCAAGGTCTACCCGTTCAAGACCATCGAGGCGGGCGCGGTCGTCAACACCAGCGTCATCTGGGAGTCGCGGGGCCAGCGCAGCCTGTTCGGCCCGCGCGGCGTCAGCGGCCTGGTCAACGTCGAGATCACCCCCGAGCTGTGCGTACGGCTGGCCAGCGCCTACGCCACCACCCTGAAGAAGGGCCAGCAGGTCATCACCTCGCGCGACTCCTCCCGCGCGGCCAGAGCGCTCAAACGCGCGGTGATCAGCGCGCTGACCGCGGGGGCCATCGACGTGCTCGACCTGGAGGCCATGCCGCTGCCCGTCGCGCGCTTCCACACCTCCCGCAGGCCCGCCGGCGGCGGCATCGCCCTGCGCACCACCTCAGGCGACCCGCAGAGCGTCGACATCGTCTTCATGGA
Organism: Nonomuraea sp. NPDC059194; assembly: GCF_042754765.1. Lineage (NCBI taxonomy): Bacteria > Bacillati > Actinomycetota > Actinomycetes > Streptosporangiales > Streptosporangiaceae > Nonomuraea > Nonomuraea sp. NPDC059194. The sequence continues at coordinate 28,279 of NZ_JBHZBH010000009.1, read as the reverse complement.
CGCCCACGGCGCCGACCTCACCCCCGCCGCCCAGCGCAAGCTGGAGCGCGTCTTCTCCCGCCAGGAGTTCCGCAGGGCCTTCCCCGGCGAGATCGCCGAGCTCAGCTTCCCCGCCAGGGCCGTCGAGGACTACGCCCAGGAACTGCTGCGCTGCGTCGACATGACCGGCGTCAACGACATGAAGGTGGTCGTCGACTGCGCGGGCGGCACCGCCTCGGTGGTCCTGCCCACCCTGCTCGGCCGCCTCGGCGTCGAGGTGCTGACCGTCAACGCCAGGCTCGACTCCGCCTCGCCCACCGAGACGCTCGCCGAACGCCGCCGCGACCTGCAACGCCTGTCGGAGCTCGTCGGCTCCTCCCGCGCCGCCTTCGGCGTCCGCTTCGACCCCGTCGGAGAGCGCATCGCCCTGGTCGACGAGATGGGCCAGCTCATCAGCGAGGAGCGGGCGCTGCTGGTGGTGCTCGACCTGGTCGCCGCCGAACGCCGCCGCGGCAGGGTGGCGCTGCCCGTCACCACGACCAGGGTGGCCGAGCAGGTGTGCCGCTTCCACGGCGTGCAGGTCGAGTGGACCTCCACCGCGCTCGACGCGCTCACCTCCGCGGCCGCCAAGCCGTACATGATCTTCGCGGGCGACGGCAGGGGCGGTTTCATCGTGCCGGAGTTCGGGCCCACGGTGGACGGCCTGGCGGCCTTCCTGCGCCTGCTCGGCCTGGTGGCCCGCACCCGCCTGACGCTCAGCCAGATCGACGCCCGCATCCCCGAGGCCAAGCTGCTCAAGCGGACGGTTCCGACGCCGTGGGCCACCAAGGGCGCCGTCATGCGCTCGGTCATCGAGGCCGCCGAGGGCTTCCGCATCGACACCACCGACGGCGTGCGGGTCGTCGGGGACGACGGGCGCTGGGCGCTCATCCTGCCTGCCGCCTCCGAACCCGCGACGGAACTATGGGCCGAAGCGCATGATTTCGACACAGCGGAGGCATTCCTTGACAGATGGGCGCGGGTGGTCGAGCAGGCGGCAGGAACGTGACAACACAAGTGGCGCGGCGGCATGGACCTTGGGGGCGGCTCGGCGGTAACTTTGTCACCGTCCGAACCCGTCGTGCGGCGTCCCGCCTTGACCTTTGCCAGTGATCAGCGTAAGTTGCGGCATTCGCAATCGTGAACGAGCGAGAGGCGTGGGGCGACCTGATCAACCGTCGCCGCGTTCTCGCGGTAGGAGGCCGAGCCGATAGATGCCGTACGTCTACTGTACGCAGTGCGGTCATGCCAACCCCGAGGATGCCCGTTTCTGCTCCCGGTGTGGGTCGCCGCTGACCAGGCATGAGGTCGCTGGAGACACCACCTCGACGATCTCCGTCGCGGGAATCGAGGCGTATGAAGCGGAGACGGCTGACGCCCTCCTGGCCGAGCGAGCCGCCGTCGAGCAGCTCCCGCCCGGCGCGGCGCTGCTGGTCGTCACGCGCGGCCCCAACGCGGGCAGCCGCTTCCGCCTCGACCGCGACCTGACGACGACGGGCCGCCACCCCGAGAGCGACATCTTCCTCGACGACATCACGGTCTCGCGGCGGCACGTGGAGTTCTACCGCCACCCCGGCGGCGCCTTCACCGTCCGCGACGTCGGCAGCCTCAACGGCACCTACGTCAACAGGGAGCGCATCGAGGAGGTTCCCCTCCACAGCGGCGACGAGGTGCAGATCGGCAAGTTCCGCCTCGTCTTCCTCACGCGGGGCGCATGAGTTCCCAGGCGGCGCGGTCGCACATGAGCATCGGGGAGGTGCTCGCCCACCTGCAGGGCGAATTCCCCGACGTCACCATCTCCAAGATTCGTTTCCTGGAGAGCGAAGGGCTGATCGAGCCCGAGCGCAGCCCCTCGGGGTTTCGCAAGTTCACCTACATGCACGTGGAGCAACTGCGCTTCATCCTCACCGAGCAGCGCGACCACTACCTGCCGCTGAAGGTCATCAAGGACAAGATGGCCGACGAGCTCGGCCGTCCCCGCGCGCTGCCCGAGGCGGCCAAGGAGGTCAGGCTCAGCCGGGCCGAGCTGCTGGAGGCCAGCGGGCTCGACGAGGAGACGCTCACCGAGCTCGAAGACTACGGCCTGCTCTCGCCGGTGGCCAGGCGCTACGACGAGGACGCGCTGAAGGTGGCGCGCAGCATCGGCGCCCTGGCCAGGTACGGCCTGCACGCCAGGCACCTGCGGGCGGTCAAGGCCGCGGCCGAGCGCGAGGCGGGGCTGGTCGAGCAGAGCGTCGCCCCCATACTCAAGCGGCGCGCCCCCGGCGCCATCGGTGAGGCCGACGAGGTGGCCAGGCAGCTGTCGGGACAGCTTCTCGACCTGCACGCCGCCCTTCTGCGCACCGCCGTCCGTTCGGTTCTCGGCGGCTGACCTCGCTTCCCGAAAGCACGAAAAGCCCGCAGGCCCGCTCCCGCAGGGGAAGGCGGCGGCGACCGCGGTGACCATGAAGGCGGTAGGTTGGCGGGCAGTCACCGGGGCAGGGGATATTACCTACCCAGTGGGTGTTACGTTGAAGTGCGGAAGATGCGGCCCATGGATCGTGAATTCGGAGCAGCCCGTGTTGCAGATGGAGGTAGTGGGCGTTCGCGTTGAAATGCCTACAAATCAGCCGATCGTTCTGCTCAAGGAGGCGCAGGGTGAGAGGTTTCTCCCGATCTGGATAGGAATGACCGAAGCCACGGCCATCGCGCTCGCCCAGGCGGAGGAGCCTCCGCCCAGGCCGTTGACCCACGACCTGTTCAGGGACGTGCTGAGCGCGCTGGGCGTCGGCTTGCGCGCGGTCAATATCGTCGCTCTGCGTGACGGGATCTTCTTCGCCGATCTGGTGTTCTCCAACGGCGTCGAGGTGAGCGCGCGCCCGTCCGACTCGATCGCCCTGGCGCTGCGCACGGGTGCGCGGATCTTCGCCAGCGAGGAGGTCGTGCAGGAGGCCGGCGTGGTCATCCCCGATGACCAGGAGGACGAGGTGGAGAAGTTCAGGGAGTTCCTTGACAACATCACGCCCGAGGACTTCGGACGCGCTGGGTAGGACTCCCTGCGTGAAGGCTTACACCCTTGGCCGACACCTGGGGTGCGCATTTCACTGCATTTACGCTTCACGACGCGCCGAGCCGGATCGTTGACTGCGGATGGTCACGGTCCTACGGTGCAAGTGAAACCTGTGGTTGTCCTTTGCGAACCCCCAGATCAGACCACGGGATGAGAGAAAGCCGGAGGTCCGCGTGGCGGTCAGCAGCGGCGAGGGAAAGACGGCCGGCCAGGAAGACCCGGTGCGGCGCGAGAGTGCGCGCCAGCGTGCGGGTGAGCAGGGCCTGCTCTTCGACGAGCAGCCCACGGCTCTGCCTGGCGACATCGGCTATCGCGGCCCGACGGCCTGCGCGGCGGCCGGCATCACCTACAGGCAACTCGACTACTGGGCGCGCACCGGCCTGGTCGAGCCCACGATAAGAGCCGCCCAGGGCTCCGGCTCTCAGCGGCTCTACAGCTTCCGCGACATCCTGGTGCTCAAAGTCGTCAAGCGGCTCCTCGACACCGGCGTGTCGCTCCAGCAGATCCGCACCGCCGTACAACACCTGAGAGACAGAGGCATCGGCGACCTGAGCGGGATCACGCTCATGAGCGACGGCGTGAGCGTCTACGAGTGCACCTCGGCCGACGAGGTCATCGACCTGCTGCAGGGCGGTCAGGGAGTGTTCGGCATCGCGCTCGGCAGGGTCTGGCGCGAGGTCGAGGGATCGCTCGCGGAGCTGCCGGGGGAACGAGCGGCGGTCGAGGACACAGTCCCGGCCGACCACCCCGCTGACGAACTGGCCCAGCGCCGCAAGGCCCGCCGACTGGGCTGATTGCCGAACGCTGGTAGCCTAGGGCTGAAGCTGACGACCCCGTGCGGGAGAGTCCCCGGCCGACCGGGGCGCCGAAGGAGCAACCCTCCCCGGAATCTCTCAGGCATCCAGTACCGCTCGGGTGAGGCAACTCTGGAAAGCAGGCACGCCAGCCAGGCGCGTCTCACCGACGGTGCAAGCCCGCGACCTCGCGGGCGAACCTCTCAGGTTGATGACAGAGGGGGAGACCCGGCATACGCCCGTGCGCTCTCCACCAGCCTTGGGAGGCAGTTCCATGACCGAGCCCCTCAGCGATCTCGCTGCACCGCCTTTCGCGACCCGCCACATCGGTCCCTCGGACGCCGAGCAGGCCAAGATGCTGGAGGCGGTCGGTTTCGAGTCGGTCGCCGACCTGGTGGCGGTCGCCGTACCTGAGGCCATCAGGGCCAAGGACCAGCTGAGGCTGCCCGCCGCGGCCAGCGAGACCGAAGTGATCGCCGAGCTGCGCTCGCTGGCCGACCGCAACCAGGTGCTCACCTCGATGATCGGCCTGGGCTACCACGACACGATCACCCCCGCGGTGATCAGGCGCAACCTGCTGGAGAACCCCGGCTGGTACACCGCCTACACGCCCTACCAGCCTGAGATCTCCCAGGGCCGGCTTGAGGCGCTGCTCAACTTCCAGACCGTCGTCTCCGACCTGACCGGCCTCGACGTGGCCGGCGCGTCCCTGCTGGACGAGGCCACGGCCGCCGCCGAGGCGATGACGCTGGCGCGCAGGGCGGGCAAGTCCAAGAGCAACGTCTTCGTCGTCGACGCCGACGCGCTGCCCCAGACCAAGGCCGTCCTGGCCACCAGGGCCGAGCCGCTGGGCATCGAGCTGGTCGTCGACTCCCTCGACGGCGAGCTGCCCGAGTGTTTCGGCGTGCTCGTGCAGTACCCCGGCGCCTCCGGCCGGCTGCGTGACTTCCGCGCCCTGGCCGAGGCGGCGCACGCGCACAACGCGCTCGTCGTGGCCGCCGCCGACCTGCTGTCGCTGACGCTGGTGGCCGCCCCCGGCGACCTCGGCGCCGACATCGCGATCGGCTCCTCGCAGCGCTTCGGCGTGCCGTTCGGCTTCGGCGGCCCGCACGCCGCCTACATGTCGGTCCGCGAGGGCCTGCAGCGGCAGATGCCAGGACGGCTCGTCGGCGTGTCGGTGGACGTCGACGGCGACCCGGCCTACCGCCTGGCCCTGCAGACCCGCGAGCAGCACATCCGCCGCGAGAAGGCCACCAGCAACATCTGCACCGCCCAGGTGCTGCTGGCCGTCATCGCCGGCATGTACGCCGTCTACCACGGCCCCGAGGGGCTGCGCCGCATCGCTCAGCGCACCCACCGCATGGCCGTCACGCTGGCCGCCGCCCTGCGCGCGGGCCGCGTCGAGGTCGTCCACGACGTCTTCTTCGACACCGTGCTGACCCGCGTGCCCGGCAGGGCCGCCCAGGTGGTCGCCGCGGCCGCCGAGCGCGGGATCAACCTCTGGACGGTCGACGCCGACCACGTCTCGATCGCCTGCGACGAGAAGACCACCCTGGCCCACCTGGAGCAGGTCGCCGCCGCCTTCGGCGTGAGTGTCTCGCTGACCGACCTGGCGGCCGAGGACGCGCTGCCCGAGGGACTGGCCAGGGAGGGCGAGTACCTCACCCACCCGGTCTTCCACAGCCACCACTCCGAGACCTCGATGCTGCGCTACCTGCGCAGGCTCCAGGACAAGGACATCGCGCTCGACCGGTCGATGATCCCGCTCGGCTCCTGCACGATGAAGCTCAACGCCACCACGGAGATGGAGCCCATCACCTGGCCCGAGTTCGCCGGCATCCACCCCTACGCGCCCGTCGAGCAGGCCGGCGGCTACGTCGAGCTGGTCGAGACGCTGGAGGGCTGGCTGGCCGAGGTGACCGGCTACGACGCCGTCTCCATCCAGCCGAACGCCGGCTCGCAGGGCGAGTTCGCCGGGCTGCTGGCCATCCGCGCCTACCACCGCGCCAACGGCGACACCCACCGCGACGTCTGCCTCATCCCCTCCTCCGCGCACGGCACCAACGCCGCCAGCGCGGTCATGGCGGGCATGCGCGTCGTGGTCGTGGCCTGCGACGACGACGGCAACGTCGACCTGGACGACCTCGACGCCAAGATCGCCAAGCACGCCGAGTCGCTGGCCGCGATCATGGTGACCTACCCGTCCACGCACGGCGTCTACGAGGAGACGATCACCGAGGTCTGCGCCAAGGTCCACGAGGCGGGCGGCCAGGTCTACGTCGACGGGGCCAACCTCAACGCCCTCGTCGGCCTCGCCAAGCCCGGCGAGTTCGGCGCCGACGTCTCCCACCTCAACCTGCACAAGACCTTCTGCATCCCGCACGGCGGTGGCGGGCCTGGCGTGGGTCCCGTGGCCGTCCGCGGCCACCTGGCCGCCTACCTGCCGGGTCACCCGCTGCACAACGGCTCGCCGGTCGGCCCCGTCTCCGCCGCGCCGTACGGCTCGGCGGGCATCCTGCCGATCTCGTGGGCCTACGTCAGGATGATGGGCGGCGAGGGCCTCAAGGCCGCCACCGAGCAGGCCATCCTGTCGGCCAACTACCTGGCCCGCCGCCTGGCCCCGCACTACCCCGTCCTCTACACCGGGCGCGGCGGCCTGGTCGCCCACGAGTGCATCATCGACCTGCGCCAGATCACCAAGGAGACCGGCGTCACGGTCGACGACGTGGCCAAGCGCCTCATCGACTACGGCTTCCACGCGCCGACAATGTCCTTCCCCGTCGCGGGCACGCTCATGATCGAGCCGACCGAGAGCGAAGACCTGGCCGAGATCGACAGGTTCGTCGAGGCGATGGTGGCCATCCGCGGCGAGATCGCCAAGGTGGCCGACGGCTCCTACGACAAGACCGACAACCCGCTGCGCAACGCCCCGCACACCGCGGAGTCGCTGGTGGCCGACGAGTGGCCGCACCCGTACCCGCGGACCGAGGCCGCCTACCCCGTCCAGGGGCTGCGCGACGGGAAGTACTTCTCGCCCGTCCGCAGGATCGACCAGGCCTACGGCGACCGCAACCTCGTGTGCGCCTGCCCGCCCCTGTCGGCGTACGAGGACTGACCGGCCGGGCGACCGGGAACGGGCGGCTCTCCTCTCCCACGGGGAGGCCGCCCGTTCGGCTGCGTGCTTCTTCCACGGGGTGCCGCCCGTTGGGCTCTGTCCGGGCGGCTCTCTCGTGGGGTGCCGCCCGTTCGGCTCCGTGCGGGGCCAACGCCGGTGCACAGGATGGTCATGTCGGGCGACGTGGCGGCCCGGAATCGTTAGGCTCGACGTTGATCGCCACCGCTTGATCGCCACTCTTGATCGCATCGGCCGGCCGCCGTCGAAGGAGCCTTGTTGACGTCCCCCGAGCTCGACACCCCGCTGACCACCGGCCCGCTCGAACAGGCCCGCCGTCTCGCCGAGAGTGGCGACCTCGACGGCGCTGCCGCGATCTTCGCCGAGCTCGCGGCCGACCCGCAGGGAAGCGACAGCGCGCAGGCGGCCGTGGGGCTCGCCGTGGTGCTGGAGGAGCGGGGCGACGTGGCGGGAGCCAGGGCCGCCGCCAGGGCCGCCCTGGCCACCGGACACCCCGAATACGCCGCGCAGGCCGCCTGTCACCTGGCCCGCGGCTTCGAGCGCGAGGGCAACGCCGAGCAGGCCAGGGCCGCCTGGCAGGCCGTCATCGGCGTCGGGACGGCCGCCTACCTCCCCTTGGCGCACCTCGCGCTGGCCCACCTGGCCGCGGGCGAGGAGGAGGCCGAACGCGAGCTGCGTGCGGCGATCTCCGTCGGCGACCCCGACCTGAGCTCACGGGCGGCCAGGGAGCTGGCCGAACTGCTGCTGGACAACGGCGAGCCGGGGGAGGCCGCCGCGGTGCTGGTCGAGGCGCTGCCGCTGGCCGAGGGCGCCCACGAGGGGCGGCTGCGGGTCCTGCTCGGCATCGCCCACCTGGAGCTGGCGTGCGCGGAGTTCGCGGGCGCGGTCGAGTTCGGGCAGGAGGCGGAGACCAGCGCGCTGGCCATCGAACTGCTGGCCCGCACGCTGCCGCTGCGGGGGCGCACCGACGACGCCGACCAGGTCTGGGACTACGGCCTCACCCACGCCGACGAGGAACTGGCCGCGCAGGTACGACTCCGCCTCGGCAGAGACTCCCTCGGCCCCGGCGCCTGACCACGCCCGCGGCGGCCCGATCGGCGACGCCCGCGCACCGACCACTCGGCCGGCGCGCCTGACGCACCCGGGCACCTCACCCCTGGCCTCCGCCCCTGACGAATCCGCGCACTCCGCGTCCGGCCCCCGGTCCTTGCGCCCGTCCTCGCGTCCCGCCCCGGTCCTTGCGTCCCGAGTCCGGCCCTCGGGTCCTGCGACTGGCCGTCGCGCCTGACGAACCTGGGGGTCACCGGGTGTGCCGTTCCGCCCGCTCGCGCGAGGCGCCGGGGATCACCCGGCTCCGGGCTCGGCTTGCGCGCGAGGATCCAGCAGGCCGATGCCCCGAGGGCGTGGGTCGGTGCGCGGTGGGGGAGAGCGGGGCGGCTACCGTGGGAAGGGTGGAGATCATGACGCCGCGGGGGGCGGCACTGGTCGACGTCGACGAGGTCGAGCGGCCCAGGTTCCTGCTGGTCCTCACCCACGGCTCGGCCGGGGGCGTGGACGCGCCCGACCTGCTGGCCGTACGGGAAGCGGCCCTGGCCGGGGGCGCCACGGTGGCCAGGGTGACGCAGCCGTTCCGGCGGGCGGGCGCCAGGGCGCCGGGCTCGCCCGCGCGGCAGGACGAGGCGTGGCTGGCCGTCGTCAAGGAGCTGACCGAGCGCTATCCGGGGCTCCCGCTCGTGCAGGGCGGCAGGAGCAACGGCGCCAGGGTCGCATGCCGTACGGCGAAGGCGGCCGGTGCCGACGCCGTGGTGGCGCTGGCCTTCCCCCTGCACCCGCCGGGCAAGCCGGAGAACTCCCGCGCGGAGGAGTTGCGGGGCGCGGGCGTCGACGTCCTGGTGGTGAACGGGGACAGGGATCCGTTCGGGGTGCCCGACGCCGCCGACGCGGCACGCCTGGTTGTGCTGCGGGGCGAGGGACACGACCTCAAGAAGGACCCCGCGAAGGTCGGTGAGGTGGTCGCCGACTGGCTCGCGGGGCGGTACTGACGATCAGGCGGCGCCGACCAGCGGCAGCGGCCTGTGGGGAGCGATCACATCGCCACTGGGCAGGAGTTCCCCGGTGTCCTCGAACAGGACCACACCGTTGCACAGAAGGCTCCATCCCTGCTCGGGATGCGACGCGAGGGTGCGTGCCGCCTCACGGTCGGGCGCCTCAGCAGACGGACATGCCGGGTCGTGCGGGCACATCGGCGTGCCTCCGATATCTCTTGGGTGACTCCCTCGCTGGAAGCGACGGGGGAGCGTCTTTGGCTGATTCGTATTCTGCGCCAAGTGTGCGGCGTGCGTCACACTTTCCGACATAGCCCGTTAGGACGATTCAAGGAGGATCCCCGGGGTGGTCCAGACCATGTGACCCACGACACACAGGGTGCCTTACGCAAGATAACGGACCAACGTCGACACGCCGACGGAGTGGTAAACCCTCGGCTACGCGGCCAGTCCGCGCAGCATCGCCTCCAGGCCGCGTTCGAAGTCGGCGTCCGCCCGCTCGTCGCGGCGGGTCCAGGTGTCGCGTTCGGGGTCGGCCCATCCCGACTGCTGGACCTCCACCGCGACGCTGCCGAAGACGAAGGCGCGCATCGTGCGGACGGCGTCGGCGGCGTTGGCCAGCCCCGCGTCCGTCAACTGCTCGGTCTGCTCCATGATGGCGATCGCCGTAGCCCCTTTGGGGGGTTTTGTCAGGGCCAGTGCGAGCACCCCCGGATGCTCCCTGAGGGCCGCGCGCTGCGCCCTGCACCACTGCCTGGCCGTCTCCTGCCAGTTGGTGGCGGGATCGACCTGGATGGCGGTCACGTGCTCGGCCAGCGCGTCCATCAGCGCCTCCTTGCCACGGGGCAGGTGGTGGTAGATGGCCATGGCCTCCACCTGGAGCGCGTCGCCGAGTCTGCGCATGGTCAGCCTGCGCAGGCCCTGTCCGTCGGCGATGTGCAGGGCGGCGTCGATGATGCGCTCGCGGGACAGGGGCACAGGCGGTCGCTTGGCGGGCATGGAGATCATCTTGCCATACTTTGTAAAGGCGGGCACCTGATTCCCGCGACCGGCGCGCCGGGGCTGTCCGGTATGGCCCATCCGAGTGGGTGTTCGGGCGCCGAACCGCGTACGCTACCGCTCGTAACGAGTGAAAGGGAGCTGTCCGATGGCGTTTTTCCGTCCGCGTGTGAGCCGTGAGGCCGAGGTGCGCTTCCACGCCGACCAGGAGATCTCCAAGAGCTACCCTGACCTGATCGAGAAGGCCAGGCAGGCCGAGGCGGTGGTCCACGACCTGCGTGAGGCCGACGCGCCCGAGCTGGAGCTGCGCGCCGCCGGTCTGCTGCTGGACAAGGCGCTCACCGACGCGCTGCGCGCCGCCGAGGCGGGCCAGCGCTCCACCTTCGGCGTGAAGGCCTACGACGACCGCATCGCCCGCCGCAAGGCCAAGGCAACGCCGGACGGCGCGCGGTGGACCGCCGAGGTCGACCGGCTGCGCACCCTGCGCGAGGAGAACAGGCTCACCGGCATCCCGCGCCTGCCCCGCCCGGTTCCCGCCGCTCGCTGACCCCCGCTCAGGGCCTTCCCGCGAGTAGGTCGATCACCCGGGCGACAGGAAGCGCGGGGAACGGTGCCCGTTCCTGCCGGTCATCTCCTGCGCCCCGGCGAGGGCGTTGAGCACGCGCCGTCCGGCTGAGGGAACAAAAAGAACGCCCGGCACCTCACGGGTGGTGCCAGGCGTTCGCTTCTGGTGGGCTAGCTCGCCCAGTCGAGCAGGGGGCGGGTGTTGCTCGGGTGGCGCAGCTTGGAGAGTGACTCCTTCTCCAGCTGACGGATCCGCTCGCGGGTCAGGCCCAGGTGCTTGCCGATCTCGTCCAGGGTGTGCGGCTTGCCGTCCACCAGGCCGAACCGCAGCGCCATGATGCGCGCCTCACGCGGCGACAGGTTGTCCAGGACGCCACGCAGCTGGTCGCCCAGCAGCTGGCGGTCGACGATCTCCGACGCCTCGGGGGAGTCGACGTCCTCGATCAGGTCGCCGATCGTCGTCTCGCCGTCCTCGCCGATGGTGGCGTTCAGCGAGATGGGCTGGCGGCTGGTGCGCAGCAACTCCTCGATCTGGTCGGGCGTCTTGTCCAGCTCGACGGCCAGCTCCTCGGGCGTGGGTTCGCGGCCGAGACGCTGGTGCATGTCACGCTCGACGCGCGACAGCTTCGACAGCATCTCCAGGACGTGGACCGGCAGCCTGATGGTGCGCGCCGAGTCGGCGAAGCCGCGCTGGATGGCCTGCCTGATCCACCACATCGCGTACGTCGAGAACTTGAAGCCCTTGGTGTAGTCGAACTTCTCCACCGCGCGGATCAGGCCGAGGTTGCCCTCCTGCACGACGTCGAGCAGGGCCATGCCGCGGTCGGTGTACTTCTTGGCCACCGAGACGACCAGGCGGAGGTTGGCCTCCAGCATGTGGTCCTTGGCGCGCTTGCCGTCCTCGATGACCATCTCCAGGTCGTCGCGGTAGGCGGGGGAGATGCTCGGGTCGCTGTCCAGCTTGTACTCGGCGTACAGGCCGGCCTCGATCCGCCGGGCCAGGTCGACCTCCTGGGCGGCGGTCAGCAGCGTGCGGCGGCCGATCGACTTGAGGTAGGTGTGGACGGAGTCGCCCATCACCGACTGGTTGTCGTCGAGGTCGAGCGTCTCCTGCTCGAGCTCGGCTTCCTCCGCGGCCATCTCGAGGTCCGCGGGCGCGTCGACTTCCTCGGCGGCGGCCTGCTCGGGCACGGCGTCGGCGGCCACCGTCTCGGCCTTCTTCGGGGCCTTCGCGGTGGTCTTGGCAGTCTTCGTGGTCGTGCTCTTCTTGCGCGTGGTGGTCGCCTTCTTCGCGGTGGTGGCCTTCCCGAGCGCGGGCTCGTTCTCGGCGGCCAGGCTCACTCCGGCCTCCGTGAGCTCGCGCAGGATGGAACGGCCCTCGGTCGGGCTGATCCCCGCTACGGCAAAAGCCTCCCGCAGCTCCGCCAGGGAAAGGTGACCCTGAGCTCGCCCTCGGTCAAGGAGCTGGTCGAGGGTCGCGGGCGAGGTCGCCACGGCGGTTCGGGGCATGAGGACACCTCCTCCATACGGAGTCGCAGTCAGTAGAAAGTTTGTGGTGGGGCGGCTCCGGCCGCTCGGCGCACCAGTATCAATAACGTCATCGGGAGCTATTTGTTCCCGTACGGAGATGAAAAAACGGACGACCGCCAAGCCGGCGGCCGCCCGTACGACGTGGAGCGCCTAGTCGTCGACGTCGTTCAGCTTGCCAGGGGCCTCCGGCATGGGCATCGGCTCCGCGCCTTCCATGCGGGTGTCGGTCCAGTAGTCGACGACTTCCTGCGGGTCCTGGTTGACCTCGTGGGAGACCACCGGGTCGTCGTTGCCGCCGCCGGTGCCGGCGGGGATCTCGGGGTTCGCGGGATTCGTGGTGTTCGTCACAGCGGGCTGATCGGACGACGCCGGTGGTGTGTTCACGACGGCCCTCGTCTCCTGACTCACCTTCTCGAGCCTGCCCGCCGAGGCGGCCGCCGCGACGGAGACGCCCCCGACGACGATCACGCCGACGGCCGCCGCGGACACCCACATCTTGCGGGATGGGTTCATGAAGGTCTCCTCCTTCTGCCGGCCTTGACGGCCGCTCCTATAAGACGCAGCCGGTGGCCGTCAGGTTCCGGTCCGAAGCGCCGCGAGATCGGTTTTACCATTCGGCAGCAGCGGAAGTGCGGACAAGAGCCGCAGCTCGCGGGGCGCGGCGTAGGCGGGCAGCCGCTCGCGGGAGTAGGCGCGCAACTGGCCGAGAGTGGGCGGTCTGCCGGGGTCGGCGGGCACGACGACGGCGACGACCGCCTCACCCCATTCCGGGTGCGGGCGGCCGACGACGGCCACGTCGGCGACCTCCGGGTGGAGGGCGAGCACGCTCGCGACCGAGGCGGCGACGACCTTCTCGCCGCCGGTGTTGATCACGTCGTCGGCGCGGCCGAGGACGCGCAGCCTGCCGTCCTCGATGGCGCCGAGGTCGGAGGTGGTGAACCAGCCACCCTCCACCGGGCTGTCGCCGAAGCGGTATCCGGAGAGCAGGACGGGCCCCGCGACGCGGATCCTGCCGTCCTGCCTGATCGCGAGCTCGACATCGTCAAGGGGCAGGCCGTCGTAGACGCAGCCGCCGCTGGTCTCGCTGCTGCCGTACGTCGTGACGATCCTGGCGCCCGCCGCGCGCGCGGCCTCCAGCAGGCCGGGCCGCGCCGCCGCGCCGCCCAGCAGGATGGTGGCGAAGGCGCCGAGGTCGGCGCCCCGCTCCATGAGGCGGTGGAGCTGGGTGGGCACCAGCGAGACGTGATCGGCGCCGGAGGCGGCGACGGCCTCGGGGTCGAAGCGGTCGTGGATGATCGGCTCGGTGCCGCCGAGCAGCGACCTGACGAGCACCTGCAGGCCGGAGACGTGGGACGGCGGCAGGCAGCACAGCCACCGACCACCGGGCGCGGCCTCCAGCCGGCGCAGGGAGGAGGCGGCGGAGGCCATGAGCGCCGCGGCGGTCAGCATGACGCCCTTGGGGGCGCCGGTGCTGCCCGAGGTGGCGATGACGACGGCGACGTCCGAGGGCACGCCGGGCCCGTCGGCCTGCCGTACCCCGTCGACGGTCTCGATCTCGGTCGGGCGCAGGGCGCGCAGGGCCGCGCCCGCGTGGTCGGGGGACAGGGGGAGGACGGCGGGGCCGTCGCCGTCCAGCGCCGCCGCGATCGCCGCGAACAGCCGGGGGCCCGGCGGGAGCACGAGCGCCCGCAGGGGCCGGTCCGGATGCGACGGGTTCCTCCACATGCTCGTAAGGTTAGTGCCGACAGACGAGGCGTCAGCTGGGAAGGTGCGTTGATGGGTTCTGGGCCGCGGGTCTTCCGGATCCCGATGCGCACCCGTTTTCGCGGCCAGACGGTCCGCGAGGGCGTGCTGATCGAGGGGCCCGCGGGGTGGGGGGAGTTCTCGCCCTTCCCCGAGTACGGCCCGCGCGAGTGCGCGCGCTGGCTGGCGTGCGCGCGTGAGGCGGCCTTCGAGGGCTGGCCCGCGCCGGTGCGCTCGCGGATCCCGGTCAACGCGACCGTTCCCGCCGTCTCGGCCGAGCGGGCCCACGAGCTGGTACGGCAGGCGGGCTGCGGCACCGCGAAGGTCAAGGTGGCCGAGCGGGGGCAGAGCTTCGCCGACGATCTGGCAAGAGTCGAGGCGGTTCGTGACGCGCTGGGGCCTTCGGGCAAGCTGCGGGTCGACGCCAACGGCGCGTGGGACGTGCCGACGGCGGTCCGCCACCTGAGGGCGTTGGACGCCTTCGACCTGGAGTACGCCGAGCAGCCCTGCGCGACGCTGGACGAGCTGGCCGCGGTGCGGCGGGCGGTCGAGGTGCCGATCGCGGCCGACGAGTCGATCAGGCGCGCGGACGATCCGCTGAAGGTGCGGGCCGCGGAGGCCGCCGACATCGCCGTGGTGAAGGTGCAGCCGCTGGGCGGGGTCAGGGCGGCGCTGCGGGTGGTGGAGGCATGCGGGCTGCCCGCGGTGGTTTCGAGCGCGGTGGAGACCTCGGTGGGGCTGGCGGCCGGGGTCGCCCTGGCCGCGGCGCTGCCCAGCCTGCCGTACGCGTGCGGCCTCGGGACCATGTCGCTGCTGGCGGGCGACGTGGTGGACGGCTCGCTGACGCCCGTCGACGGGTTCTTGCCGGTGTCCCGTCCGGCAGTGGATTATTCGCTTTTGTCGGAGTTTGAGATCGAGTCGCCGTCGTGGCTGCGGCGGATGCAGGAGGCGGACCTGTGAACCCGGCTACCGCGCTCGCCACCGTGCTGGTGGACGAGCTCGTGCGTTGCGGCCTCACCGACGTCGTGATGGCTCCCGGGTCCCGCTCGGCTCCGCTCGCGCTGGCCCTCCACTCCGAGTCGCGGGTGCGGCTGCACGTGCGGATCGACGAGCGCTCGGCCTCCTACCTGGCGGTGGGCCTGGCCCGCAGGTCCGAACGGCCGGTCGCGCTGATCTGCTCCTCCGGCACGGCGGTGGCCAACTTCCACCCCGCGGTGATCGAGGCGAGCGAGTCGGGCGTGCCACTGCTGGTGCTGACCGCCGACCGGCCGCCCGAGCTGCGCGGCACCGGCGCCAACCAGACCATCGACCAGCTGAAGATCTTCGGTAACTCCACCAGGTGGTTCGCCGAGGTCGGAACGCCCGAGGAACGGCCCGGCCAGGTGGCCTACTGGCGGTCGCTGGCGGCCCGCGCCTACCAGCGCGCGCTCGGGCCCTCCGACCCCGGCCCGGTCCACCTGAACCTGGCCTTCAGGGAGCCCCTGATCCCCGACGGCGACACCTCGTGGGTCGAGTCCCTCGACGGCGACACGGCGGGATCGTGGGTGCGGGCCCGCGTCGCGCCGCCGCCCGTGGCGCTGCACCTCCCGCCGACCAGGCGCGGCGTGCTCGTCGTCGGCGACGGGGCGGCGAACGTGCGCCGCTACATCGCCGCGGCAGGCATGGCGGGCTGGCCCGTGCTGTCGGAGCCCAACGGCGGCGGCCGGTACGGCGACCACGCCATCTCCACCTACCACTTCCTGCTGGGGATGCAGTCCTTCGCCGACGCCCACCAGCCCGACGTGGTCGTCACGCTCGGACGCCCAGGACTGTCCAGGCCGCTGCTGTCATGGCTGCGGCGAGCCGAAGAGCACATCGTGGTGGCCACCGACCTGGCCCGCTGGCCCGACCCGACACGGTCGGCGACCCAGGTGGCGCAGGCGGTCGAGATCCCCGTCGCCGCCGGCGACGACGCCTGGCTGCACTCTTGGCGGCGGGCCGACGCCGCGGCCAGGACGGCCGTCGACTCCCTCCTGGACTCGTCGGGGATGACCGAGCCGCGCATCGCCAGGGACCTGGCCGACTCGCTGCCGAACGGGGCACTGCTGTTCTGCGGGTCGTCCATGCCGATCAGGGACCTCGACCAGGCGATGCGGCCCAGGCGCGGGCTGCGGCTGCTGGCCAACCGGGGCGTCTCGGGGATCGACGGGCTCGTGTCGACGGCCATCGGGGCGGCGCTGGCGCACAACGGGCCCTCGTACGCGCTGCTGGGCGACCTGACGTTCCTGCACGACCAGAACGGGTTGATCCTGGGTCCCAGGGAACCGCGTCCCGACCTGTGCCTGGTCGTGGTGAACAACGACGGGGGCGGGATCTTCTCGTTGCTGCCGCAGGCGGGGGTCAGAGATCCGTTCGAGCGGGTGTTCGGCACGCCGCACGGGGTGGACCTGGGGTACCTGGCGGCCGCCACCGGGACGCCGTACCAGCTGGTGGAGGAGATCTCCGACCTGCCCAAGGCGATTCGCGGCGAGGGACTGCGCGTGGTGGAGGTCCGCACCGACCGGGAGTCGAACGCGGTCCTGCACGCGCAGTTGAGAGAGGTCGCACAGGCGGCGGTCCGCGACGTCCTCGGCTGACGGCCGGACGGCCGCTGGAGCGAGCCCGCGGGTCCCCTGGCGAACCTGGTCAGCAGGTTCGTGGTCGACCTGCGGATGAAGACGGCCGCGGCGTCGGTGACGCCGTGGCCACACCCCGGAACTCTCCGGACCCACCATCCCGGAAACGCGTGCCGCGGCTGCCGCCGAAGTCCGGGTGGGCCGGCACGTTCGGGTGAGCGGCGTGCGAGCGGTCCGCGCGACCGGGCTTCTGGTCAGCGTTTGGCGAGGCCCGCGTGGATCAGGTCCCAGACGGCGTCGAACGCGCGCTCGATGCCCGGCTTGCTCCAGTCCGGCGCGAAGAGGGGATCATGGAAGCGCACTGACGCGTCGAACACGGCACGCGCCGTCGCACGCACGTCCACCGGTGTGAACTCGCCTCTGGCCACGCCGTCCCCGATGATCCGTTCCACCTGGCCGACCAGGTCCGCCAGGTGCCGCTCGATGACCTCACTCGACTCCGCGACCAGGACCATGTAGGTCGCGAACAGCTCGGGATCGTCGAGAGCCTTCTTCCTCTTGGCGGCGAACAGGACGGCCAGCCAATTGTGCAGGCGGGCGCCCGCGGGCCCAGGGGTCCTGACCGCAGCCATCAGCGGGGCGTGCGACTCGTCGAGCCAGCGCTGGGTGACGGCCTCCCGTAGCGCGGCCTTGCTGGGGAAGTGCCGGTAGACACTGCCGTGACTGACCCCGAGCGCCCGCGCCACGTCGACCACCGTGGTCTTGGCAGGTCCGTACCTGCGCAGGACGTCCTGGGCGGCGGTGATGATCTGCTCGGCGTTCAGGGTGCCATCTGTCATGTGACCAAGTCTGTCAGTTGTCGACGTCAGGCTGCTCGCTGTCGAGGTGGGCCAGCTGCGCGGCGGCGTAGCGGCCTCCGGCGGCCGAGCCTGCCGGGATGACCGACTGGATGCGGTCGAGGTCGTCACGGGTCAGGCTCACGTCGAGCGCGCCGAGCGCCTCCGCGAGCCGGTCACGGCGGCGGGCGCCGATGAGCGGGACGATGTCCTCGCCCTGGGCGAGGACCCAGGCGATCGCGAGCTGCGCGACGGTCGCGTCCTTGGTGGCGGCGAGGTCGCGCAGGCCCTCGACCAGCGCCAGGTTGTGCGCGAGATTGTCACCGCCGAACCTGGGGCTGACCGAGCGGAAGTCGCCCGCGGCGAGCCGGCGGTCCTTCGACCAGTGGCCGCTGAGCAGGCCGCGCGACAGCACGCCGTACGCGGTGACGCCGATGCCGAGCTCCCTGCAGGTCGGCAGGATGGCGGCCTCGATGTCACGGGACAGCAGGGAGTACTCGATCTGCAGGTCCGCGATCGGGTGGACGGCGTGCGCGCGCCTGATGGTGTCGGCGCCGACCTCTGACAGGCCGATGTGCCGGACGTGGCCCTTCTCGACCTCCTCGGCGATGGCGCCCACGGTCTCCTCGATGGGTACGGCGGGGTCGACGCGGGAGAGCCGGTAGATGTCGACATGATCGGTGCGCAGGCGGCGAAGGGTGTAGGCGAGTGACGTCTTCACCGTGGCGGGGCGGCCGTCGAAGCCGAGCCAGTTGCCGTCGTAGTCGCGCTGGGCGCCGAACTTCACGCTGATCTGCACGGCGTCGCGGTCGCGACCCTTGAGCGCGTCATGGATGAGCAGCTCGTTGTGGCCCATGCCGTAGAAGTCGCCGGTGTCGAGAAGGGTGATGCCGGCGTCGAGCGCGGCGTGGATGGTGGCGATGGACTCGGCCTCGTCGGCGGGGCCGTACAGGTCGGACATGCCCATGGCGCCCAGGCCGAGGTCGGAGACGCGGGGGCCGGTGGTTCCGAGAGTTCTCATGGTGACGACTATGGCACATGGGCTGACAGATTTCAAAATCTGTCAGCCCATGATTGTGCAATGTTCGGCCAAGGTGCATGGCGATTCGCAACCGGGAGTCCGGCACCATGGAGGCCGGCTCCTTCCGCTATACAGGCGGCTACATCATCAGGACCAAGGGCACGGCCAATCTGGCCGGCCTCCTCCCCTCCGGAAGGAACGCCGCCCGGTGGCGGTGCATAGTGCCCCACCCGCCCGGATATATGGTGCGATCTGCATCTATGCAGTTATCCGTGTCGCCCCTAGCGTTCTCCCAAGCTTGTCTCTTGGGAGGGCACCATGGCCCCTGCAGTCGACGACTACTCACTCAGCCGAGTACCCGCGAGCGCCCGCTATCCCTGGTGGTCGGTCGCCGTTCAGCGGTTCGGGCAGGTGTCCGCGCTGACCCAGTTCATGCTGGGCGCAGCGCTCGGCTTCGGCCTGAGCTTCTGGGACGCGTTCTGGGCCCTGACGTTCGGCGCGCTCATCCTGGAGGCCGCGATGATCCTCGTCGGGATCATCGGCATGCGCGAGGGCCTGTCCACCTCCATGCTCGCCAGATGGACCGGCTTCGGTCGCGGCGGCTCCGCGGTGATCGGGCTGGCCATCGGGATCAGCCTGGTCGGCTGGTTCGGCATCCAGTCCGGGATCTCCGCCCGCGGCCTGCACGCCCTGATCGGCGGCCCACCGGAATGGGTGTGGGCGATCGGCTTCGGCCTGGCGGTCACCGCCATCGTGATCGCCGGGTTCCGCTCGATGGCCTGGACCGCGTACGTCACGGTCCCGTTGTTCCTCGCCCTGGTGGCCTGGTCGATCATCTCGGAACTGAGCGGGCACTCCCTCGGCGCGCTCGTCTCCTCCCCGCCTCCGGGCCCGCCCATGACGGTGGTGCAGGGCACGGCGCTGGTGGCGGGAAGCCTCATGGTCGGCGCCGTGATCACCTCCGACATGACGCGGTTCAACCGCAACGCGGGCGACGTCATCAAGCAGACGGTCATCGGGGTCACTCTGGGCGAGTACGTCATCGGGCTGGCCGGAGTCCTGCTGGCCCACGCCGTCGGCAGCTCCGACATCATCGCGATCGTCGTCTCCTCCGTCGGCCTGGTCGGGACGCTGGTGATCGTGGCGGGCACGCTGAAGATCAACGATTGGAACCTCTACTCGGCCGGCCTCGGGCTGCTCACCTTCATCGGCGTGGTCAGCGGCCGCCGCCCGAGCCGCGTCCTGATCACCGCGCTCGTCGGCGTCGCGGGAACGCTGCTCGGGGCCGCGGGCATCCTCGACCGGTTCACCGACTTCCTGATCCTGCTGGGCGTGGTCTTCCCGCCGATCGCCGGAATCATGATCGCCGAGTACTTCGTCGTCCGCCGCTGGCGCGGCCGGCTCGCCGAGGGCCGCGACACCGGCGCCGCCCCGGCCGGCGCCCCCATGTGGGTGCCCGTGACGCTGGTCATCTGGGTGGTCGCCACGCTGATCGGCGTGTTCGTCACGGCCGGCCTGGGCAGCGTCAACTCGCTGGTGGCCGCCTTCGCGCTCTACGTGGCGTGCGGACGGCTCGGCCTGATCACCGAGGTCGGGGCCAGCGCGACCGAGAACGCGGAAGGGGCGAATGCGTGAGGATCGGCATAGACGTCGGCGGCACGAACACCGACGCCGTCCTGATGGACGGCAACCGGGTGGTCGCCGCGGTCAAGCGGAACACCAGCAAGGACGTCACCGGCGGCATCGTCTCCGCCATCGCGGGCCTGGAACTCCATGGCCCGGTGCACGCCGTGATGATCGGCACCACGCACTTCATCAACGCGCTCGTTGAGGCCGATCGCCTCGCGCCCACGGCCGCCGTACGGCTCGGGCTGCCCGCCACCACGGCACTGCCGCCCTTCGTCGACTGGCCCGATCCGTTGGTCGAGGCCGTGTCGGGACGCGGCTACCTGTGCCACGGCGGTCACGAGTTCGACGGGCGGACCATCTCCGAACTGGATCAGGACGAGCTGCGCCGTACCGCGGAGGACATCAGAGCCCGCGGCATCCGATCGGTGGCGATCTCCTCCATCTTCTCCCCTGTGAACATCGAGTTCGAGGAGCGGGCCGCGCAGATCCTGGCCGAGGAACTGCCCGGCGTGCCCATCTCGCTCTCGCACGAGATCGGCAGGATCGGGCTGCTGGAACGGGAGAACGCCACGATCGTCAACGCGGCGCTGCGCGAGCTGGCCGACGACATCGTGGACGGGCTGGGCCAGGCGATGGCCGGGCTCGGGATCGCCGCGCCCCTCTACCTCAGCCAGAACGACGGCACGCTGATGGACCTGGAGTTCGCCAGGCGCTATCCGGTGGCCACGTTCGCCTCGGGTCCGACGAACTCCATGCGCGGCGCCGCCGTGCTGTCCGGGCTCGGCACCTGCGCCGTCGTCGACATCGGCGGGACGACGAGCGATGTGGGCGTTCTCAACGCCGGCTTCCCCAGGGAGGCGACCGCCGAGGTCACAGTCGCCGGCGTCAGGACGAACTTCCGCATGCCCGACGTGCTGTCGATCGGCATCGGCGGCGGCAGCCGCGTGCATCCGGGCCACCGGGTCGGTCCTGACTCCGTCGGATACCTGCTCGCCGAGCACGCGCTGGTCTTCGGCGGCTCGACGCTGACCGCGACCGACATCGCGGTCGCCGCGGGGCGCGCCGACATCGGCGATCCCTCGCTGGTCGCGCACCTGGACAAGGATCTGGTCGGCGCGGTGCTCGAGCGCATCGCCGACCATGTGGCCGAGGCCGTGGAGCGCATGCGGACCAGCCCCGAGCCGCTTCCCGTCGTGGCCGTGGGCGGCGGATCCATCCTCCTGCCCGACGAGCTGGCGGCGTGCGGCGAGGTCCGCAGGCCCGAGCACTACTCGGTGGCCAACGCGATCGGCGCCGCCATCGCGCAGGTCGGCGGCGAGGTGGACCGCATCTACACGGTCGCGCCCGGGCGCAGGGAGAAGATCCTCGACGAGGCCCGGCAGGAGGCGGTGGACCGGGCGATCGCGGGCGGCGCCAGGCCCCGTAGCGTCGACATCGTCGAGCTCGACGAGATCCCACTGCCCTACCTGCCCGGCGACGCCATCAGGATCAAGGTCAAGGCGGTCGGAGAGCTGTCCATCGAGGAGGCCGCACATGCGTGAGATCAGGCTCGAGCACCTGGCCGACATCGCCAGAGGGGCGGCGATCCTGGGCACCGGCGGTGGCGGGGACCCCTACATCGGGCGGCTGATGGCCCGCGCCGCGCTGCGCGAGCACGGGCCCGTCGAGCTGGTCCCGCTGGCGGAGGTGCCCGACGACGCGATGGTGCTGCCCGTCGCCGGGATGGGCGCTCCCACCGTGATGGTGGAGAAGCTGCCGTCGAGCGCGGAGCTGTCCAACGCCGTCGAAGCCCTGTGCGGCTACCTCGGCCGCCGCCCCACCCACATCGCCTGCGCCGAGGTGGGAGGGGTCAACTCGCTGATCCCCGTGGCCGCGGCGGCCAGGCTCGGCCTGCCGCTCATAGACGCCGACGGCATGGGCCGGGCCTTTCCCGAGCTGCAGATGTTCATCCCCGCCCTCTACGGCGTGCGCGCCTCTCCCATGGCGCTGGCCGACGACAAGGGCAACAGGTCGGTCCTCGACACCGTCGGCAACCACTGGACGGAGCGGCTGGCCAGGGCGGCCACCGTGGAGATGGGCGGCTCGGCCACCACCGTCCTGTACGCCATGGACGGAGCCAAGGCCCGTGAGTCCATGGTGCCCGCCACGCTCTCGCTCAGCGCCGAGCTCGGCGCGCTGGTGGCGGCCAGGCGCGGCGAGGCCGCGGCCGCGGTCGCCGAGCGGCTGGGCGGCCGCGTCCTGTTCACCGGCAAGGTCCTCGACGTCGAGCGCCGCACCCATGGCGGCTTCGCCCGCGGTACGGCCAGGCTCAAGGGCGGCGCGGGCGAACTGCTGCGGCTGTCGTTCCAGAACGAGCACCTGCTGGCGGAGCTGGACGGCGTCCCGGTGGCCACCACGCCCAACCTGATCTGCGTCCTCGACCAGCAGACCGGTGACCCGGTGACGACCGAGGCGCTGAGGTACGGCCACCGCGTCGCCGTGCTGGCCGCGCCGTGCGACCCGCGCTGGCTGACCCCCGAGGGCCTGGCGCTGGCGGGGCCCAGGTACTTCGGCTACGACCTCGACCCCGTGACACTCTAGAAGGGTGATCGAAGAGCAGGACGTCGCCGCCCTCGAGCGCGGCTGCGTCCTGCTCGGCTCCGGCGGTGGCGGCCGCACGGCGACGGCCGCGCGGGTGCTGCGGGTCAAGCTGCGCGCGGCCCCCGTGCCGCTCGTTCCCGTGTCCGAGCTGCCGCCCGGCGCCATGGTCGTCCCGGTAGGGCTGGCTGGAGCGACAGGGATGCTCGAGGAGAAACCGCCATCGGGCGCCGAGATGGTCGCGGCCATCGCGGCCGTGGCCCGCTGGAGCGGCAGCAGGGTCGACGCGATAATGTCGATCGAGGCCGCCGGCATCAACGGGCTGATGGTCTTCTCCTGCGAGCGTCCCGTGGTCGACGCCGATCTCATGGGGCGGGCCTTCCCCAGGCTGGGGCAGTCATCGACCTCGCGCAAGGGTGTGCAGGCCGGGCCGTACGCGCTGGTGGACGCGGCCGGCCGTACCACGATCATGGACCGGTTCGATCCCGAAGCGGGCGAGCGGCTGATGCGCGGCGCGCTGCGGGCCTGCGGCGGGTGGGCCGCGTTCGCGCACTGGCCGATCCGCGCGGCCGACCTGCCGGAGCAGGCCGTCGTCGGCAGCCTCTCGCGGGCGCTGGCCCTCGGCCGTACCATGCTGGGCCTGCCGGAGCGGGCACCTCGCGCTCCCGCGCTCGGCGGGCGCCTGCACGGAGCGGGGCGCGTCGTCGAGGTGGTCAGATCGGCGGGCGGCGACGGCAGGGTGACGATCCTCGACGACGGCGGCGCGGTGCTGCGCGTGGAGATGGAGAACGAGTACCAGGTCGTGTTCGCCGACGGCGTGCCCGTCGCGACCACGCCCGACGTGATCTGCCTGCTCGAAGCGAGGACGGGGCGGCCCCTGGCCTGCGACGAGGTACGGCAGGGCCCGCGCGTGGAGGTGCTCCAGCTGCCCGGGCCCTCCTTCTGGCGGCGGCCCGACCGGCTGCCGCAGGTCTGGCCGGCCGCCTTCGGCATCGACGTGTCGCCCCGCCTCCTCGACGGCCGGCCATGAACGTCGCCGACCTCCTGGATCGGGCCGACCTGACCGTGCTCGGTGGCCCGGCCGCGCCCGGACGGCAGGTGACCGGCATCCGCATGGCGGTGGGCGCGGCCGGCACCGGTGACCTGGTCGTGCTGCTCGATCCCGACAGGACCAGCTGGCGGCTCGACGCCGAGCTGAGCAAGGCGGTCGAGGCGGGCGCGGCGGCACTGATGGTGCCTGGGACGGATCCGCTGCTGCGCAGCACCGTTCTGCTCGCCGAGCGGCTGGCGACGCCGGTGCTCGGCTGCCCCGGCGACCCGCTGGACACGGCCGTACGGCTGGCGGTGCTGATCGCCTCGCCCGACGTGGACGCGGCCAGGCGGGTACTGGCCGCGCACCGGGCGCTCGACACCGGCACCCCCACGCTGGAGGAGATGCGCGATCTGGCCAGCGCGGTGGTGCAGGCGGAGGTCACGGTGCTGGCCAGGGACGGGGCCCTGTTGCTCGGCCCGCCGATCGACGAGCACGTCAGGGTGTCGCTGCCGGTGCGCCAGCGGCTGGCGGGCGGCGGCGTCGCCGTGCCGGTGCTCGCGCTCGAAGGCCGCAGCGCGGAGCTGTGGCTCGTCGTGGCCGGTACGGCCGGCGGCGAGGAGGTGCTCGCGGTGGCCGCGGCCGCGGCTCAGCGGGCGCTGGCGCTGCGCAGGCTGGAACTGGAACGCGACGCCAGACGCAGCTCCGCCCTGCTCGGCGAGCTGCTGCAGGCGGGCGATGACCCCGGCCCGTCCCTGCGGCGGCGGGCCGCGGAGGCGGGCTGGCGGCTGGACGGCTGGCACACGGGGATCCGCATCGACGTGAGCCGTCCCGTCGACGTGGTGACCCTGACCGGCGACATCGTCGCCACCCTGTCAGCGGTGTCCGTCGACGCGGTCGTCGTCGCGGAGGACGGCGGCTGGGTCGCCTGGGTGACCACCGACATCGAGCCGGACGCCGACGCGGTGAACAGGCTCGCGCTCCTGGTACGCCAGGCCCAGCGCCGCATGGCCGACCTCGACCCGCTCGTCGGCATGGCCCGCCCGCACCACGGCCCCGGCGGCATCGCCCGCAGCCTGTCGGAGGCGCGTGACGCCGCTCGGCTGGCCGCCGCCCGCGCGGAGACCGGCAGGTTCGTCCACGTCGACCGGCTCGGACTCGCCCAGCTGCTGCTGGCCTGGACCAGGACGGACACCTTCGTCCCTGCGGCCAGATCCCTGCTCGCCGCGCTGGCAGCCGACCCAGGTGACCTCACCAGGACGCTCACCGTGTACCTGGACACGGAGTCCTCCCTGATCGACACGGCGGCCGTGCTCGGCGTCCACCGGAACACGGTGGCCCGCAGGATCGCCAAGATCGAGCGGCTGCTCGGTGTCGATCTCACCGATGCCGACACCCGCCTGGCGCTCCACCTGGCCTGCCGTGTCGCCGCCCCGGACCAGTGACCGGATCCTCCAGAGCTGACGAGCCCGGCCGCCGCCGCACCCGCCCCCCGGCTACCCTCTCCCCTCGCCGGCGCCCAGCCATCCCAGCCATCCCAGCCATCCCCGCCACCCCCGCCCCCATCACCCCTCTGGCTCCACGCCGTCGTCCTTCCAGCCTGGGGTGCAGAACCGTGCGATGCCGTGGTGCGTCCGCCATGCCGGTTCACCCTGTCCCGGCTTGGGCCGGTCCTCAGCCGTCCACCCGCGCCGTGCGAATCCACCTGTGGTGCTCAGCCCGCTGGCGTCATCCCGTCGCGCGAGAGTTCAGCGCCACCCGCCGCCGCTTCCGAGGCCACCACGAGCGAACGGGGGATCACGTCCGAAGGCGCTGCGGCTCGGGCGACAGGGCCTCGACCAGGTCACGGATGGTGCTGCGATGATCGCCGGGCCGCCACGCGAGGGCGAGCACGCTCGGAGACAGACCCGTGACCGGGATGGTCATGATCGCCGGCCGCCGGTATATCTCGGCGTTGCCGGCGGCAAGCAGGACGATGGTGTCGCCGCTCTCAAGCGCCGCGAAGGTCTCCTCGGCGTTCGTCACGGTCGTGCAGACCACCGGTGGCCGCCCGCCGCGCTCGTCGGTCGCGAGCCAGTGGTCGCGGAGCAGCCCGGCGCTTTGGGGAAGCGCCAGGAACTTCTCGTCCAGGAGCTCGGCAAAGTCGACCTCGTCCCGTTCGGCCAGCCAGTGGTCGTGCCGGAACGCGACCCAGCGCGGCTCTCGGACCCGGACGTTGAGATCGTCCTGACCGGGGAACGGCAGCCAGACGAACGCCACGTCGACCTCGCCCTCGGCCAGGCCCGCCTTGGGGTCGGTCCAGTTGACCTGGCGCAGCCGCAGGTCGCAGCCCGGACGGCGTTCGGTGAACCGTTCCCGCAGCGTTCCCGAGAGGCCGCGTCCGACACTGGTCGACATGCCCACGGTCAGCCGTGAGGCGTCGGCGGCTACTGGATCCAGACACCGGAGGGCCTGGTCCTCATCGACACCCTGCGCACGCCGGCCAATGCCCGGAAAGCGGTGGCGGAGATCAAGAAGACCGGCAAGCCGGTCGCCGCCATCCTGCTCACCCACTCCCATCCCGACCATGTTGGCGGGGCGGGCGCCTTCCACGAGGCGTTCCCCAAGGCCACCCTCTACGCGTCCAAGGCGACCGACAAGACGATGCGGGAGGGCAGTCGGGGCTTCTACCCGCTGGCCCGTTCGGCGAACGCGGACTTCCCCGCCAAGCGCACCTACGCCGACCGGACCTTCGAGGACGCGCACCGTTGCAGGCCGGCGGCCTCCGCTTCGAGACCGCCACGTTCATCCACGGCGAGTCCGACACCGCGAACGTCTACTACCGTCCCGACACCGGCGACCTCTTCTCCGGTGACCTGGCGACCGGTATGGTCACGCCCGCGCTGATCGAGGGGACCAGCTGTGGCTGGCTCCAGATCCTCGATCAGCTCGGTGGGCGCTTCTTTTCAGGCGAACTGTAGGTCCTTCAGGGTGAACTGATGTGTGAATCCTTGGGTTCGTCTCGGCTGCCAGGGTTCTGCTCCTCTGTGGTGGACCTGCACAGGGCCGGGCTCCGCAACGGCACGCCCCGGCCCCGTCCGTGATTCTCCGGCCATGGCCGCCGGTCCTTCGGCCCCGAATGTCTGCTCTTCAGCCCCAAGCGCCCGTTTTCAGCCACCGAACGCCGACGCGTGCTCCTCGGCCCAGGAGGCGAAGGTGTGAGCCGGCCGGCCGAGGATCCGTGCCACGTCGTCGGTCACCCGCGGCGACTTGCCGAGGTCGCGGGCGTACCGTGCCATGAGCGCGGTGACGAAGGGCTCGGGGATGCCGCGGGCGATCAGGCCCTGGGCGGCGGCTTCCGGCGGGACCTCCGTGTAGGACAGCGGCCTGCCGATGGTCCTGCCGATGATCTCCACCATCTGCGCGTGCGTGAGAGCTTGCGGGCCGGTCAGGTAGGTGCGCTGGTTCACCAGGTCGTCGGTCAGCAGCGCGTGGGCCGCCACCGCCGCGAGGTCGCGCTCGTCGATCGGCGTCTCCGCGAAGCCTGCGTACGGGCCGCGGACCACGTCGCCCGCCTTGATCTGGCCGCTCCAGCTGGTCAGGGCGTTGACCGCGAAGCTCGACGCGCGCAGGCTCGTCCACTCCAGGCCGCTGGCGACGGCGGCCTCCTCCGCCTCCTTGTTGCGGTCACCGCGGAAGCGCGACGGCTGATGGTCGAGAGGTTCGTCGATGTTGATGGCCGACAGCGCCACCACCCGCCGCACCCCGTGCTTCTTGGCCAGCGCGACGAGCTCGGCCGCCGCTTCGCTCACGGCCCGCGGGTGGAGGAACAGCGCGGTGACCCCGTCCAGGTGCCCGGCGAGGGTGCTGGGCCGTGACGGTTCGCCGATCACCACCTCGACCGTGGCGGGCACGGTGGCAGGCAGGACAGCGGGTGCGGTGGTGCGGGTGACGGCGCGGACCTTGGTGTTTGCGCCGGCGAGCAGGTCGATGAGGGGGCGGCCGATGGTGCCTGTGGCTCCGATGACGAGGATCATGGCGATTCCTTCCGCATGCCGTATGATATGAAAACCGTAGCATCTAGTTTGGAAGTCATATGATATGAGTTACGTCACGTCTGGTGATGGGGATGACGCGCGCCCTCGTAGGCGGGCCACGGTGGCGATCAAGGAGGCGCTGCGCGAGCTGCGCGGCCAGCTGTCCCTCCTCGATCGGCAGGTGAGCGCACGGGCGGAGCTGAAGGACGTGGACCTCGACTGCCTCGACCTCATCGGTCGGCACGGGCCGATGAGCCCCACCGCCCTGGCGCGACAGGCCGGGCTGCATCCCGCCACGCTGACTGGCATCCTCGACCGGCTGGAACGGGCCGGGTGGGTGGTCCGCGAGCGCGACACCGCCGATCGCCGCGCTGTACTGATCAGGGCGCTGCCTGAGCGCAACGCGGAGCTGTTCCGGCTCTACTCCGGCATGAACCATGCGATGGACGAGATCTGCGCCGGGTATACCGAAGCCGAGCTGGACCTGCTGGCCGGCTTCCTGCGCCGCGCCACCGGCGCCGGCCGCGACGCCACCGCCGCACTGTCTGGCGACTGAGACGCCCAGCCCCTTAGCGCCGCGCAGCCGCCTCGCGCACACATCTTCGACCTAGTACTACATGGCTAGATCGCACGAGGTGATCGATCGGTTTCCCTGCGCGAGAAGGCTGGGGTATGTGACTGTGCTGGCGTGCCCCAGCCTC